>JAJRQO010000008.1 GCA_024280215.1 Candidatus Zixiibacteriota bacterium
GAATGGGATTTGATAACTCGAAACACACAATTGACCGTTTCAGGTCTATATTATTGGACTGTTGAAACAGATGGCGTTGAAACTCAAATTGGCAAACTTGTCATTATTATGTAATTTATGAAGTATTTTAACTATACAAAAAACCGTTATATCTATTTCCTTATAACGGTTTTTTCTTTTGTTTTCCTAAGTGATTTATCGCAAGCAAGAGAATTGAACCCAAAATATGATCTATTAGGCAAAAAGCAAAACTCCTATGCTTCTGCCACCGATCCTATTGTCTATTATGCAGTGCATAACCGTGGCAATTTGCAACTTTCTATTGCCAATAATGGAACCTTTGGTTCTTTTGGTGGAACTGTTACCGATGTTTTCACCAACGAAGTTGTACAATCGTGTATTTACCCGAAAAATTCAGATTTAGTTTATTTATGGGTGGGTGCTTTATGGATTGGTGCGGTTGTTGGACGCGATACATTAGTCTCTTGTGGTACGGAGGACTTTTATTCTGTACAAGAATTTTGGCCAAACCCAAATGATAGTTTTAATCTGTTGTCAATTGATGAAGGTTCTCCATTCTATTCTGATGATGCTTTTTCTGAAGAAGATATTATTTGTGTCTACTATGACACTGTTACAAATGTAAATTTAACTGGGACAGACCAAACCAACAGAGTTCACAAACCCCTAAATATAAAAGTCACCCAACGTTCAATGGCTTGGAGTTATGAATATGCTGACGATTTTATTTTATTTGATTTACAAATAGAAAATATTGGTAATGTAAAATTAGAAGAAGTTTACATGGGGATTTTTGTTGATGGTGATGCTTGGCACACGACAAGAAATGGTCCAGAAGGTTGGAATGATGATATCGTTGGGTTCAAAAGAGAATTTCCGGCTCCTGAAGGTAACGGTTTTATTGATACGGTAAATATTGCCTACAATGCTGACAATGATGGTGATCCGACCAATGGTGCTTGGGATGATAAGTCACCAAGATCAGTTGTTGGCACAAGAGTCATTCGTACACCATCGGATTCTCTTAATTATTCATTTAATTGGTGGCGAATTGATTATAGCGAACCAAATAATGATTTTGGTCCTCGAAAAATTGGAACAATCTCTGACCCGTTCCGTGAAATGAGTGAAGGAAGACTTGGAACAGCAATTAGTGATCGTGACAAGTATTATGTCCTCAGACATAAAGAATTTGACTACGACCTTCTCACTACTGCTGTCGACCATACACTAGAGGGTTATCAACCTCCTCCTAAAGATGCAAATATTTATGCTAATGGCTGGGACACTCGTTATCTCTTATCATTTGGACCTTTTAATATCAATCCAGGTGAAAACTTACCAATCACTTTTGCCGCTGTAGCCGGTGAGAATTTTCATCGTGACCCAGATGCTTTCTCTACTCATAACCCATTGAGTCCAAGAGTCTTTTATGATAAATTAGATTTTTCATCCATTGCTGCAAATTCAAGATGGGCATCATGGGTATATGACAACCCAGGTGTTGATACGGATGGCGATGGATATTTCGGCAAAATTAGAGTAAGCTGTTTTGATTCGACATTAGTAACGATTGACACTATTATTAATGAAATTGATACGAGTATTTCATATTATAAATACGATCAGTGCGACACATCTTTTTATGAGGGTGATGGAGTTCCAGATTTTAAAGGTGCTTCTCCCCCACCATCTCCTGATTTTTGGATTGAACCAGGGATTGGAGAACTTACAATACGGTTTAATGGATTACGTTCAGAGAATGCCAAAGACCAATTTTCGGGAAGTGAAGATTTTGAAGGGTATCGAGTTTATATCGGTCGTGATAATTCTCCATCAAGTTATTCGGTTGTATCATCTTTTGATCAAGAAAACTATAACAAATATGTATATAACACAAACAAACTACCTCGTGCAGGCTTTGAACTACTTGATGTTCCGTTTTTAATTGATTCACTCCGTTTTCTTTATGGAGATTCCGCAAACGATTTGTCATTTAATCCTGAATTTTATAATCGCAGTAATTTGTTTGTACATCCTGATTTTCCCGATTCAATATTTTATTTTGAAGCACAGGATTACAACGTCTCAATCCTTGGTGTAGATACTGATTTGAAGAAACGGTATCCGAATCAACCGTTTCCATCATCTTTAAATCCAGACTCAGCAAATGCAGATGAATTAACTGATGACGGTTATTTGAAATATTATGAATACGAACTAACAATCAAGGACCTTCTCCCAACCGTAGAGTGGTGGGTGAATGTCACCGCCTTCGATTATGGTTCCCCAGAAGTTGGATTGGCTTCACTCGAATCGTCTCTCTCTCTACATGGACAAAGTGCATTCCCATTGTATTCAGCAGATGCTATTGCGGCAAAGAACTATGATAATATTTATGTCTATCCTAACCCGTATAGAATAGATGGCAATTATCGCAAGCTTGGTTTTGAAGGAAGAACAAAAAAAGATAGACCAGATAATCGAGCAAGACAGCTTCATTTTGCAAATATTCCACCAGTCTGCACAATAAAAATATTCTCTTTAGATGGCGACTTAATTAAAAAAATTGATCATAATACATCTGATTCTGACCCAAATTCAAGTCACGATGAATGGGATATGATTACCAGAAATACTCAGGAAATTGTTTCAGGATTATACTATTTTGTTATTGAATGGGATACAGGTTCATTTATAGGTAAGTTTGTTATACTCATGTAGCTGATTTATTTTGATTTAATTCTTTTGGCAAACGTTTCGCAAATAACAAATACCCCACTCCAGTAATGATAGCAAGTGATGAAATCAACATCCACGCCATTAACGGGTTTCCCGCATACCTTTCAAGTAAGAAACCTCCGTACATAGGGCCAAAAGACCATCCAGAAGCGACGAAGAAGCCGAAGATGCCCATATATCTTCCCATGCGACCTTCGGGTGCCATTTTAGATGTTAAAGCGAGTGATGGTGGTGACATGAACATCTCCCCGATTGTCACAATCACAATAGCGATTAAGAAATAAGAAAAAGACGAAACCAGCCCAACTACGCTATATCCGACCGCATAAATAAATGCACCAACAGAAAGTTGGAATGTGAAGGTTTTGTGTTGAAGCATTTTTGTTACAGGAATTTGTAAAGTTCCAACGAGTAATCCATTGAGCGTGTATATCATACCAAGTTGGTATTCAGAAATACCAACAATTTCAACGGCATAGACCGAAAATGTCGCTATGAGTTGTGCGACGACAAGATACAATATAAATATTAAAATAGAATGAATTGCCAAGTCAGGGTCATCTTTGATAGCAATTAAATCTTTTAATCTAAACTTATCATTATTGGCTACAGTATTGGGTGTTTTAAGGTATAAAGCAAATACAACACCAGATATTATTGTAACAACAGATGCTATAACAAAAAGTAACCCATAGGAGTAACTTGCCATATAACCACCAATAGCAGGTCCAACAGCCCAACCTAAATTGCCAGCCGAACGGGTAATTGCGTAACCCTCGAGCCTTTTCTCTGGTGGTAATATATCCGAAACCATTGCATTGGCAGAAGGATGAAAAACCGCACCGAAGATAGAATTTATAACAAGAAATCCTGCGACCCACCCAAACCCTAAATCATACAAGATAGCAATTGCCATTCCCGCAAATGCAATTCCTCTAATAATTTGAGTATGTACAAGTAGATATCTACGTTGAATTCTATCGGCAATTTCTCCTCCAACCAGTTGAAATGTTGAGCGAATAAGTGCCATAACACCGAAGAACAACCCGATTTCAAAAAGAGAAAGACCAATAACACGGCTAAAATAAATTGATATAAATGGAATTGCAACTGCAAATCCCATCGCTCCCACAAACCATCCCAAAGCTAAGACCCAAAGATCCCGATCAAATTCATTTACAAATAATTTAACACGTTTAACCATTTTTTAATATAGAGCAAGAAGTAGTTATAACAAACAAAAAAGCCCGCATGAGCGGGCTTATAAATAACATATCTAAATTATGTCGTAAGCATTGCCAATCTTTCCTTCGTGTCTGTAAGTACTTTAAATTCAATATCGGCATCTCCCCAGTATCTTAAAACTTCCTTATATCTTTTAATAGCTTCTTCTGTATTTTCTAAATGTTCATAAGCGTAACCAGCGTAATATTGAAGTGTAAGATAGGTAGATGCATTTGATGTTTCACGCTCGCCTTCAATAAACGGAAGAATTTTGTCCAAACCTTTTTGATAATCTCCTAATTCAATTTCTATTTGCCCTATTTGTCTATCTGAATTTGAGTTTGGACTTTTTTCATTCATTTCAATTAATAATGCTAAACTTTTTGCTGTATCTTTAATTGCTCCTGCATCATAAATCTCTATCATAATATCAGAAATATACCAGAGGTTAGATGGAACTCTTGATTTAAATGTCTCTAAGACTTTGATAAAGTCAGGGCGAAGCTTAGGAGCATAAGAACTGTCAATTGAAATAACTGATAGGTAATATTCAAAGTTCTGGAATGACGGATACCATTTATTACCTTCCTGATAATACTTAATAGCCTCTTTCTTTCTACCAAAATAATTATTGTACCTTCCTAAAGAGTTATAAGAAGTACTAATAAGAGTACTATCATTCATCAACAACGACTCATTAAGAGCTTTCTTACGATAGACAAAACTTTGTTCTATTTTCCCTTCCCAAATAGAAAGATTCGACATATTAAAATAATAATTGCTCATCAGAAGTTTATCATTTGAGTGGTTTCTTTTTATCATCTCTAAATACTGACGAGCTTTGTTAAAGTCTCTTTTCTTGATGTACATAGAATAGAGATTATCCAAGACATTTGCATTATTAGGGAATTTATCTAAAACTTCTAAGTTCGTTAGAATAGCATCATCAAGTCTGCCCAAACGAGTTTGAATAAGAGCGATAACTCGTAACGCATCGGGTGAATCTGGATGATATTTTTTTGTAAGTTCCGCATATGAAAGAGCTTCATCATATTTTTTTAAATTTATATAAATTTGAGAAAACTGAAGAAGTGCTAAATGGAATGCCGGATCAATTTCCAAAGCTTTATTTAAATGTTCAAATGCCTTTGTTGTATCCTGATTAAATGCATTTACTAAGATACCAAAGATAGTTTGTCCTTCTTTATCATCAGGGAACTGCTCAACAAACGATTCCATTTTGACATAACCGTTATTGAAATTCTTTTCAAGCCAGATTTCTGTATATACATTTAATAGTGTTTTTTCTCTAAGAGGAAGTGAAGCTTCTCTTTCTTTAGCTAATTTAAAGTATGTAAGACCTTTTTGTTGTCTACCACTAAATACGGATGTCATAGCAATTCGCATGTAAGGCAATGCAAATGAGGAGTCTATTTCGATTGCTCTATTAAATTTCTCAAGAGCTAAATCATCGGTACCTAATCCAAAAAGCTCCATACCTTCAAGATAATATTTGTATGCCTCAGGAGAAGAAGTGAATTGTGAAACTGACATGTCATTTTGGAATTCATCTTGCATATTCAAATCAATTGCAATTTTAACAGTTAGGCTATCAATAAGCTCAAAAGGGTCAGCACCAATAACTTTTTGAGTTTTTAAAATAGTACCATTTTTGACATCAATAATCCTGGCATCAATTCTTATTTTATCACCTAATTTGTAATAAGACCCAGACAAGACATGTATTGCCCCAAGTGTTCCAGCTGCTTTTACACTTTCATCAAATGTATGTGAGTCTCTTTCTTCAGGAGGAAAACAATCCTGTACTCTTTTTTGTGAAATTATTTTAACTGATTGAGATTGCACCAAATCAGTAACTAAAATTTCAGGCAAACCTGTTTCGAGCCAATCAAGTTCGGAGTCGCCTGTTTTATTTTCAAAGCCTAAAATCGCAAGTGAATTCCCTTTTGCCTGCACTTCACTCGTTGTATCGATATAAATTAGAGGTGAATCAATAAAAAACCAAAGTACAACTATAACTGCAACTATACCTAAAGCCCAATAAGATTTTCTGGATACTTTTATTTCGATAGTATTTGAGTCAGTTGAAGGTCTTTCAATCTCGGTTGAAATTGTAAGTGAATCGGTCATGCCAGAGTCATATTGTCTTCGCAGATTTCTTAAGTCTACAACTAAGTCTCTTGTGTCCTGATAGCGATCTTCACAGTTTTTTTGTAGGCATTTATCAATAATACGTTCTAACTCAGCAGGGATATTGCTATTTTTTGAACGTGGTTGTTCATGTTTTGTCTCAAGTATTTTTGCTATTGTCGAAACTTGTGTTGGACCAGCAAAAGGAAACTCACCCGTAGCCATTTTATACAGCAATATACCGAAAGAAAAAATATCGGAGCGCATGTCTACATGTTCACCTTTGGCTTGTTCAGGTGACATATATGTCACCGTCCCGATAATCTTACCTGCTTTGGTAAGTTCATTCTCAGCTGTGTCGGTATTATCATTGTCAGAATTTTCAAAAATCGGGTCGATTGGTTTTGCTAAACCAAAGTCGAGAATTTTAGGTTCATTCTGTTCGTCTATCATAATATTGTCAGCTTTAATATCTCTATGTACAATATTAAGTTTATGAGCGGCAGCTAATCCAGTACATATTTTTTCAGCAATGCGAACTATCTTTGGGAGAGTTAGGGAATTATCAGTGAAATAATTAGAAAGCTGTTTCCCCTCAATATGCTCCATTACGATATAGTCGATATCTTGTTCACTTTTAGAATCTTTGGTTGTACCGATGTCATAAATAGCCATGACATTACCATGTGAAATTTGAGCAGCAGTTTTTGCTTCTCGTTTAAATCGTTCCTGCTTTTCATTATTATCAAATGCATCAGAGAGAAGTATTTTTATAGCAACTTTACGATGTAATTTTTGATCTTCTGCGAGGTAGACAGCACCCATACCACCTTCGCCGATTTTTTCAATAATTTTAAAATGTGCGAATGATTGTCCGTTTTCCAACATGCTATTAATTCCTTTTCAATGCCAACATTGTTATATCATCAGATCTTGGCGAATCCATGACATAATCTAATACATCTTTCATGACAACATCAATAACTTTTTCAGGTGAAAATTCTGTCATCTTCTTCACTAAAACTTCTAAACGATCATCACCATATAATTCGCCATATTTATCAGCTTCCACAACTCCATCTGTGAAGACTAACAACATATCACCATCATTCATCTCAACAGTATCTTCTGTCCAGTCGGCGAAGTCAAATGCCCCAATCATAACACCTGATGGTTCAAGATACTTCACCTCTCCCGATTTTTTCAACAGAATAGGAGGATTGTGTCCAGCATTCACAAATGAAAGGGTATGGTTTTTATTGTCGATAATTCCTATAAAAAGTGTCGCAAAAAGTTCTGGTTTGCTATATCGAACTAATTGAATAGAAACTTTTTTGACCGCATCAATCAAATCAAACTTTGAATCAGTATATAATATCCGAAATGCTGCTAAAATATTTGACATGAGAAGCGATGCTCCCATCCCCTTCCCACTTACATCGGCAACTAAAAAGAGTAGTCGCCCATCGGGTAGTTCAGCTATGTCAAAAAGGTCACCACCTACCATCTTACATTGTTCCTGAAAAGAATGCAGAGAATATCCTTTGTAATCAGGACATTTTTGAAGAAGAAGATTTTTTTGAATTGACGCAGCCTTAGAGAGTTCTGCCTCCATAACTTTCATCTCCTGACGTTCATGAATGAGCTCATAGTTGAGGAGTCGTGACGCTATTAAGTTGCCAAAAGTAGCAAGAAGTCTGAGGTAATCATTGTTATATCGGTGCAGAGGATTGGTAGTATCAACATATAGTATTCCCAATACTTTTTCATCATCAAATAGAGGTACTGCCATAGCTGACTTAATTTCAGAAATGATAATTGACTCTTGTTTGGCAAAACGGTCATCATCTTGTGGATTTATAAGAATCGAATTTTTTTCGGTTAAAATTTCTGAGATAATAGTTTTAGAAAGATTAAATGAACCTGGAGCTTTGCCACTTGGTAATAAGACCGCGGATGTTATCACATCACCTAAGTCCGTACGTGTTAAAATTGCGATTCGTTCAGATGGTATAACTTTTGAAACACATGCAATCGATTTATCAAGCATCGAGTCTTTTGGTTCAGGGAGTGCTAAAATCTTGGCCATTTCAAACATTGTTGGTAAGACATCGGGAAGTTCAGTCACTTTAGACGGTAAAGGTTTGAGGGCTTCATTGATAGATAGAAATACTGATTTCTCCGCATCCACTTGAGATAAATTATGTGTAATCGGAACAGCCGCAGATTTAAGTTTGGTTTCATTTGTCGTCGCTTTAAATTCGACCTGTCCAAACTGGATTAAATCAGTATCATCAAACAAAACTGGTATTGTAAGACGGACACCATTTTTAAAAGTACCATTGCGACTCCCATTATCAGTTAGCTTAAATGAATTATCTGATTCGGAGTATTCAATAGTAGCGTGATTTCTGGAAACTGTTTTATGAGCAACAACTAAATCGGCATCTTGATTTCTTCCGATAGTATACTGCTTATTTTCAAGTGCAAAATTATAAAATCTACTTCCGTCTGTACCAATTAATTTTATCATAGTTAACTTATCTGTTATCTTTCAGGTTGTATATATTTATTACGAAGATTCTTTTGAAATGTTATGAACTATTTTCTTAAACCCATCAATCGGATACTTGTCCCATCCATTACATGCCATCTGCTTTATTTGTTTTTCAATATGCATCTTTTTAAGAAGTAATGCAAATGCAATTGCCTCGGAATTGTTTTTTATTGGGTGAGCCGTTTGTGAATCGAGAAGAAATTTCCTGTTAAGTGGCGAAAATGGACCTATTGCGGGATCTGCTATAAACATCGGTAACCCCAGCCCAACAGCCCAGTTCGACCTTTCATGCGATGGAGACATAAAAAAATCAAACTGATGAAAGAAATGTGAGGTAAATTTATTTTCATTTTGACGATTATTAAATTGAACTATCGTTAATTTCGGAAGTGTATCGGATAAATTAGCAAGAGAGTTAATCTTAAGAGCAGTAGAATCAATTATAGGTAAAATAGCATGAATTGATTTTTCTAACAAACCATCTTTTTTTACAAAAACAAACGCTTTCCCTTTGTTTAATAGATGTGAAACGACCGCATGAACGATAGCCTCAACATGATGCTTGGGTTCAGCTCCTGAGCTGATAAAACAACCCGTCAACGAGGTTTCATCCTCAAATCGTTTCATACGAGCATGAAAGGCAGACTCTGCTATCTGTCTTATTGACGGCTCAATACAAAGTCCAGTAACAATAATTTGTTCTTTTTTGTACTTTGATAAAAATGGTTGTCCCGCAGATTTAATCGGTACATAAACTTTTTTAGCACCCGAAACGACCGCTTCATGTGGTGTAATTAGTTCGCCATGTTGGTAGGATACTTTTGTATGTTTTCTTAAGATTGACACAAGCAGTGGATGAGCAACTAATAAAGGCTTAGAATTTTGATAAAACTGTTTATTAAGTTGCATACCAAGTAACTTTATCAAAATAGAATCTTTTTCGTAGCTGTTCTTTTGCCTTAATTGTTTATATAGCCTATTTATAAAAGTATTTTTCCCACTATGTGAATATAAGAAACGAACTAACTGCCATAATTTTAAGGTAAGCCCCGAAGCATGGTCGAAGACAGAATATTTCAAATAAGTTAATTCACTATCTCCATCACGATTTATTTCGTCAATAATACCATCCAAATAGAATGGGTGTCCACGACCGATTTCAGTATATAAGAATTCTATTTTTTTCTTAGGCATAGCCTAAGATATATCAGAAAAGTTATAAGAAAAAGACATTTTTCCACTTCTTATGGAACTGACTATAAATTTGACTGTTTTAGATTATTAGTTGACTATCTGACAAGTTCAGATAGTTTACGACTATATAAGATATAACAATTTAAAATGGTGAAATTAATATGAAATATATTCTACTCATATGCTCTCTTCTCGTTTTCCTAATAGGTTGCTCTCAATCTTACCCAAAAGAGGAGTTCGATCCTTCATATCAGATGTATAATTCTGTATTACAAAATTTTATACATGGGGAAAAAGTTGATTATAAATTATTAAAAGAACAAAGAGCCGAACTTGACCATTTCATACTTCAACTTGCAGGTGCCAAACTTGAGAAGATGTCTGAAGATGAACAATTGGCGTTTTGGATCAATGCATATAACGCTATCACATTACGCTCAATAATTGATAATTATCCTGTTAAATCAATTCAAAATATAGATGGTGTCTGGACAAAAGTGAAATGGCATGTTGCCGACCAAGAAGTTACTTTGGATCATATTGAACATAAAATTATCAGACCAACTTACAAAGACGCTCGGATACATTTTGCCGTTAATTGTGCCTCAATCGGTTGCCCACCGCTTTTAAATCATGTGTTCACAGGACAAACGGTAGATAGTTTACTTGATGTTGTATCGAGTAATTTTATCATGAACAAGAATCGACATCATATTGATTTTGAAGCAAATACAATTGAAACATCTGAGCTATTTTCATGGTTTTGGGAGGATTTTGTTTCAAATTATAACGAACAAATATTTCAAAACAAATCTGATGTTGAAAGTGCGATGTTAAATTTTACCTACACCCATTTAAGTGATTCATTGAGAACTAAATTTTCTAAGGATGTTTTTTGGAAAATCACCTTTGCACCGTACGATTGGTCTTTAAATGATATTGAAAGGTAAAAACGAAGTTTGTATCAAAAAAAGAAAATAAGTGTTATCATTCCTGTTTTGAATGAGCAAGAATCAATAGCACATGTGCTTCGAGATATTCCCCAATATGTTGATCAGACAATAATCGCAGACAATGGTTCTTCGGATAACACTATTGATATTGCGAGAACTTTTGATACGACAATAGTCACAGAACAACAACAAGGTTATGGTGCTGCATGTTTAAAAGGCTTACAAAAAGTTAATGGAGATACTGATATTATAGTTTTTTTAGATGGTGATTATTCTGATTACCCTAAGGAGATGCATCTGTTGTTAGACAAAATCATATCTGAAAATCAGGATGTTGTTATAGGTTCTAGGATGTTGAAACCCGATTCCAAAGCAGTCTTGCCACCTGTGGCTCAGTTTGGCAATTGGCTGTCAACAAAACTGATTGACTTGTTTTGGTCAAAAGAGTTTACTGACTTAGGACCATTTCGGGCAATACGTTGGGATGCATTCAAGAGATTAAATATGCAGGACAAAGATTTTGGATGGACAGTTGAACTACAAATTAAAGCGGCGAAAATGAACTTGGCATGCACCGAAGTAGCAGTATCCTATAGAAACCGAATAGGAACTTCTAAGATTTCTGGGACATTTCTTGGTTCTTTCAAAGCTGGGTGTAAAATCATATACCTCATTTTTAGAGAGTTAATCCATTGATCAAACAACTACTTATTTGGATTCCTCTTTCAATTTTATTCTTGTTCATATACATGATATTTCCAAAAACGGAAACCCCTGATATAGTTAAGTTCTTAGTATTGTCCCAACTTATATTTCTTTTGTATCTCTTATTTGTCTACCTCACTAAAAGAATAAACTTTTCATTTTTGAAAAACAGAAAACTATTCTTCTATTTTATAATTATTGGAATATTGATTCGTACCGTTGTTTCATTTGCTACGGGAGAAGTTTCTTATCTTTCTGATGATGTATATCGCTATGTTTGGGAAGGAAAACTTGTCGCCAACGACTATAATCCCTTTATACTTTCCCCTGATGCGATGTATGGAACACCACTTGCAGACACAACTATTTATCCAAAAATAAATCACCCCTGGCATGTGACAATCTACCCACCAGTAAGTCAGTATCTTTTCATGGCTTCTTATCTAATAAGTGGTGATTCAATTTCGGGCTTTAAGTTATTGTCATTTTTATTTGAATTACTCTCTTTGCTACTGATGTATATATTTGTAAAAAGATACAAGCTCCCTGATTGGACATTTTTCTTGTACCTTTTTTCGCCTCTGATAATTATAGAGTTTTTATTCTCCAACCATCTTGATATATTTGGACTTCCTTTTTTGTTAGGTGCTTTAATATTATTGAAAGACTCTAAAAGAAAACTATTCCCACTTTCTGTATTACTTGCCTTAGGTGTTTTAGTAAAATTTTATCTCTTATTTTTTATACCATTCATGTTTTTTAGTTTCAACAGAAAAGAGAAATTGAAGTTTATTTTGATATTCGGCTTAACAATAGTCATCTTTTACTTACCGTTTATTATGAGTTCTGGATTTAATGTCTTCGGTTCGCTCGGTGTATATTTAGACCTTTGGCAATACAACGGCTCTCTTTACTTATTGCTTGGGAAGTTTTTCTCAATTGATACAGCACGCTATATCTGTTTTGGACTATTTGTAAGTGCTTACATCCCCCTCCTGACGATGAAAAGATTTAAAAATAATTTCATGCTACAATCTCTTCTGATTTTTATTGTCTATATCATTGTAACTCCCGTGATATTTAACTGGTATCTTCTTTGGGTAATTCCATTTATGGTTTACTATAGAAATTCAGCAATTATCTCATTAACAGGAACATGCATGCTCTCTTATCACGGTCTAATTGGCATATTCGACACAGGTCTTTGGTCGCAAATGCCAATACTAATATTTATTAGTTATTTTCCATTTTTTGCTTTATTAATCTACGAAGCGTACAAACAGATTAAAACCAAGAAAGTGAATTTAATTTGAAGTCACTATTTATATATTTTTATTTTTTCCTTCTATTTTATGTTTCATTTTATGGAATCCATTTATACTGGATGATATTGATTTATGTGAAAGATAAACATACCAAACCACCAGTTCCGATTGGTGACATCGCTACCTCAACTTTTCCAATGGTTACGGTGCAACTTCCAATATACAATGAAAAACAAGTTGCCAAAAGGTTGATAGAAACTGTTTGTAAGTTTGACTGGCCTAAAGATAGGCTTGAAATACAAATATTAGATGACTCAACCGATGAAACTTCAGAAGTTATCTTAGCATGTATCCATGATTTGAAAGACAAAAACGAAGAACACCCTCAGATTCAATATTTACATAGAGTCGACCGAGTTGGTTATAAAGCGGGAGCATTAGCTGAAGGCTTACATGTCGCAAAGGGTGAATTTATAGCAATTTTTGACGCTGATAATCTTCCTGATAAAGATTTCCTTTCCTATTGTATGCGATTTTTTAATGATGATAAAATTGGCATGGTACAAACAAGATGGGGCTTTTTAAATCCAAACGAATCATTTTTATGTCGAGCTCAGACACTTTTCCTCAATGCTCACTTCATTGTTGAACAACAAGCACGATACATAGGTGGATTGCTCTTTAATTTTAATGGTACCGCAGGTATTTGGAGAAAAACAACTATTTCCGACGCTGGTGGTTGGGAGTTTGATACCCTCACTGAAGATTTAGACCTTTCTATAAGAGCTCAACTAAAGGGCTGGAAATTTGTCTATGATAATTCTTATGTTGTTCCGACAGAACTACCAAACAGAATCTCTGCATTTAAGACCCAGCAATATCGTTGGGCAAAGGGTGCAGTTGAGACTGGTATAAAACTTCTTCCAATGATATTTAGATCATCAATTCCTCTAAGAGTAAAAATTGCCTCCTTCTTTCATCTTACGGCAAAATCTATTTCACCAGCATTACTCATGCTTGGACTTTTATTAATACCAGCATTGTATATTCGATTGGAGTCAGGTCTACTGAAACTTTTTTTAATCGATTTCCCTATTTTTATTGCAGGTACTGGATCTATGTCGCTCTTTTATTCTTACGCATACAAACATGGGAACAAAGAAAAAGGCTGGAAAGATATACTGACTCTTCCAATGTTGACATCATTAGGAATTGCTTTGGCGGTAAATAATAGTAAAGCCTTTTTCTCTGCTTTGCTTAAACGTAAATCAGCTTTTGTTCGTACTCCAAAATCTGGTTCAACTGATGCGATACACAAAGAAGTTCCGAAATCTTATTTTGAGGGGTTAGACAAGACTGTCTTTATCGAATTGTTTTTGACTTGCTATTCATTTTTGGCATTACTCATCGCATTTGAGATGCATCTTTATTTTACTATTCCATTTCTAACAACATTTTTTATAGGTTACTTTTATTTTTCATATAAAGGAATGAAGGAATTATATGTCAAATAATATTGTAGCAGTTATGGCAAAACACCCTCAACTTTCTAAAGTAAAGACAAGGCTTGCAGAGACTATAGGCGATAAAAAAGCTCTTCAAGTCTATAAGTTACTTCTTGAAAGTATAACTGAAAATTGTATCCCAACCAACAACATGAGCTATCAACTCGGATGTTTTATAACTCCAACAGAAAAGATGGCAGAATTTAAAAAGTTATATAATTCTTTTGCTTTTTATTCTACTCAAGCAGATGGTGATTTAGGAGTTAAAATGTTTCATGCTTTTAAAACAATCCTTGAAAACAGAAAAGCTGAAAAAGCGTTACTAATTGGTGCCGATATCCCTGATTTGAATTCTAAAATCATAGAAAACGCATTTATACAATTGTCGTCTAATGATATTGTGCTTGGACCGACTGATGATGGTGGCTATTATTTAATTGGTATGAAAAAAAGTAACAAATGTTTATTTGAAAATATCTCTTGGGGTAGTTCTCTGGTACTTGAGTCGACAATTCAAATTTGTCAATACAATTCTCTCTCAGTTGGACAACTTGAAACTCTTTCAGACCTTGACAGAGAGGATGATTTAGAATTATTCCCTGAACTCGTAAAGAAAATGCAATAAAAAAACCGACTGTTCCCCGTAGTCGGCTTTTTTATCTTTGGATTTCCCTATCCCAAGATCCCCCTACTGCTTAAAACTTCCCATTTCACTTATATCAATAACTTTTGAAAGGTCTAAGAAAATAAGTAACCGATCTTCAAGTTTTGCGACACCTTTGATATATTCAGAATTAATACCAGTTACGATTTCAGGTGGTGGTTCAATAGTGTTTGATGGGAGACGCAGAACTTCTGAAACAGAATCAACTACCATTCCTAAGATATTTCCACTGATATCAACAACAACAATACGAGTATTCTTGTCATATTCTTTTAACTCAAGGTTAAAACGTTTTCGTAAATCAACAATTGGAATCACTTTTCCGCGAAGATTTATAACACCTTCTACATAATGAGGAGCTTGTGGTACTTTTGTGATTTCTACCATTCGATTGATTTCTTGAACTTTTAATATGTCTACACCAAATTCTTCTGAACCAATATTAAAAGAAACAAGCTGCAATAATTCATCTACAGCTCCTCCAACATGAATATTTTTTGTTTGTTCAGCTACTCCTGTTTTCATAATTTCAACCTTTATCTAAATATTTAATTTTCTCAATTTAGTAGGATTTCTCCTTAATCTTTTTATCGGAGTAATTCGGAATTACTTTATAGAGATAACATGGATTAAACATTCAAGTATTTATCTCTACCATAACGACATATTATGCACGCTTATCTACTGACAGGCATGCTATTTACGACCCTCTACATGACGCTATACTTTAATAGTTAAAAAAATGATTTAAATTGTTCTGCCGTAGATGGAGAATGTCCAGAATAGTGATTGTTAAAAAAAGCGAAACAGTCATTTTCCTTTTCTAATCTCTTTTGAATGATTTCTTTCCAGTAAATAAGTTCAGGTTTACGTTCGTTTCGAACGAAGCTAAAATCATCACCAATCATTTTCCTGTCACCTAAAAAGCGAAAATAAGAAAAATCTGCTGTTTGAATGTCAAGTTTGGGCATCCAGGGATGGTCTATTTGGCAAAATGCAATATTCTTTTCTTGAAGCTGATCAAAGAACTTATCTTCGGATAACCAACATTTATTACGCACCTCAAGAGCGATACGAACATCGGATGGAAGCACAGACAATATTTCATACAGTATCTCTTTTTGACACGGCTTAAAACTATACGGAAACTGTAACAACAGAACTGCCAATTTATTATCTAACAACTTCATAGTATCTACAAATTTAACAGCTGTCGATAAACGTTGCTCAAGATACCCCACATGAGTAACTGCTTTTGGGAATTTGGCCGTAAATTGAAAACAATCAGGGGTAATTTTACACCATCGCTTAATTGTCTCAAGACTTGGAATTCTATAATAGGTAGAGTCAATTTCAACAATTTTAAACTTCGAACTATAAAACTGCAAGTAATCAAGTTTTGGGCAAAATTGCGGATAAAAATTACCCAACCAATCATCATAAGAAAAACCTGATGTGCCTATATGAAGTTTTTTCGTATTCATATTGGTAAGAACAATACTCAACTTAAATAGTTCTCTAATTATGAATTTTATTCAACTTTTTTCAGTCGCATGCTGTTGATTTCTTCAGAAAGTTTATGTATTTTCATATCAAACATTATTGACTTAAGGATAGAAAATGAAAGATAAACGTAACGAAATTTTAGCTCGCCAGTTGATCGATTACTCTACAGAGATCCAAAAAGGTGAGAAGCTGTACCTTGAAATCAAAGGGAAAGAAACTCTTGAATTAGGCAAAGAAATTATTAAATATGCCACTAAAAAAGGTGCAACAACATTTTGGTATTACAATGATGAGTCGCTCTTGCGTCAATTTGTTGGAAATGCGGCAGACGACCAATTTAAAGCACAAGCAGACATGCATCTTCATTTAATGGAACAAGCAGACTGCTATATTGGTTTACGTGGTTCAGACAACCCATTTGACATGGCTGATATTCCTCGGAGTCAAATGGACAAGCAAAACACAATTTTTTACAAACCTGTACACTTAGAAGAACGGGTCAAACGTACTCGTTGGGTTGTTCTTCGGTATCCAAATAATGCGATGGCTCAACTTGCTGAAACATCTCAGGAGAAATTTGAAGATTTCTATTTTGATGTTTGCTGTGCGGACTACGCCAAAATGTCAAAAGCTCAGGATAAATTATTTGCCCTTATGGAAGCAACTGAAAAAGTTCATATAAAATCACCAAATACAGACCTGACATTTTCACTCAAAGATATTCCTTGTATAAAGTGTGACGGTAAACGTAACATCCCTGATGGTGAAGTTTATACTGCTCCTGTGCGTGATTCTATAAACGGCATAATCACCTACAACACTCCTTCGTTGTACCAAGGAACTGTTTTCAATGATATCTCCCTGACATTTGAAAATGGCAAAATTGTCAAAGCAACATGTGATGGTGAAAATGAAAAACTGAATAAGATATTTGATACCGATGAAGGTGCCCGATATGTTGGTGAGTTTGCAATCGGCGTGAATCCATTTATTTTACATCCGATGAAAGATACGTTGTTTGATGAAAAGATTGCTGGCTCATTCCACTTCACCCCTGGTCAATGTTATGATGAAGCACCAAATGGCAATGACTCATCGATTCATTGGGATTTAGTTTTGATTCAACGCCCTGATTACGGTGGTGGTGAAATTTATTTTGATGATAAATTGATTCGTAAAGATGGTGTTTTCACTGATGCCGAAATGGAAAAATCATTTTCCAAAGAAAATTTAAAAGGTGCGGGAATGGAGTAACCTCCATCCCTTTTAAATAAGAGGTAATAATTAATGGATATTTTAGAATTTGCCATGAAAATGGAATTAGACGGTAAAGCTTTCTATGAAAAGAATGCTCGCCTAACTGATGATAAAGAGCTAAAACGGATTTTCATTTTACTTGCTGAAGAAGAAGAAAAACACTATCACTTTTTTAAAGCAATGCAAGAAGGAAAAGCAGATGAAGCAGCAGCACTCATAAAATCGTCATCTTCTTCTTTAAAAGAAGTGCAGAATATTTTTGTCGATATGTCTCAATCAAAAGAGAAAAAAGTATTTGGTGCTGACGAAGAAGCTACTTGGATGAAAGCAATGGATATTGAAGAAAAAGCGGAATCATTTTATCGTGAAAAAGCTCAGACTGAGGAAAACGATGACCAAAGACTACTTCTTAATATGATTGCTGATGAAGAACGGAATCATGTCCACATGATTGATTCAATTCTGACATATTTGAAATTTCCTGAAGCATTTGCTGATTCAGCACAGTTTAAGAATTTTCAAAGTTTAGAAGGTAAGTAAAGTATTTTTTTATACACGTGCTGTCAGGCGTCCCCACCTGACAGCTTCTTTAGTAGGTCGGCGTTCCGATTCCAAGAATATAATTGTGAGAAACCCGACAGATTTTAATTGAATAAAACTTAATATGATATTGATTTATTGTCGGGTTTCTCGATTTTAAAATCTAACGATTTCAAATTAACGGAACGCCGACCTACTTTATATCTATACCTCTGCTATGACAATCCCAGCTATCGCTACCAATCCGCCAAAAATAAGTACGGTTGATATTGGTTCTCCTAACCAAAGATATGCCACACCTGCTGCTATAAATGGTTGTAAGTTGTGATAAACTGCAATACGAGATGCCTCCATATATTTTAGCACCCAATACCACAACACATAAGCAAAGACCGAAGTCCCAATAGCCATATACAAAACAGACCACCACGCTTCAAAAGGAACTGCCGTATAGTCAAAGTTAATAGCTTTATAAGTTCCAAATGGCATATACAAAAGTGAACCAAAGCTAAGTGAATACGCCGTCACCCTCAATGCACCATACTGCTTAACGAGTTTTTTTCCTAAGATTGTATAGTATGCCCATGCAATCACAGCAAACAAAATAAGCATATCACCAAAGAGATATTCTTTTCCTAAACTGATAGCCCCCGACATCATTACCGTTGCCACACCACCTAATGCGATGCAAATCCCAATGATACGACGCACTCCAGGTTTTTCCTTGAGATGTATAAATGCTGCAATAAATATCCAAATCGGTGTCGTCGCAAACAGAAGAGACCCATGAGATGCGGTTGTATAAGATTGTCCCAGCAAAAACAAAACCTGATTGAATGGAATAATTAAAACACCAAGCCCAATAATTTTGAGGTAGTCTTTTTTTTCAATTTTCACATCATAATGTTTAAATGAAACTACTGCTAAAAGAGAAATAGCCGCTATAACAAATCGATAATAAGCAAAAACAAATGGATCAATAAATACCAACCCGTATTTTGAAATTGGAAATGCTAATGCACCTAATGTTTGTTGGAGAAATAACACCGAAAGGATACTGATAGTAGAGTATTGTTTTGTTTCTATATTGCCCAAATCTACTTTCTATAAAAAAAGAGACCTTCAAATGAAAGCCTCTTCTTATTTTCTATTTTCATTTAACCGATGCGAGTTCGTCGGGGAGGATTGCGGCTGTTTTACAACCTTTGACAAAATCAACAATCCGAAAACGTTCATTCGGTGAATGAATATTATCATCCTGTTGACCAAATCCAATTAGTAGCGTATCAACACCTAATATCTTTTTAAAGTCTCCAACAATAGGAATAGAACCACCCTCTTTCATAAAGACAGGTTCTTTGCCAAATCCTTTTTTAATTGCCCTACCTGTAGCTTCAAGCCATGGACCATCTGTTGGAACTTCAACAGCAGATGCCCCTCCATGTTTGTCAACTTTGACACGAACAGATTTAGGAGCAATCTTTAGTAGATGTTTTTCAAGTAGATTACAAATATCTTTTGCATCCATACCTGGTACTAAACGCATGGTGATTTTACATGATGCCATTGACGGGATAATTGTTTTCGCACCTTCACCTTGATAGCCACCAGTAATACCATTAACATCAAGAGTAGGACGAACCCAAGTACGTTCAAAAGTTGTAAACCCTTTTTCACCATGTAAGGCTTGGAGTTTTAAGCTTTTCTTGTAAGCAGCTTCATTGTATGGAAGTTGTTTAAATTTTGCTTTTTCCCACTTAGACATTGCTTTGACATTTTTATAAAAACCAGGTATAGCGATTTTTCCATTTTTATCATGCAGTTGTCCAACCATTTGACATAGAACATTGATAGGGTTGGCAATTGCTCCCCCATAGGACCCAGAATGTACATCACGGTTTGGACCATATACAAAAACTTCACATGATGCGATACCACGCAATCCAAATGTTACCGCTGGTAATGTTTTACTAAATTGAGCAGTGTCAGATACAACAGCAATATCAGCTTTGAGCATTTTTTTATTTTTCTTTAGCCACGCAGGAAGATTGGCGGAATGTACTTCTTCTTCTCCCTCAATGAGAAACTTTACATTAATAGGAAGGGTTCCTGTCTTTTTGATAATCGCTTCCAAACCTTTAACGTGACACCATGTTTGCCCTTTGTCATCGGTAGCCCCACGAGCATAGATATACCCTTTGCGGATATCTGCTTTAAATGGTGAACTTTCCCATAGTTCAAGAGGTTCAGGAGGTTGTACATCGTAATGACCATAATAGAGGACTGTAGGAAGTTTTGGGTCGACCATATATTCAGCATAGACCAACGGATGTCCGCCAGTAGGACAGACTTTAGCTTTAAAGCCGATTTTATTTAGATGGTCTTTCAGCCAACTTGCACATGCTTTGAGATCTTTTTTATGTTCGGATTTAGCCGAAACAGATGGAAAGCTTAAAAAAGTTATGAGTTCTTTGAGGTTTTTATCTTCATTTTTTTTTAGTAATGATAACGGCATAAGACGCCCCTATATTCGAATTAAACTGAATTTAATTTTTAAATATCTTATTGAGAGACAATTATTCACATAGCTCACTAAGATTTATTTCTTTTTTCAAACCATTCGGTTGGATTTTCTACAAATTTAAGACATGAATTAATCAAGCGTGAATGCATCGTCTCCTCCGCTTCAAGCCATTTGTAGAATTTAATTATCTTAGGATCAACCGCACCTTCAAGTTGATCGGCATAAAATGTCTCGGCACCATTTTCAAATTTTAAAGCCATTTTGTATGCTTCAACATCTGTCGATGATGGTTCAAAACCTTCTCGTAATGACTCAAGCATTAAGTTAAAACTCTCAAGCTTTTCATCAGCTTTAGAATCTTCCAAATCTGGAAGTTGTTCCATATCTGAATCGACAAGTGTATCATAAAATAGTTTTATATTTTCGATATGCTTATCTTCTTCATTTGCTAAAAATTCAAAAGTTTGCTTAGCGAGTTTACTTTTAGTTTCAGAAGCAGCCTGTAAAAACAATGCTTTCCCTTCTGTTTCTAATTTGAGCGCAATAGCGAGTGTTTCAATTAGTTTCTGATGTCGTTCTTTTTCTTCCATATCCAAAATATATACGAAAAGAATCAGAGAAAATCAATCAAATTTGCCTAATAATTCTTCCGCTTAAAAAGAACCAAAGTGAAGAATAAAATAGACAACGAAAAACCAACCGATGAATATAGTATATAGCTATTTAAAGAAGTAGTTTCTCTTATAACTCCCTCAAGAAGTGAGGACAACTCGCTCATTTTGGGAAATAGATAATAAAGATAGTCTAAGGTTTTCCCTAATGTTTCATATCCTATTTGAGCAACAATTTGAGAACTAAATAACATAAATAATCCCATTTGTGTAGCCCAAAGCAAAAAGAGAGACATAATCACAGAAACTGTTTTCCCTGTCAGAATCCCGATGAAGAAGCTAAAAGTAAGCCACAAAAATAATTCTATAAAGACATAGCCGATAATAATAAATATTGTATTACTAAACACCGAGTGAACTAATGCTCCAGTGAGATAACAGATAAATCCACATGTTGACACAAGTAGTCCATAAATAATCCATACTGATAGAAATTTTTTTAGAAGTAATGATGTTCTCGAGATAGGTTTTGAAAGAAAATAATCGGCTCGTCCTTTAATAAACATCGTTGGTAGAATCCCAGCCGATAACATTACTGCAAGAAATGTCAGTAATGCCATAAGAGTACTTACACCCAGTAATAACGGAGTTCCAACTTCAACCCCCATTTCTTCTAAGCCCATCTCCTTTGAAGAACCATTGATAGACATGTTAAAAGAACCTGAAAAAATCGTAATTACAACAGCAAATGCCGTGAGAACTAAAAAGATATAGACCGCTTTTTTATCAAAAAGTTCGGCAAGAGTATCTTTAAAAAGACCGTTCATTAGACACCCTCTTTCTTATGTGTAACTGTTTCGATAAATGATTGTTCAAGTGTTATTTTTATAGGTTTAATCACTCGCAATGAAATCTTTTTATGCCTAAGAAAATCAATAACCCAGTTAATTTTGGACTCATCAACAAGCTCAACAACCATACGTCCTCTTGAAAGAGATTGAAGCTTACCAACATCAGAAGGGATTTCAAGAAGTGTTTCGCCAAAATCACCTTGTACTTCATATTGAAGTTTCTTATTGGTCAACTCTTCAACAGAGCCAATTTTCACAAGTTTTCCGTGTTGTAAAATTGCAACCCTATCGGCAACCATTTCAACTTCAGACAACAGATGAGAATTGAGAATAATCGTCTTTCCACTATCTCGAATTTTCAACATGACATTTTTAATTTCCGCACGACCAACTGGATCAACACCATCAGTCGGCTCATCCAAGAAAAGCAGTTCAGGGTCGTTTATCATTGCCTGTGCTAAGCCAACCCGCTGGAGCATTCCTATGGAATACTTTTTCATTTTGGTATTTGCCCATTTAGACATATCGACTAATTCAAGTAATTCTGATACCTTAGATGTTATCATATCTTCAGACATTTTGCACATTCTCCCAGAAAGTTGTAACAATCCCAAACCAGTTAAATGTTCAGGGAAACGATGATTCTCTGGTAGATAGCCTATTTTTTCGCGTGATTTTGGATTAGAAGGTGGATAGCCCATCAATGTCGCTTCACCAGATGTTATCGAACTAATTCCGAGTAGTAATTTAAATAGGGTTGTCTTGCCTGCTCCATTTGGGCCAAGCAGTCCGAAAATTTCACCTGGCTCGATTTGAAGGGTTACCGAATCAAGAGCAGTGAAATCACCTTTTTTCATGCCAGTACTATAATTTTTTGTTAATTCGCTGACCGTTACAACATTCATCTATAAACCTCTATGCTTATTTTTTCCTAATATTATAATATAATATGACGGATTCAAGATAAAAATGTTACTGATATTTCTGTTATCGGAAGTATTCAGAAGTTTATGTAATTATCCAACACGAGGCTTTCGTTCTTGTACCATAGTATTAGACATAGTTACTTAATGTTATGCTTTATGTAATGTCAGATCTTTTTAAATTATGGGCAAGCAACAGGTGCAGAGCCACCAGAGAACATAAAGCTCACAAGCATAACTATATCAGAAATATCAATAGATGTGGATCCGTTAATATCTGCTTCTTCAAAACAATCTGGAGCTGGACCAGATAAAAAAGAATAAGCTACAAAATAAACTAAATCACCTATATCAATTTGGTCATTAAAATCATTATCAATATTCCCACGAAACCCTACACAACAACTTGAATTCCCAAAAAGATTAAAAATAGTTGAATACTTCGATTCCTCACCACCATTTTTTGCTTGATATGCCACAAAGTAATCAATGGAATTATCACCATTAAAGTCATTTGCAGTAACATGATCAATATTAAACTCGTCGAACAAATAAATAGATGTCGTATCAAAAACACCAAACCAATTATTAAGCCTAACCGATAATAAATTTCCACTTATTGAACTTCCATCAGGATACCCATCACCATTTAGATCATGTAAATAACCGAAAGAGTTATCTATGTTATTTGGAAAAGGTGTCGTTATAGTACCATCTCCAACATTTAATGCTGTCATCGAATTAGATAAAAGAAAGTCAACATCGCCGTCAGCATCGACATCACTTATTGCTTTTAATTCAATATTAGATAATAATACAGTAGGAGAAAATGACCCATCGGTATTATTAAAATAAATAGTAACATCATTTATTGTATTTGTAATATTACAAGCTATATCAACATATGAATCATTATTAAAATCAGCAAAAAAGAATTTCGTTACAGAAGTAGGAATTATTATAGTAGAATCACTAAAACTTGAATTATTATTAATATACAAAACAGCCTCGAAACCAGTATATGAAATAATATCCATGTCACCATCATTATCTATGTCTTGTGGATAAATTGTCCCATTTAGATTATCTATAAAGAATGATAATTCATTTGGGAAATTTCCAAATCCATCATTATGATGAATAGTTATTCCTTGATTATTTCTATAGATAATATCAGCAAAAGTGTCATTATTCATATCGACAGTATGAAAATCACCATTGTAGGCACCATCAACATTTATAAATATCGACTCAGTAAAATTACCAATCCCATCATTGTCATATAGCTGTATTCTAGTTCCTAAGGCATAATCATGAACAACCAGTCCAATATCAAAATCACCATCTTTGTCAAAATCAGCATTATTTACTCCTCTTATTGGTTGACCAGGTATTGAGAAAGTATTGATTGATTGAACGTGAAAATTACCAAATCCTTGATTTGCAAAACCATAACGGTTGAGCAAAATATCCACTTGATTGTTATTATCTATATCGACAAGTCGAACTTCTCCTTGTTTGGAAAATAGTGGTAAATCTTCAGAATGTGAAAAAGTTCCAGTCCCATTGTTTAAGAAAATAGAAATAAAATATTGATTAGAATTGGCAACAACAAAATCTATATCCGAATCATTATCAATATCTGCTGCGTAAATATCACTAAGTTGAGCATCAATAAAATATGAACTGTCAATTATCAGGTTCCCTGTCCCATCGTTTAGTAAAACAGACACATCGTTAGAAATTGCATGTGTTACAATAAAATCATCAATTGAATCACCATTTAAGTCAGCGGCAAATATTTCAGTTGGACTATCACCTGTATAAAAACTGTTTTGAAGGGTAAAGGTACCATCTCCATTATTGAAAGAAATTGTTATTCCGTCAGAAAATGAATTTGGTGCTACAAGGTCAAGAAAGGAATCATTGTCAACATCTGACAACACAATTGACATAGGATATTCACCTATATTATAATTCAAATAGCCGCCAAATGTCCCATCTCCATTGTTTAAGAGTACAGAAACTGTATGAGAGAGTGGATTTGTTGTAACGATATCAATATAAGAATCATTATTAAGATCAGAAGAAAAGAGAGTTCTTCTAATGTGAGATGGCTCGATACCTGTAAAATATTTTATTGCAGGAGCAAATGTACCGTCACTATTATTTAAAAATACGGTAATAGAATCAGTGTCATCAGTAACTAAAATCAAATCACTGTCAGAGTCATTGTCAATATCTGACGCTTTTAAAGCAACCGGACTATCCTGAGTTGCTATAATATAACCTTGACCAAATGTCCCATCTCCATTATTTAGAAAAACACCAATACCAATATCCTTGTAACCAACAATAGCATCTACAAAACCATCACCATTTATATCAGTAGATTCTAAAGTGTTATCGACAGTGTTATTATACCAAGGGAGATTTAAATAAAAAACTGAATTCAAATCAAATATTTTTTCTTTGGCATTTATAGAAACTGTAAGTGTGAAAATTAAACCAATAAATAAACACAACCCCACTAAAGATTTAAGCCTTGTAAACATAGACATTTCCTCCAAATTCGCATGATTCACCAACTAATTGATTATACGTGTACCTTATAGGTCTAATATAGAGATTTACAAAAGCATTGTCAATGTATTAATTTGTAGGGAAAATAAAGAAAAAGCCGTTGGAGGGAATCGAACCCCCGACCTATTGATTACAAATCAATTGCTCTGCCTGCTGAGCTACAACGGCTTAAATTATGAATCACTAATGAACTAAATTTTTACACAAAGTCAATTAGTTTTTTATGTTTTCGACAATAATCTATTATATCTTATCAATTATTATTCAATTTTGTCTCTATTAGACTTTTTTCTTCCATTTGGTACCTTCGCGACTGTCTTCGAGAATAATACCTGACTCAAGTAAGTCAGCTCGGATTTTGTCGGCTAAGGCAAAATCTTTATTTTTCTTTGCATCAGCTCGTTGCTGAATCAATGATTCTATCTCAGTAGAATCGCTATCATCAGTTGAAATATGAAACCTAAAATTAAACACTGAATCAAATCCAAGCATTGTATCAAGTGCAGCATCACGTTCTTCCACAGAAAGTTTATCCTCTGCTTTCAAACGGTTTATATCACGAATAAAATCAAAGACCACGCCCAAAGCACCCGAGACATTTAAGTCATCATCGAGAGCCTCTTCAAAGCCAATTTTAGTCTTATTGATAATTTCCGTCGCCGTGTTATCTGATTGACCGCCTTTATAGCTTTCTAAATTAGTTATAAAATCGTTATATCGCTCAAGTGAACTCCGAGCAGCGTCAAGACCTTGGAAGGTGAAATTCAATTGTTGACGGTAGTATGTCGACGCCAGAAGATATCTGACCACCACACCCGCATATCCTTTTTTAATAATGTCACGCAAGGTAAAGAAATTGCCAACCGACTTGGACATTTTCTTTCCCTCAACAATCAGATGTTCGCCATGAAGCCAGTAGTTGACAGATTTAGAACCTGTACAACCTTCAGACTGAGCTATTTCATTCTCATGATGCGGGAACATCAAATCAACGCCACCTGTGTGAATGTCAAAAAGATTACCGAGATATTTTTGTGACATCACCGAACATTCAATATGCCATCCAGGACGACCTTTTCCAATAGGAGTCTCCCAGAAAATTTCACCATCTGTTTCCTGCCATGATTTCCATAGAGCAAAATCGGAAGCGGAGTCTTTTTCGTATTCGTCAGCCGCAACTCTCGCCCCTACTTTAAGTCCATCCATATCAAGATTAGCGAGTTTGCCGTAATCTTTGAATGCGGAAATTTTGTAGTAATAATTTCCGTCGATTTCATAGGCGAAACCTTTTTCAACTAAAATTTGAATCATCTCAACCATACCGTCAATATGGTCAGTAGCGTATGGTTGCACATCAGGTTTCAAAAACCCGAGCGAATCAAGATCTTCCAAAAAAGCATCGACATATTTAGATATAAACTCTTTACGAGATTTTTTCTGTGCTTGTGAGTCACGAATAATTTTATCATCAATGTCAGTAATGTTCATGACATAGGTGACATCGTAACCTTTATATTTTAAGAAGCGACGTAAGATATCGCCCCACATGAAAGTACGAAAATTTCCAATATGTTGAAAGTTATAGACTGTTGGTCCACAGGTATAAATTTTTACTTTACCATCTTCAATCGGTTTAAAATCTTCTTTGACTCTGGTAAATGAATTTTTAAATCGTAGTGCCATATTATTTTTAGTCCTCCGTCAAAGTCTTGACAGTTTTGGCATCGAGTTTTTTAATCAACTCAAATAATAGTTTCACAGTATTATCATAGTCGACACGAGCGAGAATTCCATTATGAGAATGTATATATCTGATTGGCGGTCCAATAACAATTGACGGGACACCTAAACGACTCACATGAACCCTTCCACCATCGGTAGCACCTCCAACCATATAGGAAGTATGGTACGGAATTTTCTTTTCTTCGGCGGTCTTAAAGACCAAATCACGAAGTTTTAAATTCGGTATCATGCCAGCATCATAGATCAAGACCACAGGTCCCGCTCCAAGACGTTCAGCTTTTGAAAAATTATTTGGTGGAATATCCTGAGCTATACCTGTATCAACAATGATACAGACATCAGGGTTAGCAAGATGAGCTATAGTTTGAGCTCCACGCAAGCCAACTTCTTCCTGAACAGTAGCACCGCCTAAAACGGTATTTGGATGTTTTGCTTTTTTCAGCTTTTCCATGACTTCTAAAATAATCGCACATGAGACACGGTTATCAAATGCTTTTGCCATGTATGCTTTTTTATTCGCCATAATTGAAAAATCAGAATCAGGAACAATTGGGTCTCCAGGTTTGACGCCAAGTTTTTTGGCTACGTCAAATTTATCCATTGCTCCAACATCAATAAACATATCTTTAATTTCAATTACCTTTTTGCGTTCTTCAGGAGGTAACAGATGTGGAGGTGTTGAACCTACTACTCCAATTATAGTTCCTTTTGACGTGATAATACGCATTTTTTGTCCGAGCGCAACATGCCCCCACCATCCACCAAGAGGAATAAATTTTATAAATCCTTCAGGAGTGAGTTCTTTGACCATGAACCCAACTTCATCCATATGACCTATTGTCATAATTCGAGGAGAATCTTTACTACCGTTTTTCACACCAAGAATTGAACCCATTTTATCATATTCTATGTTGTCAGTAGTTTTTTCAAGCTCACGCTTCATAATTTTACGTACTTCACTCTCATAGCCAGAGACACCATTTGCATTGGTTATTTCTTGTAGGAGCAGTTCTGATTTATCCATTTTCTAATCCTTTATCTCTTCATGTTTTTCATCATCTTCGATTACAACATCAATATGTTCAGAAAGTTCGGCAAGACAGGATATTGACCGAAGTGTCTCAGACATATCAGGTGAGTACTCACGTTTATCTATTTTTTTAAGAATGGCATTCATACCAATAGATTCAGGTCCACAAAAGTCTTCCAAATATCTGTCACCAATATAGACACATTCACTTGGAGCAAAGCCAGCCATATTGCACGCTTTATAAAAGATATCAGGATGAGGTTTTCTTAATCCAAATGTAGAGCTAAACAAAGTAAAGTCAAAATATGAATCAATTCTAAATTTCTTTAGCTCTTTTAGATGAGTCGCTTCGGGGAAAATAGTATTAGACACCAAGCCGATAGTGTACCCTTTTGATTTTACAAGCTCTAATATTTCGATAGTGTCGTCATAAATAGATAAGTTTTTTTCGACAGGTTTGTAATATGCGGCAAACATTCCATCTATTAGTTTTTCATCATATTCAACGGACATTTTTTTTAGTAACTTTTCTGCTGCTTGCGGAATTGTCCATTCTATAAATTTGTCAGCCGCAAGTTTACGATATTCCTTTTTCACTGCATCAAAATCTTTTATAAATTGCTCATCCTCTGGGATTTTTATTTTTTTCTTCCGTAAAAATTTCGCAACTTCTTGCATGCAGTAAACAGAAACTTCTGCCCAAGGGATTTTTTCATATTCTATGAGAGTTGACCCTAAATCAAAAATTACTGCTTTTGGATTTAATTTTTCATTCATCTATATTTTTTTCTCAATTGCGGAACCTATCATTCTGTTAATGAGCTCATCAAATTCAAGCCCACTTGCTTTAGCTGCCATCGGAGCAAGCGAAAGTTCTGTCATTCCTGGTAAAGTATTTAATTCTAAAAAGTAGAAATTATCATTTTCATCAATAATAAAATCAGCACGGGCAAGCCCCGCACAGCCAATAATTTTGTATATCTGCGATGCTGCTGTTTGGATTCGAACAGTCAACTCATCAGTAATTTGAGCAGGGGCTATATATTCGGTCATCCCTTTTTGATATTTTGCTTCGTAATCATAGAGATCATTTTTGGTAATTATTTCAACAATTGGCAATGGCTCACCATCTAAGACCGCAGCAGTAACTTCACGTCCTCCTATAAATTGTTCTATCAAAACATTTGGAGATTCATTTGCACACAGCTCGAGTGCATCCTTCAAGTCTTCGACTTTTTCAACTTTAGATAATGCTATTGTTGAACCACCATCATTAGGTTTTACTATAACAGGAAATTTGAATTTTTCGGCAATCTCAAATATGACTTCATCAGGAATATTTGTTGCCCCCAACCGATACAATGAAAATTGTGCAGTATTAATATTTGCCGAGATACAGAGTCGTTTCGCTATCGCTTTATCCATCGCAATCGCTGATGCTTCCATCTCAGACCCAGTATGTTTTCGTCCTGCCAGCTCAAGTAAACATTGAAGCATACCATCCTCACCAAAACCACCATGCATTGCAATAAAGACAATATCTATGTCTTGAAATGCTGGCGAGCCAAGCGTTTTTACTAACGACCAACCTGATGCTCTCGGAGGTACGACAGCTCGACCAGTTTCATCTCTCTCATATTCAATATAGGAACCATCAGAATTAAGTAGTGACTTTCCAGAGATTGGATCAATGGCATAGACAATATGTCCTGAAATTTTTAACGATTCATAGATAGCTTCACCTGAATCAAGCGACACCGCTCGTTCATTAGATTCACCACCAGCTAAAAGAAGTATTTTCATCCTTGTAAATCCTTTTGATTTTTTAACTTACTCAGTATAAACAAAACTACTACGATAATCAAGAGCGGTATGACAATCCAATTATACGTTTTAATAAATCTTGACAAGCTTTCATAGTTCTCTACAAATGCTATTGAAGAATAAAAAAGCAGAGAAGTGAAAAGAATATATGAAATAAATGAATAGATTAACATCTTCACTGCTTGATACTGCCCCACTCCAGCAGCAAGTGCAATCGCAGAACGAAAGCCAACTACAAAACGAGAAAATATTAGAATCAATGCACCATATTTTTTAAAATAAATTTCGCTCTTGACCATATCTTCTTCTGAATATAGTTTATAGTTTTTCTTCTTGAAAAAATTATATCCTTTATGTTTTCCAAAATAATAAATCAGCATCACAGACAAAACACCACCAGCGATAACCGAAACAGACGATGCAAAAAGGTCTAACCTTCCCAGTCCTACCAATGCACCCGCCGCAACTATAAATGTATCACCTGGGAATGGCGGGAATATATTTTCTATAAAACAGGCAAGGAAAATTGTTAAGTATACCCATATCGTTCCATAAGAAAAAATGACATCAAGCCAGTTATTTATTATATCAAGGTTCTCAAACATCAGATTCAATCAAACAAACAGCCGAGGCTGCGATTCCTTCTTTTCTTCCGACAAAACCTAATTTTTCGGTAGTCGTTGCTTTTATTCCAATTTGTGAATCATCAATCAGTAGAATATGAGCTAACAATTTTTTCATCTCTGGAATATATCTGAGCATTTTTGGTGCTTCAGCAATGATGACTGAATCTATATTTATAATTTTAGTGAAGCCTTTTTCTTGAATCAATTCCTGCACTTTTTTTAATAATTCCAGAGAGTTCGCATCTTTATATTTTTTATCAGACGGTGGAAAATAAGTGCCGATATCAGCAAGACCAGCCGCCCCTAAGAGTGCATCCATAATCGCATGAGTAAGTACATCAGCGTCAGAATGGCCATCTAAACCAAAATCATGAGCAATAGTTACCCCACCAATAACAAGTTCACGGTTTTCAGCAAATTTGTGGACATCAAATCCATGTCCAACTCGTATATTAGACATTCTTTTTTTCTCCTAAAATCATTTCGGCAAGTTGAAAATCCGTTTGGGTTGTTACTTTAAAATTGACCGATGTTGGCTCAATAATTTTTACTTTTATATTTTGTAACTCAAGCAAAGATGCATCGTCAGTTATCAAAGACTCATCACCGTTATAGTTTTCATGAGCATCCAAAATCAAACCAAACTCAAAAACTTGTGGCGTTTGTGCATGATACAGTATTGTTCGGTCAAGGGTTAATTCGATATACGTATCTGACGATTTCTTTATAGTATCTACGGCTTGCGAGGCAAGTATCGCGGCATTTTCTTCATGAGCAATATTGACTACTTTGTTAATATCTTCAATCGAAACCAGAGGACGGGCAGCATCATGGATTGCAACATGTGTTGTAGTGGATGATAAAGATTTAAGACCGTTTAAAACTGATTCACGACGAGTGCTACCACCTGAGACAATTTTTGATACTTTTTGGAAATCATAAGGGTCAACGATATTTTCAGATGTATATGCTAAGTAATCTTCTGCGACAACCAGCACAATAGAGTCGATAGAGTCCGCTTGTTCAAATTTTCCGATAGTATGCGACAATAACGGTTTTCCGGCTATTTCGATATACTGTTTGGGAAGTTTACACCCAAACCGCTGGGAGCTTCCGCCTGCTACTATGAGTGCGACCGTTTTCATTTTGGGAATATAAGCTGTTGAGTGTCAATTAGCAATAGTAGGAATCAGGCATGCTGAACAGCTTGCAAGCTGTGAGCTTGTCGAAGTATGCTTAATATTCAGTGCATGGCAGACGCCCTCGTCTGCCAACAGATTTCTAAACACCTACCAAATAAGCATGGCATCGCCGTAGCTGTAAAAACGGTATTTCTCTTTAATAGCTAAAGCATATGCATCAAGCACTTGTTCACGTCCTGCAAAAGCGGAAATAAGTATTAGAAGCGAGGATTTCGGAAGATGAAAATTTGTTATCAAATGGTCGACCACTCTAAATTTGTAACCTGGCTGAATATACAAATCGACAAATTTTTCAAATGGCAACAAGTTACTGTCTTTATCTATTTCAGCCGACTCCAAAGTACGAGTCGAAGTTGTCCCGACGGTGATAATTTTATTACCGTTTTGTCGTGCTTTGTTGATTTTATCGGTCGCAACGGATGATAAAACTGCATACTCTGGGTCAACAGTGTGGTCTTCGATATTGTCAACCGAGACAGGCTTGAAAGTCCCTGGTCCGACGTGCAAAGTCAGTTCGGCAATCTCGACACCAATCTCTTTCAGCATGGCAATTATTGCATCGGTAAAATGAAATCCTGCCGTCGGAGCAGCGACTGCTCCAGCTTGGTTTGGGTCGGCAAATATAGTTTGATATCGGTTGACATCTGTTGGTGTGTCAGAACGTTTGATATATAACGGAAGCGGCACATGCCCAAACTGTTCAATAATGGTCTCTTCCACTTTTTGCGACTCAAAGAGTATATCCCACCTTCCTTCTCCTCTACTTTTCCGTAAAGAGAGAAAGAGACTATTGTCTCCGAACAAAATTTCTTCATTTTCATTGAGACGACGGGATGGTTTAACTAAAGCTGTCCATTGATTTGGTTTTTCTAAGCGACGAACTAAAAAGACTTCTACCTCGCCCCCGCTTTTCCGTTTCCCAAGCAAACGTGCTTTGAATACTTTGGTGTTATTGACAACTAAGCAGTCACCTTTTTGAAAATAACTTGTTATATCTTTGAATGATTTAGAAGCGATAGAATTGTCTTCTCGATTTAAAACAAGCAGACGGGATTCATCTCTGTTGCGGGATGGTGCCTGAGCGATTAGCGCATCGGGAAGTTCAAAATCAAAAAGTGAAATATCCATGAGGTTTATATACGAAAAATTTTAGACTCTGTCATTAGTTTTTAATCTTCGGCAACTATTAAAGAGAAGATATTCATTCCCATTTATATATTATCGGTTCAATATCCTGGTTTAAAATAAATATAAAAGAGTCTGTTGTATACCAATAGGAATTCCCGTAACTACTATAATCATGCCGTAATAAATTTACTTGCAAGGTATTTGAGTCGATAAATTTTAGATCAGCGGTATCTTTAGCATCATAATATAGTAACAATGTTTCTTTGTCTTTACTTTTATCATAAAGTTTAATTTTTATATATGGGGTAGTACCGAAACCACTTGGAAAATGAAGTAGTTTGACTTTATATTTGTTATTATCAATTTCAGACTTCACTCTTTCATGATGTTCATATAGGTACACACCACACATACTCAAAAAAAATAGAATGATAACAACGACAATTGATGCTACTGAATAAAGAAAATATTTAAGTGGCTTTTTCATACTTTTACCTCCAAAATCTTTATCCTAAAAACCATAATTGTACAGCACAACCGTATCTATTAATATTTGGGCCAATGCTTTTTGTTCAGATGTTAAATCTTTTGGAAATTTTTCATTCCGCAAGTGAGATTCCAACGCTTCAAGTGCCTTGCGAGTATCTTCTACGGTTATAATATAACCAGTATCTTCTTTGAGTTTGTCACGAAACTTAACTGTTTCACGCATCAATTTCCGTAATATCTCTGGTTGTTTTTCAGAATTGACTTCTTCCTGATTGCCAAAAATCTGGTCACTCATTGAATCTAAAAGTAATTTATATTCTTCATCTGACATATACTAAACTCCATATTATATGGTCTGTTGATAAACCAGCATTGTTGTGAGCATACTTCGACTCCGCTCAGTATGACATATTATAACAAGCTCTGTTGGTCGGAGTTGTCATTCGGTAGAGTCAGCTTAAGATGTTTGACCGCTTTATCAGAGACCATCCGCCCACGTTTGGTACGCTGAATAAAACCAGTCTTTAACAGATACGGTTCGACCATATCAACTAAAGTATCGGTCTCTTCATTGAGCGTCGCCGCCAATGCTTCAATCCCGACAGGTCCACCTTTGTAAAATTTGACAATCACCTCAAGCAGTTTACGGTCGAGATTATCCAAGCCAAGCGAATCAACACCTTCGGTGTCCAACGCTTTAACAGCAATTTCTTCATTGATAGTACCATCAGACTTTACATCGGCAAAATCACGTACCCGACGAAGCAGACGGTTGGCAATACGAGGAGTGCCTCTTGACCTAAGTGAAATAATTTCAGCCGCCGCTGAATCAATTTTTGATTCCAACAAATCAGCCGAACGAGTAACAATCTCTTTTAACTCCTCAGGAGGATAAAAATCAAGATGATAGTACAAACCAAAACGATCACGAAGAGGAGCCGAAAGCATTCCAGCACGAGTCGTTGCACCGATTAAGGTAAATTTTTTGAGTGGGACATTGATAACTTTGGCAAAGGCACCTTTGTCCACGACAAAATCAACTTTGTAATCTTCCATAGCAGGGTACATAAATTCTTCGATAGTTGCTGACAAACGATGGATTTCATCAATAAACAAAATATCGCCATCGTTGAGATTAGTCAGAATCCCCATCAAATCACCAGTCCGTTGCAAGGCAGGACCAGCGGTCGCATACAGCTTTGAGCCCATCTCGTTTGCGATAATATGAGCAAGAGTTGTTTTGCCAAGTCCGGGCGGACCATACAACAGAATATGCTCACATGACTCATCACGCTTTTTAGCGGCTTGAAGTGCAACTTCAATCTTTTGGCGTATCTCCTTCTGCCCTATATACTCAGTGAGTTTCTGAGGGCGAAGCGAAAGATGTACTCTATCTTCTTCGGGGGTTACCTGTTCGCCTGATACTATTCGTTCTCGTGACAATATTGTACCTATTATTACATTTCTAAAGTTTATTGAATAAGTTATTTTTTATGAACATACTTCGACTCCGCTCAGCATGACAGATTAAAAACTTTTTCAACTGTCTCTCTTGATTTGAACAATATAAGAAATATTTTTTCACTATCCAGTCATTTCATTACGAAAAACTATCGAAATCAAATCTTCAACTTTTTTTATTTTCGGATTATGCTCAACCGCACGAGCTATCATTTTTTCCGCTTCATCCTGCTTGTACTGTAGCTGGACTAATACCTCGACCGCTTCTTCCTCAAGTGGCTCCATAGCTTTTTGAGTTGGTATCACCGCCAATGGTTCATCTGTCTTTGATAGAGCGAACTTTGATGCTTTCCCATGTAGCTCAGCAATAATTTTTTCAGCAAGCCTTGCTCCAACTCCAGGGAGTTTATTTAAAGCGGTAGCATCTTTCATTTCAATAGCTGTTGCTATCTCTTTTATAGGAAGCACCAATGACTTCAAAGCTTTTTTGACCCCTAAACCAGGTACTTGCGTAAAAAATGAAAAGAACTCTCTGTCGACTTCATCCAAAAATCCGACTAATTTTGGATAATGGTTTGATTTTCGATCGCCAGCTTCAATAAAATATATCGTTTTAAATTGAATCTCTTGACCTATTTCATTATCATTTTTTAAACGTTCGGCAAGTCCAGACGGAAGCAGAATTTCATAGACCATTCCATTGTTTTCAATATAAGCAGACTGTTCAATAATTTGTGTGAGCGTTCCTTTGATAGCGTGAATCATACTTGGATTACTTTCTGATGTTGTAATGTTCTCAGATGGCAGAGTGCCACCGCTAATGCATCAGCAACATCGGGAGGTTCTGGAATCTCAGGCAAGTTTAATGTTGAACAGACCATCATCTGCATCTGACGTTTGGATGCTCGTCCATTTCCAGTGAGTGCATTTTTCACTTTAGTCGATGCATAAGGTGTAACCGTCAGTTTCGCTTCGGCAGCTTTGTAAAAAATTATCCCTCGAGCATGCCCCATGATTATCGATGTCTTCGGATGTTTGATATGAGAATAAAGTTCTTCGACCGCCATGACATCTGGTTTAAACTGTGCGATGACATTATCGAGTTCATCACCAAGTTCAAGAAGCCGTTGCTCAAATGGAAGTTTATTGTTGGGACGGATTACTCCTGCCTCGACAATCTTGATAGAATTATCTACAACTTCAAGCAATCCATAGCCCGTAATATTTAGCCCAGGGTCTATTCCTAAAATTCTCATACAATAGCATAGTGATAAGAATCTCTTATTTCAATTAAAAACTATAAATTATCATAATATGTGATTGTTACTTTACTGTATAAATTGCCCGCACAACTTGAAGTTTCCCCTCATTGATACCATCTAATATATTTTTTGCTTTAATAGGCACATCATCGGCGATAATTACTTTGAGTCCTAACTTTGGTGGCCCACTCGCTTTCATATTATCAAGCATTTTCTGAAACCAATCAGAGGCAAACTGAGATTTATCTTCCCATACTTGTTCAACAAGTCCCGCATCTTCTAATGCCGACTTATACGAATTTTTATTTACGAGAAAACTTAGTTCATCAGTTGGTGACCAAAAAACCGGATAAGCAATCGGTTGATCATTTCCTTTGATTATTTCATAAAAAACAAGTTTGCCGTCATCTTTTAACAAACGGTGGACTTCTTTAAACAAATTTTTCTTATCTTCGATATTCATCGTGACATGTTGCAACCAAACATAGTCGAACTCTTTTGATTCAAATGGCAATGTTCCCGTAGCATCTCCCTGAGAAAACGATACTTTGTCTTCCATCCTCAGCATCGATGTCAGTTGAGTAGCCGCATGCACATACGCTTCAGTTAAGTCAACTCCAACGACTTTGCATCCGTAGTCCTCTGCCAATGTTCTCGCTGGCCCCCCGATACCACATCCAATGTCTAAGACTTTGGCACCTTTGGGGAAATTGGCAAACTCGGCAAGATGATGCGTTGCTAATTTTCCACCAATATGAAAGTCTTCAAATGTTTCTAAATCTTTGCGAGTGAGGTTGTCTGGGTCGATTTTATTAATTTTAAGTTTTTCAAGTATTGAATCTAAAATTGATACTTTTCCGTAGTGTTCATTTATTTTTGCTTTGTAAACTTCATTCATCGAAATACTCCATTTATTTATCAAACTTTATAGATATTCACTATGTTTTTTAATCTGTCAGAAATCAAAAAGGGGTTCAAAAGATTGAACCCCTAAAAATATTATAACTCAAAAAGTTATTTAAAGTAGTTTTTCAAGCAATGCTTCGTCGATGTCAAAATTGGCATACACTTTTTGTACATCTTCATTTTCTTCAAGAAGTTCAAACATCTTGAGCATCGAGCTTGCTTCAGATTCTTTGGTCAACTTGACCGTATTTTGAGGAATCATGGTTACCTCAGCAGAAACCATTTCGATACCTTTTTCTTCTATAGCAGAACGAACAGTATCGATATCAGCAGGAGCAGTACGGATTTCAAATACGCCACCCTCATTGATAACATCATCGGCACCAGCTTCCGTGGCAATTTCCATAATAGTATCTTCGTCGGTCGCATCACCATCGATTATAATCACGCCAGCCTTGTCAAACATCCAAGCGACACATCCGTTTGAACCTAAATTTCCACCATGCTTGGTTAAGATATGCCTGACATCAGCAACAGTTCTGATTTTGTTGTCAGTGAGTGCTTCCATATATACCGCAACGCCACCAGGGCCATAGCCTTCATAATTATGACCTTCATAGACAACACCTGGGAGATCACCTGTTCCTTTGAGGATTCCTCTTTTGATATTATCAGCAGGCATATTGGCAGCTTTTGCTCCCGCAACAGCAGTTCTCAGACGTGGGTTGCCTTCGATATCGCCACCACCTTCACGGGCAGCAACAGTAATTTCTTTAATTAAACGGGTGAAAATTTTGCCACGCTCGGCATCAGCTTTCCCTTTTTTCCGTTTAATGGTCGACCACTTTGAATGACCTGACATTGGCACATTCTCCTATATTTTTATATAAGCTATTATTTCACATAGTTAACAGTTTATAATATAATATCAAATCTTGTTTTTGGCAAGTGGGTGGTGTATATATTATTTAAGTCGAAAATGAAAGGAATCAACCATGTCATCAATTTTCACAAAAATCATAAACAGAGAATTACCATCAAAAATATTTCATGAAACCGACGATGTTATCGTCATCGCAGACATCGTCCCCAAATCACCCGTGCATCTTCTTATTATACCCAAAGAAGAATCCATAAATTTCTACGAGACCAAGCCTGAGACACTACAAATGCTCAACGAAACAGCCAAAATCGTTGCCGACAAACTCGACATAGCTGACCATTTTAAAATTCTAATAAATAATGGCTTAGGACAGGAAATCCCCTACCTGCATTTTCATTTTCTATCTGATAAAGGGATGGATAAATTAGTATATGTAGAAGAATAATTTATTCCGTTTGTTTATCTTTTTGACAACAAACAGATTCTTTAGAATTTTTCATATTAGCACCTATCATCATACCAATGATCATACCAATTCCAGGGCCTATTGATAGGTCAAATTGGCTCATCGGTAAATGCAAACAGAATTGTACCAAGTCCACTTCCAAAAATCATTCCAAAGATTAGCCCAGTTCCTGTTTTATTTTGCTTTGCTATTTGTTTTTTATTTTCCATACAAAACCGCTTTACCTTTTAAGTTCTGACTCTTCTTTACATCTTTTAGAATAAAATTTTGCTATGGCAGGACCAAAGGCAACACCCATTCCAGGCCCAATTGACAACCATATAGTATTTCCAGTAATGGCAAAAATCATTATTCCAATACCTCCCCCAAAACAGATACCAAGTCCAAACCCAAGTACAAGATACTTATCATTACCGCGACATTTTTTCTTTTCTAATTTTTCCATACAATTCCTTTCTTTATTAATATACTTCATAAAACGTATAAAATTCAAAAATTTATAATTATTTCTTAAACCGTTTATACAACCCTAGCCCTATCGTTAGATAGAAAAATCCAGACCAGCCGGCAAGCCCAAATATAGTTCTGGCACTTATAACTTTCTCTGGAGCATAATACATATACAAATGTAAAACGATATAAGCAAACAAAGCTGAAAATAAAGTTGTAATGACCCAAAACGAAATTTTATAAATTACTGGTGGCACGTTCAAAATTTCAACCCGTTTAGGAAGATTTGAAGAGTAAGAAAAATATATTACTATGGCTGCTGCCCCAAATATCGTACTCAAAAATTGCATCATTCGAAAAACTCGAAATGAACCATCAAGAAGATATATATTATCCTGCAATATCGGGAAAAACTGCACGACTTCCCCATCAAGATGGGTACAGGAATCCCATCCAAAATGCGACAGCCCGCCAATCAAAACCGAGACAATCAGCACAATCCAACCATACATCGAAGTTACTTTCCACTCAGAATAAGCCAATCCAGAAAAATGCTTCATCATTCGATTAGGTAGATGCGTGATTAATTCTTTTTTAAACAAAAAATGAAATACAAACGAAAATAGTAGCCCTAAAGGCAAACTGACCAAAAAGAGTCCATCCCAGCTATGACTCAATCCTCTGTTAACTGTATTCATTTCAAGGAAATAGAGCAAATCTGGAGACATCGCACCAGCAATCAATCCAGTCAATGAAACATGTTTTGGGAACGCATTTTTGAGTAATAAAACTACAGCAGGGTGTGAGGTCGTAAACGGCATGTTTCTTATACGCAAGTTTTTCCTAAAAAACCTTATTTCTTTAAAATAAACCTTTGTTTTTAACAAAAAAACATTAGATTGACATGCTTTACAAAATTAGAGTTTTACCGATAACATTTTGTAGTTATCTGATTTACAGTTATTAATCTTTTACGAGTCCTCTTGAAGGAGGTGTTGTTACTTGACCGGTGTTAAAGTTAGAGATGACGAATCATTTGAAAAAGCGTTACGTCGTTTTAATAAATTTTGCGAAAAAACAGGCATTATTACAGATATAAAAAAACATATGCACTTTGAAAAACCTTCTGACGAAAAAAAGCGTAAGTTGGCTGCCGCAAAACGGAAAAACCGTAGAACTAAATATTTAGCGAATAAGTACTAAAAATGTCTCTATATAAAACAATAGAAGTAAATATTATTAAGGCTCTTAAAGCTGGCGAGAAAGAAAAACTCACTGTACTTAGGGGCCTTAAATCTGAACTCAAGTATAAACAGATTGAACTCGGTAAAGAACTTACCGATGATGACTGTATTGCTGTGTTCAACTCTGCCCTTAAAAAACGTAATGATTCTATTGAACAGTTTGGCAATGCAGGTCGCAATGACTTAGTTGAAGCTGAACAGTTTGGTGCTGAAATTATTAAAGCATATCTTCCTGAACCACTCTCTGATGACGAACTAACATCTTTTATCAAAGATGCTATCGCAGAATCGGGTGCCGATTCTCCTCAGAAAATCGGACTTATTATGAAGATTGTTATTCCAAAAGTTAAAGGTCGTGCTGACGGAAAACGTATCAAAGATATTTCTATCAAACTATTAACTTCTTAATCAATTTCCTCTAAATTTTTATCTTGTGTAATAATCAAGAACTTTTCTATATTTAAATAGTAAAAAGAGAATAATTAACAAGGAGTAATAAATGAATTGGGTTGATATCGTTTTATTAGTATTACTATTAGCATCTGTGATTGTCGGTTCAAAAAAAGGACTTATTCGTGAACTGATGGCATTTATAATATTTTTCACCGCAATTATAGTCTCAGTGAACTACATCGATCAATTTGCCGTCTGGGTCTATGAACGTATCGGTGGATCTCCATTGATTTCCGCATTTTTATCATTTGTTATCCTACTCGCAATTTCTTATGCCGCATTCAAAATTTTAGGGTTACTCTTTTATAAAATAGCCAATATCAAAACATCTGGACGAAAAGACCAGATGGGTGGTGCATTGATAGGTTTCTTACGTGGATGGGTCGCAGTTGGATTTTTAACCTTTGTCGCTTTCTTGCTTCCTCTCCCTGACGCGTTTTATATTTCCTTCGAAAATTCGTTTTTTGGACCTGCTATAGCAAAGACTATTCCGATTCTCTACGAGGGTACCGCACAAATTCACCCTGAAAGCCCTAATTTTATGCGTCAAATAGAAAAAACCTTGCTTGATACTCCAGGCAAAACATCATCTGGAGCAATGCTTGATGCTGACCGTATTGAAGTACATCGAGTCTTGTATCAGATTGAAAAGTTTTTTACCTCAAATATCACATAATCTGATTAGCTGTTTTACAATTGACAAGTATATATGTATATTGAACCGACTGAAAAGTCGGTTTTTTTTAGTGGAAAATTATGAATAAACATAGCAGAGAAATATTAGAATTTGATAAAGTCATTTCCACTATTCGTGGTAAGTGTCTTACACCGTATGGGGCTGAAAAGATTGATGGCATCGAGCCTCTTTTTGTAGCAAAAGAGATACGCCTCAAACATCAAGCACTTTCTGAGATGAAAGATATTATCAATTTTGGAACACCTTTCCCATTGTATCGAACAGAAGATTGTAAATCATTTATTGACCAAACAACAGTACAGGATAATTTCATCGATCCAAAAGAAATTCTGATAATCCTCCAATTGGTAAACATCTCAAATGAACTGTTTAGATACAACAAAGACGACAGAGACAATTTTCCACTTATAGCTGAACACCTTTCTATCTTGCGTCCTTTTCCCGAACTTAAAAAAGAGATTGAAACAGCTATCGACCCTGATGGTGAGATTAAAGATAATGCCTCAAAAAAACTTCGTTCGATTCGTTCTGAACTCTCAGAGAGTAAACGAAAAATCATTCACACCCTCAATCAGCTCTTAGCCAAACAATCAAAACAAGCTGGCTGGCAGGATGATATCGTTACGATGCGTAACGACCGTTATGTCATCGGAATCCCTACCAATAATTACGAAGCAAATATGGGAATCTTACATGATCGTTCTCAGACAGGAGCTACTTTTTACATTGAGCCAAAAGAAACTGTTGAGACAAACAACAAAATTAATATGCTCTACCAAGAAGAGCGGATGGAAATCCAACGGATTCTCAAAACGATTACCAGAGAAATCGGAACTCGAGCCGAGTCGTTACTATCAAATGCCAACATAATTGGTATTCTTGATGCCCTCCACGCCTCAGCTAATTTTTCAAATCAGGTCAAAGGCAACTCACCTATCATTATTGAAGAACCGTCGTTTAATCTCATCGACGTCAAACATCCTTTATTGATGATGCAGTTTAAAGATCAGACAAAAGTGATAGCAAATTCGCTTGGACTCAATGATAACCAGCAAGCGATTCTTATTACAGGTCCTAATACTGGTGGTAAAACAATTTTGCTTAAAACTATTGGACTTTCTATTCTGATGGTACAATCAGGACTACATATCCCCTGCGACGAAAAATCTGAAGTTGGTGTATTTCATGACATTCATTCAGACATTGGCGATGAACAATCAATAGAACTTTCGCTCTCTACATTTTCATCACATATAAAAAACATCATAGAAGGTCTCCAAGGAGCCAATAGCAACACTCTTATCCTCTTTGATGAAATTGGTGCTGGAACCGACCCTAATGAAGGCTCTGCCCTTGCTGAAGCAACAATCCTGTATGCCATCGAAAAAAATGCTCGCATGATAGTAACAACTCATTACTCGCAACTCAAAACACTTGCCATGGAATATGCTGAACTTGAAAATGGTTCGCTTGAATTTGACCGCGACTCTCTCGCCCCAACCTACAAACTTCGTGTCGGCATTCCTGGTTCATCGTATGCCTTAGAAATCGCCGAACGACTTGGCATGCCAAAATCAATTTGTGATAAAGCAGAATCACTTTTGTCAAGTGGTGAAAAATCATTAGATAAATTGATTTCCTCTCTTGAAGAAGAACTCAAAGTTTTAAGAACTGACAAAGTAGAACTTGCTGAAAAACTTGAAAAAGCTACCCTTCTTGAAAATTATTATAAAACACAAATTGAACATCTCAAAAAAGAAATAGATTCCGAAAAAGAAAAAGCTCTCGCCGATACATCAAGTTTCCTTAAAGAAACACGCACTGATATTGAGAGACTTGTTGCTAATATCCGAAAGTCACAAGCTTCGGAAGAGTCTGTCAAAGAGTTTCACCGTAAATTAAAAAGCCGAGAACATCTTGTTCGCACACAAATTGAGAATGAAAAGAAAAAAGTTATCGTACAAGATAAATACTATGTTGGTGACACAGTCGAAATTATTTCGCTCCAGCAAAGAGGTGAAATTGATTCGTTAATAGGCAAAGATAAAGCAAAAGTAAAAGTTGGCAATATCTATACGACAGTCGAAATTCGTAATTTGAGAAAGACTGACACTTTAAATTCAACTATGCCTACAACAAAACATTCCAATACTATCTATGACAACTCATCCCCTGCTACAAGAGAAATCCATCTGCGAGGTATGACTGTTGAAGAAGCGACCGAAAAATTAGACCAGTTTTTAGACCAAGCTATTATGAGTGGACTCTCCCAAGTCTATGTTATTCACGGTAAAGGTGCAGGAATACTCAAACGAACTTTAACTGAGTATCTCAAAAAACATAGTGAAGTTGCATCGCTTCGCTTAGGTGATTTCAACGAAGGCGGTGCCGGTGTCACCGTAGTGAAACTAAAAGAATAATTATGATTCCTCAAGAGACTATAGAACAGATTCGTGAAGCGGCAGACATTGTCCAAATTATAGGTGAGTACCTGCGTCTCAAAAAACGTGGTAAAAACTATCTCGCTATCTGTCCTTTTCATACCGAAAAAACTCCGTCATTCAATGTCTCCCCTGACAAACAAATTTTCCATTGTTTTGGATGTGGTAAAGGCGGCAATTTGTTTACTTTTTTAATGGAACATGAAAAGATGTCATTTGTCGAAGCAGTAAAATATGCCGCACAGAAAACAAACATCACCATTGCTGAAGACAAACAATCGGACTATAAAAAAGATTTAGTAGATAAACTAAATTTCGCCAATACAACCGCAGTTGAATATTTCCAAAAAGTTCTTCATGCATCAAAATATAAATCAATCCTTGAAAAATATCTCAAAACAACTCGAGCTATAACGACTGAAGCAATTGAACATTTTAAGTTAGGTCTTGCAGGTGAAGAATGGGATGGCTTTATCAATTATGCCGATAAAAAAGATATTTCTACTGACATCTTAGACAAAGCTGGCTTAGTTCTTTATTCTGAAAAAACACGAAAACATTTTGACCGTTTTAGACAACGCCTGATGATTCCGATTATGAATCTTTCTGGACGCCCGATAGCTTTTGGTGGACGCACTCTCAAAAAAGGTGAAATGGCGAAATACATGAACTCACCTGAAACGACTCTCTACAATAAAAGTAATGTCCTCTATGGACTCAACCTTGCCAAAGATTATATCCGTGACTCAAATACGGTTTATATTGTTGAAGGGTATTTCGATGTTATCTCGCTCTGGCAAATCGGTATTAAAAATGTCGTGGCATCATCAGGTACCGCATTCACTCAGCAACAAGCAAGACTCCTCGCACGATTCGCAGAGACCGCCTATCTCTTTTTTGATTCAGATTCAGCTGGTCGGACTGCTGCCTTACGTTCGGTCGACTCCCTCTACGATGCTGGCTTGGAAGTAAAAATAATTCAACCGATTGCTGGTGAAGATCCAGACACTATTGCTAAAAAATATGGCAAGGAAAAAATTGACGAACTAACCAACTATGCAATCGGCTTTATTCAATTTCGGGTTGTTGATATTGATATTGAAAGCTCAGGTATAATCGGAAAAGAAAAACTGATAAAAGAATTTGCATCAATCGGATTAAAAATTAGTGACCCAACTCGACGTACTCTCTTTTTTGCCGATGCTGCCGAACGACTCAACACCAGTCCTCAAATCTTTTTGCAAACAAATATAAAAGTTGATAACTCTCAAGATATTGTTGCTTCACAACAAAAAGGTCACAATAAAAATGAGATAAACTTACTCTCATTATTAAGTACAAATCCAAGTAATGTTGAAACAGTTTTTGAAAAGATATCACCAGATGATTTTGACTCCAAAAAACTTTCTCGTTTTTATTCCGCACTAATTCAGCAGTATAAAGAAATCGGAAAGATAGACATCAATATCATGCTCGACAATACTTCCGACGTAGAGTTTACAAATTTGATATCAATGATTGGAACAAAACAATGGGACGAAGAAAGAATTGAAAATGAAATAGGCGATTCTATCTTGCACATTATTCGAGATAAAAGAAAAAAAATAATTAAAAAATTAAAATTAGAATTGCCTCTTGCTGAAGCAGACGGAAACCAACAACGGGCTGATGAAATCTTAGCCGAAATTAAAAGTCTTTCAAAACATGCTTAAACAACTTGAAATTCAAAACATAGCACTCATCGACAGGACATCGCTCAAGTTTCAAAACGGACTCACAGTACTCACAGGAGAAACTGGTGCGGGAAAATCTGTCATCGTCACCGCCCTTGCTCTGGTGCTTGGTGGACGGACCGACCGTGATGTTATCAGACATAGTGAAAAATTCGGCAAAGTAGAAGCGACTTTTAATATTGCTTCGATGTCAAAATCTTTCAAAAATAAATTCAAAGAGTTTATCAAAGAGAATCAAATAACAATTGTTCGTAAAATTCGCACGTCAGGTAAATCCAAAATCCTTATTGCCAATATCCCCTCTACTCTTACGGAGTTAAAAGAACTAACTACACCGATAGCTGAAATTCTTGGGCAACATGCCAATCAACTTTTGATGCACGAAGAAAATCATATTCTTTTCTTAGATAATTTTGCCAATCTTAACCAATTAAAAGATACTGTTTTTACCAAATATCATACTTGGAAAGAATCATTTGATACACTCAATAAAACAATCTCCAAGCGTGATACTTATAAAAATGAACGAGAACTTTTGCTCTTTCAACAAAAAGAGATTACTAATGCCGATGTTCAAATAGGTGAGTCGGAAGATTTACTTTCAGAAAAAAAGATTTTAGATTCCGCAAGAACCCTCATGGCATCATCAAACCAAATTTCTGAAATTATAGAAAGCGAAGAGAACTCCACCCTTCCTCTCCTCCAAATTGCCCTCAAAGAACTTGACAAAATGAACGAAGTTGATTCATCACTTTTAAAACAAACTGAAGAACTGACAGACATTATCTATCGTATCGGAGACATCAAGCAATTTATAGACTCGTACGGCTCATCTATTATAGACGACCCACAACGTATCGAAGAAATCAATGTTCGCTTAGATGAGTTATATAATCTCAAAAAAAAATATGGTGGTTCAGAAAAATCAATTATAGAATCACTTGCTATCATCCAAACCTCGCTTCAGAAAATTCCGACAGACATTGATGAGTATATTTCAAAACTTGAAGATACCACTAACAATCTTTTTGATGACTACTCTAAAGAAGCAATAGCTCTTACAGAAACAAGAAAAAAAGCATCCAAATATTTAGAGAAGTTAGTTCAAAAAGAACTCTCTGAGTTATCAATTTCAAATTCAGGATTTCAACTTGAATTTATCTATGAAGATGACATTAACGGTGTGCTGTTTGATGACAGACGAGTTAAAGCAACTGAAAATGGTCTCGAGACTGCTCGTATATTGTTCTCAGCTAACATCGGTGAACCACTCAAGTCACTCGTTAAAACCGCATCAGGTGGTGAAATCTCTCGACTCTTACTTGCTCTCAAATCCGCTGAAAAGAAAAATAAAAAGTTGCCACAATCATTGATGGTTTTTGATGAAGTTGATGCGGGAATTGGCGGACAAACTGCTATTGAAGTTGCTACGAAAATTAAAAAACTATCTAACGATAGTCAGCTTCTTGTCATTACCCATCTTCACCAAATAGCTCGTGAAGCCGATAATCATTTTGTCGTTCAAAAAACAACCGCAACTGATAATCGTACTATTATCAATGTTATCAGTTTGGATGCCGTCGGTAAAAAAGCAGAACTCAAACGAATGATTGCCTTGCCAGAATAAATTTTCAGATAATTTTATCACAAATTATAACTTTTTGACTCTTATATTCAACTTTTTGTATCATTTTTATTTGTTAATGAATTTTATACTTGAAAAAAGGATATAATTAAAATTAGTTTGAATAAATTTAAAATTACTCAGTATATATATTAAAGATGGAAAATCAGGAAAAAATGTGTAACGATAGAGCCTTAATTATGGATATCAAATCTGGTGACAAACAAGCCCTCGGAACGCTGGTACATAAGCATAAAAAAACTGCTTATCGGATAGCCTTGGGACTTGTCGGCAACAAAGATGACGCCTATGATATTTCACAGGAAGCATTTCTGCGTGTCTATCGTTCTGCCAATACTTTTGATTCATCACAACCTTTCTTACCTTGGTTTTACAGAATCATATCAAACCTCTCAAAAACATGGCTGGTTAAAAGAAGTAATCGAGAAAATAAAATGGTCGATGTCGACGATACCTCTTATCTATTAATCGATTCATCAAACCCTGAAGAAGCACTCGTTAAAAAAGAGACTGCAGCACAATTACGCAAGGCACTTTTACAATTAGATTTTGAAGATAGAGAAATTATCACTTTACAACATTTTAGAAATATGTCATACGATGAAATATCTGACATGTTAGATATTCCAAAAGGAACAGTTATGTCAAGACTGTATTACGCCAGAAAAAAATTGGCAACGCTCATGAGGTCTTATTATGAGTAATAATATGAGAGAAATGTTAGCAGGTTATGTCGACGGAGAACTTCCTGAGAATGACCGTCTTGCCTTTGAAAAAGAACTCGATACTAATCCAGAGTTACGTGCCGAGTTGGAGGAGTTTATGAACTTAAAAGAAGTGACTGGTATAATGACCTACGCCGATCTTCCAGATGAAGTATGGGAAAATTATTGGCAATCTCTCTACAAAAAAACCGAAAGAAGTCTCGGCTGGATACTCTTCTCTGTTGGTGCTATAGTTTTAATCTTTACTGGTTTATTTCAAATCATGAATGAACTCTATGCAGACTCATCGGTACCACTACTTATAAAAATCTCAGTCACCGCACTTATATTAGGAGCTGTTATTTTATTTGTTTCTTTTGGAAGAGAACGTATATTTGCTTACAAACGAGACCGTTACAAAGAGGTGAAAAAATAATGATTATTGCATCAGGTGAACAAATAATAGGTAAAAAGATCGTCAAAACTATTGGATTAGTTCGTGGCAATACCGTAAGAGCAAGACATGCTGGTCGTGATATTGGTGCTTTTTTTAGAGCGGTTATTGGCGGTGAAATTAAAGAATACACAAAGTTAATTGCTGAATCTCGTGAACAGGCACTCGACAGAATGATTGCTGAGGCAAGAGACATGGGTGCTAATGCCATTATCATGACTCGCTTCTCTACATCGGGCATCATGTCAGGTGCTGCCGAACTTCTTGCCTATGGGACAGCAGTTATAGTTGAAGAGACCGACTAACCTTAATTAGTTGACAAGAGTTTCATTCATACTCATATTCTCTTGATGAATAATACTCGTAAATCATTATTAGAAAAATTAAATCTCCCTCCACAATTTCAGTATTTATTACTGCTCTATGTTACTCTTGTATTGTTCTTTGCCTTTCATCGTCTTTTGTTCCATTTGAGTTTTTCTGAGCAATTTTATGATGTCGTTTCATTTGGACAAATTTTACAATCATATTTTATCGGATTTCGTTTTGACCAAATAATTATTCTCGCTTTCTTGACACCTCTTTTAATCCTGCTTCCATGGTTTGACTTTCAAAATAAACCGCTACGGATTCTTATCACGATATATTCTTGCATACTCTTTCCAATTTTATTTTTAGGAATGATTGCTGATATTCGTTTTTATGAATATTTCAACATCCGACTAAATTTTATGGCTTATGAATATACTGGCGGTGAAGGACTCAATAACAAATTCGTCAATGCGGACCGTCTCTTTTTGGAATATATTTCCGTTTGGGTTTTGACAACGATTCTATATATAGTGCTTCATATCAAATTTTTAATCAAACGAACAACAACAATAAAATATTCTTTTACAAGTAGAATCATCTGGTTACTCTGTTTTCTTATTTTATTTGCTGGAGGTATCCGTGGACGAATTTCCTTAGCTCCGATGGATTGGGGTATCGCATATTTTTCCGACAACCATACTCTCAATCAGTCTGCCCTCAATGGTATCTATACCCTCTTTAGAAATTATACCGAGACTGAACACGACCCCCGATTGTCATTTTTAGATGAGTCCGAACGATTTCCATTTGTTTCTCAAATGACCGCAATGACAGATGTACAGACAATGCTTTCAACAAAAAATACAACTTTTCAAAATGACAGTTCTCTACAATTGACCATAGACAAACCGAAAAATTTTGATTTTCAACCAAACATCATTATTGTCCTAATGGAAAGCTGGGCTGGAAAACGAACTTCTTCATTAGGTGCTGACAAAAATCTCACTCCACATTTTGATTCATTGACGCAACATGGAATGTTGTTCAACAATTTCTATGCCAATGGATTTCGTACAAACTTTGGACTTGCGGCTACTCTTTGTTCATACCCTGCTTTGCCGGGACGCTCTATTTTAAAACGGTATGAATCTAAACATCCTTTTATATCTCTTTCGGAAATTTTACATGATGATGGCTACTACAATATTTTTTGCTATGGTGGGGATTTTGCTTTTGATAATATGGAAGGATTCTTCCGTACAAAAAAGTATGATGCATTTTACGGAGAAGAAATCTTTGATTTTGACCAATCATTTTCAAAATGGGGTGTACCAGACCAAATTCTTTTTCAACGAATAAATCAAATAGTTGACTCTCTGCCCCGCCCATTCCAACTTTCAACTTTAACACTTTCTAACCATGAACCATTTGCAATTCCTGACTCTTCGATAGTTCGTTTTTATGACGACTCGTTTGAATCTAAGAAGAACAATGCTATTTTGTATGCTGATTTTGCAATTGGCAAATTCATGGAAACCATGAAAACAAAACCACTTTTTGACAGTACTATTTTTGTTTTTGTTTCGGATCATTCAATTTTAGAAAGTTCACATATGAGCTTGAACCCTAACCTCTTTCATATTCCCCTTCTTATTTACTCACCTACACTTCTCGGTGATTCAGCAATCATTATAGATAAAATTGGTTCACAAGTTGACATTCTACCAACTTTGTTAGGGTTGCTTGGGGGGCAATATCGAACAGAAAGCTGGGGGCGTGACTTGTTGAAACTTGATGAGAGTGATTCAGGTTATGCTGTTATCAATCTTTGGGATCGTATCGGGTATATTGATAATAATTATTTCTACTTTGAACAAGTAGGACAGTACTCAAAATTTTACTCTAATAACAATCGTAAATTCACCGAATTAGATTCATTGCAACATGTCTCAACACTCGCAAAACTCAGAAAGCGGTTACGAAGTTACACACAACTCGCCGACCAACTGACACTGCCAAAATAAAATACTTCTCTTCCCTTGCACAATCCCTTGTCCTTGCACAAACCCCTTCCCTGGCTTGACCAGGGATCCAGTCCTTTCGTCATATAAAATGGGTTCGTTTCTCACATAAAGGGAACCTACAGACTGCGTCTGACACATCATCCCCGAACTTAACGACTACAATTTCAGTCGGTTATAACAAAATGGCTTTTCTAAATAAAATGGCTTAAGCCATTTGTACTAATATTATTTGTAGCCTTTTTGTACATGACTTTTCTCAATTATTAAATTGCTTCGTCATGTATGGAGATGTATTTATATTATGCGTTGAATCTGTCAATAATTTGAGAGTGAACTTAGGGGTAGACGAGAACGTCTACCGCCCACAGAAATGAAATAATAAATCTCCGACAATACAGCTATTATAGTTATTTAAGCAGTAACCATTTAAAGAAATTTTTGCCTTTATCAGAGATAGTTATATAATAGTTATTTTTAGGATTATGTTCAACTAGTCCAAAAGCCATTGCTTCCGCAAGGTCTTGAATTTCTTTTCCCTCTAAAAGACCAGGTTTTAAAATATTTTCTTTAGAATTTATAAAATTACCTATTTTCCCAGAATTTAGAAATTGTTCAAACTCATCATACATTTGAGTTTTTGAATTCTTAGATTTAATCTCTTTAACTAGTGTCTTTAAAGATTCAATTTCTTTCTCCTTCTGAAATAACTCTTTGTCTTTTAAAAGTATCTGCTTCTGAGTTTCTACATCCCCATCTTGTAAAGAAAGATATTTACTCCAAATAGCAGTTACTAGCTTCCCTAATTGAATTTTATCATATTCAACAGGCATAAGATGTAATAAGTCATCAGTTAGTTCAGGGTATCTTTTATCAATCTCTTCATAGGTTGCTTTAGAATCGAAAATAGAAATAATTTTACTTAGGTCAAAACTATTTCCTTTTTTTATTTCTTCTCGTAAAACATGTTTTATCTCTCTATCTACCCATGAAGATTTTAGAGATTTCTCAGTAAAAAATATTAGTACTATATCTGCTTTATCTAAACCATCTCTAAATATTGATTTTCTTAAATTTTCGCCAGGAACAATTTCATCCTTATCAAGCCAAATACTTATAAAGCAATCCCTTAAATCTTTGACAACAGGTTCGATTAAAGATTCCTTATCTTCCGAAGAATGACTAACAAATACTAATACAGATTGTCCCATAATTACCTCCTATTGCAAATTATTTTTCTTTTAAATAAACTTTATAATCAATTGGTTGAAATAACAACTCATTCATTGGATCAGAAATTATGAAATAGTCAGCTATATTATTTACATCATCATAATTATAAAGTCTGTATATATAATATGTTTCTTTATTTCGTTCACCAAACAATTTTTCATTAAGACTAAGATAAAATGGTGTTTTTTTATCATCTTTTGTTGCTTTAACTTCTATATAAATAGTGTTACCTTCTTCATTATATGATAGAACATCAAAGCCCTCTCCGTCTTTAGCTATTCTAACTTTTTTAGCTAAATTAGCTTTCTTTAATAATTTTAATTTCTTTACTTCTATTTCTTTAACTAATAATTCACCAGCATCACCCAAATCTTTATCGTGTTTATGCTTCTTGACATAATCGACATAAACCCCTTTGAAATTTGGCTTCAATTCTGGAAGTTCTGTGATACCATCAACAGGCATATTTTTCAATGAAAGTGTGTTAGGGGTAATTTTTATGGATTTATTTAAAACGTAATAACTTTTATGATTTAATCCTTTTTGCCAAAATATTTTTGATTTATCCATTTCTAAAAAACCAAATAATTTATTTCTCAAACTCGTTGCTTTACCTAAACCTAATTTCTCACACAAATTATAAAAGCCATATCCATGATCATTTTTCACTTTATAGATTACAATTGAACTTATTAACGGTCGATTATTATTGTGTTCAAAGGTAGATATTTCACCTAACGTTTTACTTAGTATTAAACGATCAGATTGCAATTCTAAATTCAAACCTAATTTATTTCCTACATCTTCATAGTAAATAGGTTTTCCTTTTACACATTGATCAATCAAATAATTTCTGATTTCATGATTCAATTATTTTTCCCCTTTCGCTATCAAAATATTATGGGTAACGCGATTACCTCGCCATACATAAATTTATTCCATACTTTTAATTACGAGTTATTTATCTTTATTGTCAATCACAAAACACTAGATTGTCACGTCTACATAATCGGATAATCGTGTGTGGTAGATAGTCTCGTCTGCATTCCTCTGGATTCCCGATTTCGCGGAAATTACATTATAGAGAACTGTTGAAAGCTTTCACACATTCCATTCAACTCTTCCATAAAAACTTAATGCACACGCTTGTATGAGAGAATGATTTTATAATAGTAATATGCATGCACAAAAAGAATACAGTTTTTATGAGGGGAAATGGGTTAAAGCCATTTTTTTAACCTATCCCATTTCGTTGTAACACCCTGCGGGTGAATTATTTACCATGATAGTTTATTCAATAAATCAGCCTTCAGGCTGTGTTATATATGAGATGAGTCCCATTTTGTTATTGTAAGGACTGGTTCCCCAATCAAGTTGGGGATGGTGTGTCGTAGAGTTAGAGAGTAAGTAGAGGCGTTACATGTAACGCCCCTACAAATTTACATCTACCCTAACGAGCCAACAGCTTTTTCGACTTCGTCGAGAATTTCACCTGACTTGATTAGTTTCTGCATATTGGTATTATCGGTATGAAGCGGTCTGTCGATGTCCAAGAACTCAACATGACGACGGACAACTTCGTGTGCCTTGGTTGTACCTTTACCAAACTTATAGTCTCTGAAATCTAAGGCTTGGGCAGCAGCCATGATTTCAATACCTAATACACCATTGGCATTGTCAAGAATTTGGAAATTTTTAATCGCAGTGTTCATTCCCATTGAAACAAAATCTTCTTGGTCAGCCGCTGCAGGAATTGATTGAATAGATGCAGGTGTTGATAAAATCCGTTGTTCAGCAAGAAGTGTATCAGCCGTATACTGTGTCAGCATCAGACCTGAAAACATTCCAGCACCTTTGGTAAGAAATGGTGGAAGCCCGACTGATAATGCTGGATTGTTAAGACGGTTCATGCGACGTTCAGAAAGCAACGAGACCATTGTGATTGCGATACCAGCCATATCCATCGGAAGAGCGACTGGGGTTCCTTGAAAGTTTGCTCCTGAAATTTGAATACCTTCATCAGGGAAAAATATTGGATTGTCGCCAACACCATTAAGTTCAATTTCTACCTGAGTTTGTCCATACGCCAAAGCATCATGGGCGGCACCGATAACTTGTGGAGTCGAACGCATCGAATAAGCATCCTGTACTTTACATTGAATCTTCTCTTGTTCAAGGTCTCCACCTGTAACTAATTTACGAATCGATTCCGCTGAACGCACCGCCCCAGAGAATCCTCGTGCTTGATGAAGCTTGGCTGTATACGGCTTCATATTCGCTTTGAGAGCTTCAAGCGACATAGCCGCACCTATCTCGGCTTGCTTGAGCCACCGTTTGGCATCATAGAGAAATATCGCAGACATTGCAGTAAGAACATTTGAGCCGTTGATTGTAGCCAATCCATCTCGAGCTTGCAATCCAGGGACTTCGATAGCTGCTTTTGCCATGGCATCATTACCACTAAGCAGTTCACCTTTAAAATACGCTTGTCCTTCCCCCATCAGCAAAAGAGCAATTTGAGACATCGGGGCTAAATCTCCACATGCACCAACTGATCCTTTTTGACAGACATAAGGAGTGACCCCTTTGTTGAGCATTTCAATAAGAGTCTGAGTAATAATAGGACGCACGCCAGAATTACCATGGGCATGAACATTGATACGCCCAGCCATTGCACCACGGATATATTCAATCGGAGCGGGATCGCCTATACCAGCAGAGTGATTATAGATGAGATATTTCTGGAAATCTTTTACTTGGTCATCAGTAAGTACAACTTCAGAAAACTCACCAATTCCTGTATTGACCCCATACATAATTTCTTTGGCTGCGATTTTTTTCTCAACCATATCCCGACATTTTTCCATACGCTTAAGAGCATCTGGACAAAGCTCAACTTTTTCATTGTTACGAGCAATTTGAACAACTTTTTCTATGGTAAGTCCTGAACCATCTAATTTGATTGACATACTATATTCCTTTAAAAATTATTTTTCAAACTAAATTTGTATATAAATTGATACGAAATATTATAATATTTAATGATGATTTAAATCGGTAGGTTTTATTATGTGTCTTGAAGACCTGAAGCAGATGTCGGAGTATAGCGCGTCATAACTTTTGTTGCACGTTTAAAAAGATTTAACTGTAATAAATATTTATTCAACACTTTCTCCATTTCATTATATGAAAGATACATCATAAAAAGTGGTTGTCAAATGCTTTTAAACTGTAGATATTTAGTCTATGAAATTAGACAACCTCTCAGACTACCTGAAAAACCAGATATTCATCGCATTTGACTCAGAAACAACTGGAATGTGGGCACCAATCAACCGCTTGGTTGAATTATCAGCGGTAAAATTCACTCTCAATTTAGGTGAAATCGAGACTTTTGATTTCCTGATTAATCCTCAAAAAAATATCCCTAAAGATGTAATCGAAATTCATGGAATCACCAATGCTATGGTCAAAGATTCACCGACTGCCAAGCCTGTCTTGAAAAAATTTAATGAGTTTTGTGGTGAAGATTCTATTTTAATGGCTCATAACGCCCCGTTTGATATTTCCTTTTTAGCCTCTGCTCTCAGACGAAATAAGATGAAATTTTCAGATAATATGATTGTTGATACAATTGAAATTTGTAAAGAATTTTTTCCAAATTTACAGTCGTATTCGTTGCTCAATTTGATTAAGAAATTCGGGATGTCACAATCGCAAGACCATCGAGCATTATCAGATGCACGCTTTGTCTATTATCTATTTCGACATGCTGCCGAAAAGTTCCCATCTATTGAAACTCATGAAGATTTTATCAACGCCTTTACGATTCATCGCATCACAGATTCTGATGATGAGATTAAAGAACTTCCTTCTGAATATTCTGATTTGAATTTTGCTTTTGAGAATAAACTTCGTGTTGAAATTGATTATTATCATCCTACTCGTGAGATAAATAAGCGAACAATCCAGCTTCGCGAAATTCATAAATTAGGATCAGTTTATTATATCATTGCCTATTGTGAACGAATGTGTTCTGAGCGGACATTCCGAGTCGATAGAATCAAAGAGTATAAGGTTTTAGCGGGGTAATAATTTTTACTCGACATTACCTTCGGAGTCAGTTTTGATAAGGTAAATGTCTTTTCCACCAGCACCTTTAGATTTTGTTTCACCTACTACGACATAACCACCTTGATTATTTTGAATCACACCATTAGCATATTCATGATTATCCCCACCATAAGTTTGCTCCCAAAGTAAATTGCCACTTTGATTAATTTTTACTAAATAAACATCTTTTAAACCGTCATATTCTAATGAGTATAGACATTGATAGATTTAAATAATTTACTCTCATAAATTCCTCCATCAAAACTTACAGGATTTTAATAAAAATGGAGCCTAACGGGATCGAACCGTCGACCTCTTGACTGCCAGTCAAGCGCTCTCCCAACTGAGCTAAGGCCCCATATAAGGGAACACATTTAAAAACTGGGTAGCCTAACCCCTTGGGTTAGGTTTCTATTCTCTTGGAATATTTCCACACCCCAAGGGGTGTGCCACCCGACATATATATTGTAAGCCCCTTCGACAAGCTCAGGGTGACTTCTTTTAATTGGACTGGTAAAATAGTCAATATTTCGCTTATGTCAATATTTTAATTACTTTCAGCTGATGCGTTTTTCTGTCCACGCATCAAGGAAAACAGTAATGCGATACCTGTGATTCCTATCGAGACATATATAACTGTTGCATAAGACGCTACAAAAACAACCGATTCATCACCAAGATTGCTGTTGCGAGTTTGAAAATAAGTGAACAAAGCAGTAGACAATGCCACCCCTAAGGACATACCGATATTTCTTGTCGTTCCCAATATCGATGATGTCACGGCGACATGTTCTTTTGTTACTGAGCCCATCAATGCAGATGAATTGGGTGTGTTAAAGATTCCAACCCCCATTCCAAGTAGTACGAAACTGAGGATAATATAATTTTGTGTAGAGTCTACCGTTAAATCTGACAAGAAGTACATACCAAGCATTAGCACTAACAATCCCACAACTGTCAATTGTTGAAAACCAATTCTATCTGATAACCTTCCTGACAATGGGGCAAAGATAAACATCATTACAGGGAAAATTATAAGAAACAGCCCAACTTCATTCGGTGCATACCCTTTTATAGTTTCAAGATAAAATGGAATCAGAATAGAAATCCCCGAAAGAGCCGCAAACATAAATAGCATTGCACCAATCGAGGATGTAAATTGTTTATTGGAAAAAACATCAAGACCTATAAGAGCTGTCTTTGGCTTTGATTCAAAATAGAAAAACAGTCCATACATGAATAAAGCAATGACACCTAATCCCCATACTCGAATATCATGAAGCGGATACGAATTGATTTGAGACATACAAAATGTTGTCGATACTAAAGCGACCGAAATCGAAACGGCACCTTTTATTTTCAAGGTACGTTTGAGAGATGGTTTTGGCATAAATTTAAAAAACTTAAATGTCATCAATAATCCAATAAAGCCAATTGGGATATTGATAATAAAAAGAGCTTGCCAATCAAAATAGTTCAATAAAAATCCACCAAGCGGAGGACCAACCATAAATCCAGCTGCTACCATCATGACCATCAAGCCAATTCCTTTTCCCCGTTCCTTTTCACCAAAAATCGAAGTTACCATTCCAGGTCCAATCGCAGCAAACATAGCCGTGCCTATTGCCTGAATAATCCGACTAAATACAAGAAATTCGAAAGTTGAACTCAAAGCACACATTGCTGACCCAATAATAAAGAGAATATATCCAAAACGATAAGCAAAGAAATAGCCTTTTTTGTCAACCCATACACCAAAAACCAATAACAATGAAATCAAAGTAAGAGAATATGAGATTGCTACCCATGCAATTTTGTCAATAGAGACAGAAAAATCGCTTGAAATCGTTGGAAGAGCTACATTTAGGATTGAGCCATCCAAAGTCGCCATAAAAGTACCAATCGCACCTACGGTAAATAGGAGGTATTTATTTTTTGAGATATGAGCTTCTGACATATTTATGATAATCTTTCTAAGTTGTTGTCATAAAAAAGATTGACAATTTACAAACATAACTGTAATGTTAAATTATTAGATAGTCAAGTTTATTTACTAATTACTTAAACAGATACGTAACAGAAGCGTCTATATGTTGATGAAAAGATATTTTGAGGGGTTATGGAAAAGACAATTCCTCAAATAGTCGAGCAATTTTTAAATGGCGATGAATCGGCATTCACGGAAATAGTACACCGTTACCAAAAGAAAATTTACTCGGTTGCTTTTCGTATATTGGGAAACCATTTAGATGCCGATGAAGTTGTGCAGGAGACATTTGTACGAGTTTACAAAAAACGTAAGGATTTACAGAATGTAAGATATTTCACCAGTTTTATTCTGCGGATAGCAACAAATTATTCAATTGATTTATTGCGAAAGCGAAAAGGTCATACGACTATGTCTGATGATTCAACTGATTTACCCGGACATATTTAAATCGACCTATCGTCAAAAGTTGCTACCCCCTCAGATGAACTGAGAAATAAACGGTTGATGGCCGAGATTTTAAAAGCTTTGGATATGCTTCCAACAAAACAACGCTTAACAGCAATTCTGCATGATATCGAAGGATACACAAAAGCAGAAATAGCGGAGACTTTTGGATGCCCCGAAGCGACAGTTCGCTCGAATCTTCATATCGCCCGTAACAAACTGAAAAAGATTTTAAAACAGCGATTATATAAAAAGGAGTAAAAATGACATGTCTCCAATATAAGCCGCTCATAGATGATTTTGCCGATAACAATCTTGCTCATGAGTTAGTAACACAACTCAAAGAACATATCTCTACATGTTCTGATTGCAAGCAAGAATTAGAAGCTACCAGAAATCTCAAAGAGTTGCTTCAAAATACAACTTCTCACATTCCAAGTGACCTTTACTTTGAGGAAACTGTTGAACTAATCATTGCTCGAACTATTGAGAAAAACAACTGGCAAGATAATCAGATTTCAGCATCAAAAGTACGGTCAGAATTTACTCGTGCATTATTTTCAACTGCCGCTGCTTTATTCTTATTGATAGCTTCTATTCTAATTGGTACAAGCGACACAAATTTTGCTCAAAACAATCCAACTGAAAGTACTATTTTTGTTATGACTCCAGTAGAGCAAATGATAGAACCTGAGAACTCACCTATGTTTACCAAAGCTGAACAATTAAATCATATACAAGGAATGTTATTGATTAGTCCTCCAGGAATGCTTGGAAGATTATCTGTGTTACATGAATATAATCGATTAGTAAATTGATTATTGGTTTACCAAGGAGAAAAAATTGAAAAGATTAACCGCCATCATCTTACTTTCTATTATAGTCATAGGCTGTTCCGAAAGTGATAAAGCTATCAAACTTGAGTTTAAATACAAACCAGGTATGATTTTAGAATACGAACAAAACTCAAAACGTCAAACCGACATTTATAAGTCAGATTCATTAGTAAAAAGTGAAGTCGATGAATCTATGGCAACTGTACGACAAGAGATTTTAGAAATTGTTAATGACTCTACATTCAAAATTAACGAAATCGATACCTGGTTTTATACAAAGCCAAACAAAGATGACTCCTCTCAAGTTGACTCTGTTACCTATTCCAGAGAGATGGATTTACTTGTCTTGCAAAACGGAAAAATTATTGATTTTGATTTTAAAAAGAAAAAAGAAAAATCGACATTTTATATGAAAAACTACTACGAACAAGGTTTACCTATTTTCCCATCAGTAGATGTTCACCCTGGTTATAGCTGGACTCAAACGACATCGGTCGTACTTCCATCCGAAACTATGAATGCATCAACAACATACACTGTAAAATCTTTTGTACGTGAATTAGGATACGATTGTGCTGTCATAGAATACGAAGGAAATCTACTCATTCCTATTGAACCAAAAAAAGATGACGAAACTCAACGTTCTGGTTTAGATAGAATCCAAACCAATGGAATGATATACTTTGCTTATGTCGATGGTATCGTTATTAAACAGACAGAAAAATGGAAAACTATCGGGGATCGAACTCAAATTATAGACGAACAATGGGAACGGTATAAATACGAATCTAATTACGATGTAAACTTTATCTTAGTCAAGTCTGAGGGATTAAAGTAAGTCTATATTCTAAAGCTACAACTTCAAAGTCACGCTACGTAAAATCTAAGCGTGACTTTTTTTATTCTTGATATTTACATCTTTGTATAAAAATTATATCTTTATAAGATGGAAATTAATAGAGTCATTCTCCTTATTATTGATGGATGTGGTGTTGGTGAATTAGCTGATGCGTCCGCATACAACGACATTGGAGCATCTACTATCACAAATTGTGCTGATGCCGTTGGTGAGTTAAATATGCCTACCTGTCAATCTTTCGGCTTAGGAAATATTGCCAATATCAAAGGTCTCCCACCAGCTGAAACTCCACGTGCTTGCTTTGGTAAAATGATTGAGCAATCAGTTGGTAAAGATTCCACCATTGGGCATTGGGAGATTTCTGGTATTATAACAGACAAACCATTTCCTACATATCCAAATGGCTTTCCTCATGAATTAGTCAAAGAGTTTGAACAAACTGCATCTGTAAAAACAATTGGAAACTGCGTCTCAAGTGGTACGGAAATTATTGAACACTTAGGAGATCAATATCTGCAGACAAAAGAAATTATCCTCTATACATCCGCCGATTCTGTTTTTCAACTTGCAGCTCATGAAGAGATTTATTCTATTGATGAACTCTATACTATATGTAAAGTTGCTCGGAAGATTCTCACAGGTCAACATGGCGTTGCTCGTGTAATCGCTCGACCATTCGATGGAGTTGTTGGTAACTTTAAAAGAACGCCTCGAAGAAAAGATTTTTCTCTCCTTCCTCACTCAAAAACAATCTTAAATTATTTAGAAGAAAAAAACCTTCACACTCTTGCAATTGGGAAAGTTAAAGACCTTTTTGCTGGTAATGGAATTGAAACTCACTTACAATCAAAATCTAATCTTGATGGACTTCAAACTCTAAAAGAAAATATCAGAGATGACCATGAGCATGCTTTTATATTTACAAACCTTGTTGATTTTGATGAACTATGGGGACATCGTCGAAACCCTCAAGGCTTCGCGACGGCTTTAGAAGAGTTTGATTTGCGTTTAGGACAACTTCTTCCGATACTCCTTGATGACGATTTGCTTATAATTACTGCTGACCATGGATGTGATCCAACGTATACAACTCATACAGACCATACTCGTGAGCATGTTCCTCTTTTAGTATATAATAAGCTAATGAAACATGGAACAAATCTTGGAACTCGAAATTCTTTTGCAGACATCGGTAAAACAATTGCTGATTTGTTTGACATAAAGAATAATTTATATGGAACTTCATTTAAAAATGAGATTATAAAATGACATCAAAAATAAAAATTCTACCCTTGTTTTTTGATCATACGAATTTAAAACAAGATGCGACCGAAGCTGACATCCTAAAACTTTGTCAGGAAGCGAAAGATTATAAATTCTACGCAGTTTGTGTAAATCCAATATTTGTTTCTTTTGCCTCTTCACAATTACAAGACAGCAAAGTAAAGTTAGCTACGGTAATTGGTTTTCCACTTGGTTCAAATCGCACAGAAATAAAACTGAAAGAAGCTCTCTTAGCAGTTCAAGATGGTGCTGATGAACTCGACATGGTTGCAAATATTGGCAAGATAAAAGAGCATAAATACACTGACGTAGAAAAAGAAATCTCGGAAATAAGAAAAAACATTCCACATAATATTCCCCTAAAAGTAATTGTCGAATCATCACAACTATCAGAAATTGAAATAATTGAATCGACCAAAATAGTTATAAATTCTGGTGCTGATTTCATCAAAACTTCCACTGGCTTTTTTGGTGGTGCTACAACAGTTGCTGTTAGTTTAATGCGTAATGCTTCAAACGGCAGAATTAAGGTTAAAGCATCAGGCAATATAAAGACTGTAACTGATTGTAAGAGCATGATATTCGCAGGAGCATCACGCTTAGGATGTTCGGCATCGGTAGACATAATGAATGAGATGGCAAATAAAAATTAAGCAATAGTAGTTGTATAAATTCTGGAAATTTCGTATTTTATAGTTATGACAACTGGTGATAAACATAGGAAAAAACCGTTTATAGGAATGCATTTCAAATGTTGCCATGTTTACTCTCGTATTTATGTAAATGCAACTCAGACAGCATTTAAAGGACATTGTCCAAAATGCGCCGCACCTGTCGAGATTAAAATTTCAAAAGACGGTACAAGCACACCGTTTTTCACATCAGGATAAATTAGTATGGGTCTATTAAAATCAAAAATAGTTGTAATACCTCTTGGTGAAGTTGACTTCATGGTTGTCAATCGCTTAGCAGCAGAAATAGGTCCTGTTTTTATTCGCTCGGTTGATATTCTCAAAGGGATGAAAATGCCCGTGGAGGCTCATAACATTATCCGCAACCAATACTATGCGACTGTACTTTTACAAAAGTTAGAACGTTCCAAAGCGAACAGTCGTGAAATTGTTCTTGGGGTGTGCGAAGAAGATTTATATATCCCCGATGAACGAAATGTCATTGCCTACTGTGATACTCTTGCGGGTACATCGGTAGTATCGCTTTATGAAATCAGGCAGGAGTTTTACGGACTTCCTGAAGATGATAAAAAGATTTTCCCTCGACTATTTAAAGAATCGGTTCATCAACTCGGACATCTTTTTGATTTGAATGATTGTCGTAATCCAAAATGTGTAAATTATTATTCACAGATGATGAACGACATAGATAACAAAACCGAAAAATTCTGCGACATCTGCAAACGCCAACTCACTGGTGCATTTTAGAAGCTAAATACAGATTAAGAACAGTACCACATCCAAAGACCAGCAAAAACCAACGAAATTACAGCAACAGGTATTCCAGTTTTTGCATGCTGCCTCCAATCGATATATACACCGTATTTTTGGGACTGCTGAACAACTATAATATTCGCAATGGATCCGATAATAAAAAAGTTACCAGCTAAAGTTGTTGATAAAGCAAGAACAGCCCCTGACAAAGGGGTTTTAGCAAACGGCAATAGTAGCATTACAGTAGGAACATTAGAAACAATATTTGACAAGACAGCACTAATAACAAAAAGCCATTCAGGTTCATGTAAATTAATTCCTACGCTTAGAATTAACTTTTGAAAATCATGTAAAAGCCCAGTCTGAGACAAAGCAAAATTTACTAAAAATAATGAAATAAACAAAATGAGTAACTGCCAATTAACATTCTTAATTATATCTCTAGATTTTATACTTCGAGAGACTAAAAGAAAACCGACTGTACTTAAAGCCGCAACATCTCTTGAGAAAAAGTTCGTTAAAAATACAACGAATAAACATAGCGTAACAATTCCTCCTTTTATTGTCTGATTCAGATTAAAAGGTTGAAAATCAAAATTATTATTTTGTATCTTTATAAACCAGCAATTTTTGTATTGCCAAGATAATATTAACCAAAGGAAAACAAGACTTAATAAAACAGGTACGAGACTATCTAAGAAATAATTTGCAAAAGATAGTTGAAGTGCTTCGCCCACCAAAATATTTTGAGGATTTCCTACTAATGTTGTTGCGGAGCCGATATTAGAGGCACAGGCAACACCCAAAAGAAAAGGAATGGGATTAAACTGACGCTTACTACAGATTTCAATAACTAACGGAGTCAAAGCGAGGCAAATTATATCATTTATTAGTATAGCAGATAAAATCGCGGTCATTAACAAAATAACGGCTAAGAGTTGATTTGGATTGAGATGATAATCTCCTATCTTTTTTACAACGTAAGAGTAAGTCCCCACCAGTTGAAAATGTGCTGATAGAACCATTAGACTAAACAGCAGAATAATTGTACCACTATCTATCGCATCAAAGAAGCTATTAACTTTAACGGCACTTGTACCCAACAAAATAATAGCTCCAAGAAGTGCAATACCTGTACGGTTCAGTTTTGTTCTGGGAATACCTCCAAGTATCATCCCTAAATAAACAAACACAAAGACAGATAGTATTATAAAGTTCATAGTAGAATAAAAGTATATGATTGTAGTTACTTACGAAAGCAATTTCTTGAACATATATCAGTGACATGTCCATTATTATTATATATAGATTATATCCTTATTGTCTCCGACTATACAGACTCAAGTTCAAAATAAATGTTATACTTTAAGTTTAAAGGTTATATAAGAATCAAAAAAAGATCGGAACCGCAAGGGTTCCGACCTACTATTTCAATTTTCAGGAATGGGTTCCTGACAACGCACTAATTGTTTATACTTTTTTCCAATTTTGAAGCAGATTAACAAGCAGTCGCATCCCGATACCAGTAATACCTTTTGGGACATACGCTTTACCAGATGGTTCTTGGTCGACATAAGCAATATCTACATGCATCCATGGCCAATCACCTATAAAGTTTTCTAAAAACGCACCCGCTGTTATTGTACCAGCTGCTCGTCCGCCAGAGTTTTGTAAATCTGCTATTGATGATTTCATCTGTTCACGATGCTCATCCCAAATTGGCATTGCCCATACTTTTTCAGCGGTTGCATCAGCAGCAACAGACATCTGGTCTTTCATCTTTTGATTATTCCCCATTATAGGAATACCCGCATAACCTAAGATATAAAGTGTCGCACCCGTAAGTGTGGCAACATCAATCACTGCTTGAGGATTAAATTTGTTGGCGTAGTCTAAAGCATCCGCTAAGATCAAACGACCTTCAGCATCGGTGTTAATATTTTCAATCGTCAGCCCTTTACGGGAGACATGAATATCGCCAGGTTTGGTCGCATGACCAGACGGCATGTTTTCGACAGTAGGAATCAAAGCGACGATATTTTGAGCAACACCTAAACGTGCCGCAGTCGTAATGGCTGAAAGCACAACACCGCCTCCACACATATCACCTTTCATATCACCCATGTTGAGTCCAGGTTTTAGTGAAATACCACCAGAATCAAATGTGACCCCTTTACCGACTAAGACAATCGGAGCCTTTCCTTTTGGACCACCATTGTATTCGCAAACAATAAAACGAGGTGGCTCAACCGAACCTTTGGAGACGGCAAGCAAGGCACCCATCTTCTCTTTTTCAATTGTTGGTTCATCAAGAATACGACATTTAAATTTATATGTTTTGGCAAGCTCTTTTGCTTTGTTAGCAAAATCTGTCGGAGTAAAATAATTTGACGGAAGCAATCCAAGTGTGCGAGCAAGTAACTGCCCCTCAGCAATAATCTGCCCTTGTGTGACTGCTTTTTCAAGACGAGCTAAAAGTTTTTTATTATCAATTGCACAGGTGATTTCTTTTAAGAAATTTTTTGATTTATTGTCATCACCAGATTTAAAATCGAGTAATTTGAAAGAGCCTAAGAAATATCCTTCAATAGCCCCTTGGAAAAATGAAGCATCTTCAAATCCATCAAAATAAAAAACTGCTCTTCCAATAGAAGTAAGTGATTTGTGACGTGAGAGGTTTCCCATTGCTTTTCTAAACGAATCATGGGTAAGTGATTTTTTTGCTCCAACGCCAAGTAGGATAATTTTCATCGCTTTAAAACAATCAACATTTCTGAGAACTGCAACCTCTGAATTTTTACCAGTAAATTCAGTTGTTTTTAATAAATTCGTAATAGCATTTCCGCTACAATCATCTAATGCTTTTAAATTTTTTGGTATTTTATCAAATTCTGAGATAAAATAAACAATAGCACCAACAGGTAAATCATTAATGTTTCCAGCCGTGTATTTTAATTCCATACAAACTCCTTTGAAAGATAAGTAAACGTAATACTCCACCGACATAAAACGTCATATCGTATATTTTTTGTACTTATATTGTAGAGAAAAATTGTTTATAAAGAAAGTAAAATATTAGAATGAATTGTTTAGATAGTTGTCGTAGTTTTGTTTTATCTCAGACATATTATCAGTGCCAAATTTCGCCATAAATGAATTAGCCAGCACTAACGCCACCGCAGCCTCACAGACAACACCCATTGCTGGGACAACACAATTGTCGGTGCGCTCGACCATTGCTTCGGCAGGCTCTTTGGTATCGACATTAACAGTCTTGAGAGGTTTGTTAAGAGTTGAAATTGGTTTTGCTGCTGCTCGGATAACAAGATGTTCTCCATTGGTCATTCCACCCTCTACTCCGCCCGCAGAGTTTGTCTTACGGTAGAAATCTTTTTTAGCTTTATTTGAATCTTTTTCGTAAAAGATTTCATCATGTACATCGGAGCCAAGCTTTCTTGCCGATTTAAATCCATCACCCATCTCAAATCCTTTGACCGATGGAATAGCCATAATAGCTGCCGCTAAAATTGAATCAAGTCTTTTTTCTGGTTGCGAGAATCCACCCAATCCAACAGGTAAGCCAGTAACAATAACTTCTGCTACACCGCCAAGCGAATCTCGTTTGGCTTTGGCATTTTTAATCGCAGAAATATAATTTTCCTCAGTTTCTTTATCAATACACCGAACTTCGGAATTTTCAGTAACAGAACGTAACTCATTTATGTCTTCAATTATAATTTCATCAGGAAGAAACACATCACCGATAGAAACAACATGAGATGCAATTTGAATATCAAATTGTTCCAAGAATTGTCTCGCCAAAGCACCAATAGCTACTCGTATCGCAGTCTCACGTGCTGAAGCACGCTCTAAAATGTTTCTAAAGTCTTTATGGTTAAGTTTAATCCCACCAGTTAAGTCAGCGTGACCTGGACGAGGTGTGGTTGTTTCATAAGCGAGCCGTCGTTCTTTAAGATTTAAATCATCAGCAATTGGATTTATCGGATGCATAATTTTTGTCCAATTTGCGTAATCAGCATTTTTAATTGCTAATGTAATTGGCGAGCCAAGAGTAAACGAATTTCGAATACCAGAAAGAATTATAGCTTGGTCAGTTTCAATTTTCATTCGACCACCACGACCATATCCTTTTTGTCTGCGTTGCAGTTGAAAATTTAATTTTTCTATATCAATTTGTAATCCAGCTGGAAAGCCGTCAATAATTGAAGTGAGTTGTGGTCCGTGTGATTCACCGGCTGTGAGGTAAGTTAACATATGAAATAATATAACATTCTGACTGAAAGGTCAATATTCTTCTGTTTTAGTTATGATTCAATCGCATCGTGCAGTTTAGCATCTTCTTCCATTAAAGCAAGTCGATTTTCAATACGATCATCAATATTCATCGCTTTGGACATACTATCAAATTTCTTTTGATCAATTGGAGAAACATCCTTCATTTCTTCAATAACGGCAACAATTTTTCTTACTGATTGATCAATTTTGTTAATCATTTCAGGCATTTTTTCAATAACTAAATCTGTCTGCTCTTTGTCAAGTTGCATACGGACTAATTGTGTCCGACCAAAAATTGCCATAACGGCGTTATTTAAATAATGCGATAAAGTAGCCATTGCGATGTTTTTGGATTCAATTGCACCTCTTCGTCTCTCTTCTTCAAGTAAATTTTTTGTAAGTTCTTGACGTTCTTTAAACAAATTTTCAATACAAAAATATGATTTCCAAATTTCCTGATTAGCAGTTGTAAGCATCTGTTCATAATTTCCAATATCAACTCCAAGAAAATTCGCAAATTCTAAAGAATCTGTTAATAGAGCACTCGAGATTTCATCAATTTTTTCCTTTTGAAGATTGAGATGATCAGTCAGTTTTGTAATACCAACAAGACGTTCTTCAATTGAAAGTTCAAAACCTGTAAAGCAATCTTTTGTTAGAAGCACTGCAAGCTTTATGATATTTTGAATTTCATTATCTTCCAATTTATCCGTATTATGATGGTCGCTTATCGCTTCAATAATTTCAACTGGAAGTTTCCACGCTTCTGCAATCGCACGAGAAATCTCAGTATGGTCTATTCCAAGAACTTCTTTTTCAATCTGATCAATTTTACTTCCACTTTGACTTTGTTCCATAACTTCAACAATTTGCTTTGGATAGTAATGCATCAAATACATATGCCCGACATCATGAAGCAATCCTGCTATAAACGCCTCTTCTGGAGCTTTAAAGTCTATTGCTAAGGCAATTTTTTTAGAAGCTGCTGCTACTGATAAAATATACCCAAAAAATTGTTTAGGAGAAACTCCTGTTTCTTTTTCAATTTTTTCGGGATGAAAAATAGATGAGGAAAGTGCTAAACATTTTACGGTTGTAACACCCATAACAGAAATAGCTTGATGGACTGTTTTAATTTTGGACAAACGATTGTAAAAGGATGAGTTTGACATCTTTAGAATACGTCCTGTTAGAGTCGGATCTTTTAATATAATGTCACCAAGTTTATCAGCAGAGAAATCTTCTTTGGCAGTTTCAATTATTACTTCTGATAACACCTGAGGTAATGATAGTAGATTGCTATTAGAGCGTATCTGTTCAAGTATCGTAATTTTATCCATAATATCCCTTATGTGTACACTTATATGTAATATCGGAAACGGATAAGAATTACTTACAGATTATTGTGAAATTTTATTGGTTTTTAAATAATAATTCATGATTTCAATGAGCTGTTCAATACGGAAAGGTTTATATAAAACTTTTGAAATTCCAGCCTTAGAGAGTTCTTCTTCAGTAAGCTTCAAATCCCAGCCAGTAAGTAAGACGATTGGTAATTTTGGATATGTAGCTCTTAGTTTTTTGGCAACATCAAGCCCAGAAAGACCAGGCATAGATAAATCAGTCAAAATTAGGTTATAATCATTAGAAAAAGCCATCTCAAGGCCTTTTTCACCAGATTCAGCGATATCAACCTGATAATCCATTGTTTGACACATAGCTCGTATTAAATCTAAAATAACAGTTTGGTCATCAATTGCTAAAATTTTTACTTTTTTATTTTTTACTATAGTTTGATTACTTTTTGATATATCAGAATTTATTTTAAACTTAAAAGATAAATAAGCGGGTATTTGGGAAAGTTTATCATAGGCATAAAAACAATTTTCACCTGAGATAAATTCCAAGAATCTGTCGGCGGGCCTGTTCTCAATTGCCTGATCGGGAATTTGGTATTCTCCAATTTCAGCAACTTTTTGAATAGCAGGGAAATTCTTATGGTGGCTCGAAATATCAAGGAAGAGATAATCATCAAAAAGATATGTTGCGATAGAAACAACATCATCCTGAACAACCGTCACAGCAAAACGATTTATAACCGCTTCAAATAAGGACTTAAAATTATCATCAGATAGTTCAATAGGTGCAGAATCGCCAAGAGCAAGATTCAACTCTTGCGGTGAACCACCTAACTGATAGAATCCTTCAGAGATAAAAGATTTTTTCAGCAAAGAATTGATATGGTCATTAACAGTATTCTTTTGGAGATGATCATTTTCAATTTCGTTTATCGAAAACTTACCAATAGAATCACGCAAAAATTGTGCTGCTTGATCGGATTCATTTATAATCGCCTGAAAATAGTTTTTCACATCTCCAGTAATATCTTCACGATTTGCAATTAACTCAGCGTTACCAATGATTGCCGATAGGTGGTTATTTAATCTATTTACTGTTCGTCCAAGTTGATTAGAAAAAGAATCGTCTTCAGAAGTTACAACATGGCTCTGTTCTTTTAACTGATTTATAGTGAGTCTAATCGAATACAAACCAGATGCAAGAGTGAGAAGCTTCTGCCACTCGCCTCGTTCTTCCTCAGAAACAGCAAACATACAAAACATTGTTGCTCCGACCAACCCGTGTAAATTAAAAATTGGACAAATCGCTAAAAATGACGGCAAACCTCTTTCACCAAATAATTTATAGAACAAGGTTCTATTATGTTCATCGAAGTTTTTAATAGCTTCACCAACATTATTTTTACCATACAGATAAACAGAATCAAGGGATGCATTCATATTACCTAAGAATCCTTCACCTGGTAAAATTTCAAATTTATGTAACAACTCCAAATCAACATGAAAGCCATCGGCTGCTTTAAACTGGCCATTAACTTGTTTTTCAAATGTAACCGCAATTGATTTTGCTGGTAAAATTTTAGAGAGATGCTCAATAAAATAATTTTGATTACTCTCGAATGTAATCGAATTTTCAAAACGCAAGAGAGAAATAATTTTATCAAGTCCCTTCCTTCTGGTGACATTGAGTGCTTGGTTCTCTTGTGCTTGCAATGAAATCCGAGCTAAATTTGCAAAAATTTCAATTGACTTCAATAAGCCCTCATCAACAGAAAATGCCTTACTCTCTTTTATAAACAAAAGAGCATCAGAAGAGTTAGCAGTAATAATAGGGAAAATCAGCGATGATTTGGCAATATAGGTTCGTCCCTCTTCAGAGGTTGTTTCTTGATTTAGAATAAGTGGCTTTTTCTTGTCCAATCCCTCAATTAATGCTGTCTTAAAATTTTCAGATAAATCTAAAAGAGGTTCTGAACCTCCATAAAACTGTAGAGAGCCATTTTTCATTCCAAAAAGATGTACCGATTTACTTTCCGCTATCCCTACTAAAGAACGACAGTAAGATTCAATAACATTTGTCGAGTACAGTGATGCTGAGGAAGTAAACAATCTTTGATTTAAATCAGAGTATGAATTTGAAAGTTTTTCTTTTTCTTTTTGTAATAGAGTAAGTTCTCTTGAGAGTTTTGTTGACTTCACTTTTTCAGCAAGCCATTCGGCAACAGGTGCTAAAAATTTAATTTCTGTTCTACTAAAGAACTGCTTCTGCTCAGAAAGCAAAACAATCACACCAATTTTCTCGGAACCTGAAACCATCGGTAAAACTAATGTTGAGTTAAAAGTTGATTCAGCAAGTTTTTTCGTATGGTCAACGAATAAAAAGTCTCCCGCAATCATAGGTTCGCCAAGTTCTATTGATTGGGTAATAATGTTTTTTCCAAGTGGATACTGCTCTAATTGAGCTTGGTTATTTTTTGATAATCCAACAGAAGATGCTAAGACCAATTGTCTTCTATTTCGATTGAGAAGAAAAATTGCTCCAACAGTTTCATCAACATTGGCAACAATTTCTTTTAATGAAAGGTCAAACAATTCCATAAGGTGATACGGGTCTCTGGCATCATGTTGCAAATCATTAAGTAATGTTAATTTTTGTTCGAGAGTTTCAATTTCATTTTTTTGAGTTTGCCAAAAATCAGCAAAAAGCACTAAACCAACAACAGCCAAAATCGAACCGATGAGAAAGATTGACAGATGTACAATTTCTATAATTGGATAAGCAGATGGAACAAACCATTCAGCATAGGTAGATAAGTGAACAATTGAATTCCAACTCATTGCAAGAAGAAGTAAAAAACTTCCAATAAAAAACGGGACTCTACCAGCGATGTCACCAGCAGAAAAGAATTTGAATCTAAGTGATAGAAAAATTGTGAAAAGAAAAAAAATAAATGGGGATAACCAGTAAAAAAGTAAAGTATCCATTAGTTCGGCTCCACAACCTCTCCGTGTAAAGTAAAAGCATCGGCAGCTTTTATTCTTATTGGAACAATCGTACCATTTTTAAGACCATGAGCTTCAAAAATAACTGTTTTATTACCATCAGTTCTTGCTCTCATTTTATTCTTATCTCTTTTTGAGTAACCTTCAACTAAAGAAAATCTAATTTGGTTTAATTCTTGTTGGTTCTGTTCATAAGAAATACCCTGCTGTAATTTAATAAGTTTTTGTAGCCTTCTGATTTTATCAGCTTCAGGGACATCATCATCAAATTTTGCAGCGACAGTACCAGGTCGAACCGAATATCTAAACATAAATGCAGAGTCATATCGTACTTCTGAAACAACTTTTAAAGTTTCTTCATATTCTGATTCTGTTTCAGTTGGATAGCCAACAATAATATCTGTCGTAAGTATAACATATGGGAGAGTCTTTTTAATATATTCAATAATTTTCATATAGTGCTCAATAGTATATATCCGCCCCATCTTCTCAAGGACTCGGTTATTACCAGCTTGTACTGGTAAGTGGATATGTGGCATAATAGTAGGATCATCCGCCATAACATCAACAAGTCGCTTAGATAAATCTTTTGGGTGAGAGGTCATAAATCTGAGCCGTTTGATACCAGTCTCTTTTGCAACACGTGTCAGCAGTTTTGGAAAATCGGTATCTTCATATTTATAGCTATTAACATTTTGTCCGAGTAATGTCGCTTCGACAACTCCCTCATCGACCATTTTCTTTACCGCATCAACAATATAATCAGCAGAATGAGAAACCTCTTTTCCCCTGACATAAGGAACTATACAATAGGTACAATAATTATCGCAACCACGCGATATAGTTACAAATCCTGAGTAATCAGAATCTTTGACAGGAGCAATCATGTCGATATTTTCATGTCCAAATGCAGTCATCACCGAGCTGGTCCCCTCAATTCCTTCCAAAGCATCTGGAAGTTCAAAAAGACGATCTGTTCCTAAGACAAAATCGACATGAGGAACTTTTTTAATAAGTTCATCTCCTAAACGCTGTGCCATACAACCTACCACAGCAATTTTCATATGTGGCTTTTCACGTTTATATTTAAATATTTCCCCTAAGCGACCATAGATTCTATTTTCAGCTTTTTCTCTCACGGAACAGGTATTTAAAACAATTAAGTCGGCATCTTTTTCATCTTTTACTCGACGATATCCTCTGGTAATAAGACTTGAAGCCAATGTTGATGAATCTGCTATATTCATCTGGCAACCGTAGGTGGAGATATGAAATGTTTCTACTTTTTTATTTTTCGACATAACACCAATTTATATACTAAGAGTTACAATAAACCCGGTTTTCAATTAACATATGAAGATACATATAATTTAAAACAATGTAAATCAAAAAATAAGAATACTCATAGACTGATTTGCTCTATTATGAGTTCTTTTACATAAAAAAACCGTTATTACAAGTAGTAATAACGGTTTCAATAAATAATTTATTAAACTAATATGGATTACCGCATGGAATAGGACCATTCGTAAACATATAATCTACCATGTAAACGACATCGGCAATATCAACTTTACGGTCACAGTTCAAATCACCTACTCTGAATTCTGGTATTGGTGGTGGTCCATCAAAAAAGAAATGTTCAACCATCAAGGTAAGATCATAAATATCAATAGTTCCATTCCAATTATAGTCTCCTGCTAACTTCCAAACTTGTAATTCAAAAGTTACTTCTTGAGGAGAGTTTGATGCCTCGGTAGAATGCACCAAAATAGTATCATAGTATGTTCCAAGAGTTAAACCATTGGCAAGAACCAGTAGTTCTGTACTTCCTGGTACATTTCCTATAGTATCTTTTGGATAGAGCCATGAGAGATTTTCTTCAATATTCCATTCCATACAACCACCATAAAGGTTGAATACGGTAAAGACTGAAGATTTGAAAGGTCCTTCATTTTCACGAGTTGGTATAACAAAATGAGTCCTTGGCAATACAATTTTGGGAGTTGTCACTCCAGCAATAACATTATATTTTACAATAATCTGCTGAGGAGAATTGATTGCATTTATTGCAGAAACAGTAATCGTATCGTAGTATATACCAATCGGAAGTTGTAAGTCATTCGCAACGACAGAAACAAATTCAGGTATTGAATTGTTTTCAAACTCTAAGGTAAAAAGCTCTGACTCATAGTCAATTTGATATGAGTATGCTTCTCCCCCAACGACATTTCCAATTGAGAAAAATCCCTGAGGATTCAAAGCAAAAGCACCTTGGTCGCATTCAAAAACATCTACTTCAACAGTATCTGCTAATTCAATTTGAGCAGGAACATCTACATAGTGAAGTTGGAAAACAACGGGAAATGGAGAGTTTATAGCTTCGGGAGACGAAACCCATAAAGTATCAAAGAAATCATCACCAGCATTGTGTCCTAAAATTTTAAACCCGACTGAAACTGTATCAGGAGCTGTACCAGATGTCGGAGTGAGAGAAAATATCCTGGTAGAATTTTCAGAGAGAGAATAAGTCATCCCACCTGCTCCACCATTAAATATCACAATTTCACGATTTGGAATAGTAGAAACACCAGTCGGAACAATAACAAAATTGAAAACTGAATCAACCGCTATTAACGGTAAATCTGACCCTACCGATAAAATAACTGGAATTCTTATAGGGTCATTTGATGCTAATGGGTCAGAAACGATGATAGTATCAAAATAATCATTAAAACCTAATCCTGTTATATCGACTGAGACGGTCACATCACCAGAATTGACACCAGATGATGGTGATAACGAAAGCCAACTTTCGCTATGAGAAACCGACCAATTCAAATCTGAACTACCAGCAATTGAATTTGAAATAGAAATAATTTTATCGGAAGGGTTTGCTTCACCAGCCACTGCATTAAAAAACAGATTCGACGGTGTCACGGCAATTGCTGGAGGTGGTTTTTCGACTACTAAGGTAATAATCATCCATTGTGATGAGTTATCAGTAGTAGGGGCGATAACTTCAATTGAATCAATATATGTACCAGCAGATAAACCTGTCGGGTTTACCGTCGTCGTGATTTCTTGTCCAGAAGTTCCCTGCGTTGGACTAATAAAAATCCAGTTTGAAGACTCAACCAAGGTAAAGTCAAATGAATCTTGATCTGTCAATACTGAAAATATTTGTGATGGAGGTGCTGTGGCACCTTCAATAGCTGTAAAATCTAAAAAATTAGGAGATAAAACTATATTAGATGGATCAGACGGTGCATTAGGATCAATAACAGTATAGCAATGCGGTCCATCCCATGTAGGAAAATCTTCAGGCCCTGCCCATTTCCAAGTGCCAGACGGTGGATAAAATGCGGAGTCTAAACAAATTTGGGTTTTATGATACATAGCATCGACTGGACCAATACTAATCGTATATGCGATTTCATTAAAATTCGCTGGTAATCCCGAAGCAAATAACTTTGCTCCCCCAAAACCAACAGTGTCAGCACCTGAGCCAGTGATTGAAAAATGGTCAACACCATAAATCAAATCGAACAAATCTGACCATCCATGAGATATTGTATCTCCAACGGTTGTTGTCCACTCAGCCCCATCAGGAGAATATATTTGAAATCCATTTGTAATACCACTATGTGCGTTCGGTCCTGAGTTGATACGAAGATTAAATTGAACTTGTTGATTTACATAAATAGTATCGTTGCTAATACCACCAGTCACGCCATCAAGTGTAATAGCTTGAGAAAATACTTCTCCAACTGTAAATAGCATTATGACGGTTAAGAGATAGACAGTTACTTTTTTCAAAAGAATGCCTCCATGCACTTAATTAAATTCGTTGAATTGTCTCTGTATTACATTTATGATTTCCACATCTTTTTTGATATGGTATCCAATATTTGATTTGTTTTCTTTTTATAATCTGAGCCAAAATAGTACGTACCCGAAATAAAACGGAGTATTCACACATCTTAAATTAAAGCAAGTGTGAAGTAATTGTCAACAGTTTATATGCAGAATGTGAATGGTGGAAATACTACGATTTTTTTGATGTGGTAGATTTTTTCTTGGTAGGTTTTGCTTTTGTTGCTTTTTTCTTGGCTGCTTTCGACTTGGTCGCTTTTGATTTTGCTGCTCTGGTTTTTCTTTTTGCTTTTTTCATCTCATCAGCAAATATTTTTTCAAGCGTAAATGTCGATGGAGTAAAATCTAAGAGGCATAATTTAAAGAGATCATCAACTTCCTCAAGATAACTAATTTTTGTTTTTTTCAAAATTTCTTTTGGTAAGTCTTTGATTTCTTTTTCATTTGCTTTCGGAATTGCCACATGGTAAATCCCCGCTCTATATGCCGCCGAAATTTTCTCTTTTATACCGCCGACTTGCAACACTTTTCCTCGCAAAGTTACTTCTCCAGTCATGGCAATATCATTTCTAATTGGTCGCTCTGATAAAATAGATGCCAAGACCAAACAGACCGTTACACCAGCAGATGGTCCATCTTTTGGGATTGCACCCGAAGGGAAATGAATATGAATATCAAACTCAGCAAAATCGTTAAAATCAATACCGAGTGCATCAGCACGTGAACGGATATAGGAATGTGCCGCTTGGATAGATTCTTTCATTACTTCACCTAAAGAACCAGTAGAAGTAATCTGCCCTTCCCCACGCATTTTTATACCTTCAATAAACATTAGATCTCCGCCCGCACCAGTCCACGCCAAACCAGCAGCAATTCCGATTTCAGGTTTTTTCTCTGCTATTTCAGGAATAAAATATGGAAGTCCAAGATATGTTTCCAAATTCTTTTCAGTTAGCACCCATTTATTTTTTTTACGAGTTACTTTTTCAAGAAGTACTTTACGAAATATTTTTTCAAGTTGTTGCGATAGCCCAAGAAGTCCTGCCTCTTGAGTATAGGTACTTATAATATTTGCGAGCACCTTGTCTACCAATTTAAATTCAGATTTTGATATACCATGTTTTTTAAGCATGTTTGGAAGGATATACTTTTTAGTTATAGTAATTTTTTCTCTCTCAATGTACCCTGGTAGTTCCAAAAGTTCAAAACGTGGAATAAACTGTTCGGGTATTTCTTCATAAGAACGAACCGAACAGATAAAAAGCACTTTACTAAGGTCAAAAGGCATACCGATATAGTTATCTAAAAACTTTGAATTCAGTCTATTGTCCACAATTTCAAGCAAAGCCATATTAACTGACGAGTCATTTTCAATATTAAAATAATCTATATCCTCAATAAGCATCACAGGGTCTGAAGTCCCCGCATCACGAAGAGTCTGTATAATTTTTCCAGGCATCGCACCCAAGAAAGTCCGTGAGGTTCCTTTGAGTTCGCTAACATCAGCAATCCCTCCTACTGACACTCTTACAAAATCTTTGCCCAATGCGGTAGCAATAGCACGAGCGATAGCAGCTTTTCCAGTCCCCGAGGCTCCTATTAAACAAAGCGTTGGACCTTCATCTATACCGCCTAAATGTTTTCGTACAGAAAGTTTTTGTAAAATTTGGTCTTTGATATTTTTAGGTCCGTAGTAACCAGTTGAAAGTGCATTTTCTATATCAGAAATTTTATATGTTTCAGGTGTAGATTTATTCCATGGAAGTTGTAAAATCCAATCAAGATAATTTTTGGTTATCCCAAATTCTGCCGATGCTGTTGAAAGTTGTCCGAGACGGTCAGCTTCAATTAATGCTCGTGCCGAGACGGCACCTGGTAAAGTAGTATCTTTTTTAATTATATTTTTGTAATTGATAGATGCTTCCTCCTCAAGGAACTCTTCCCCAAGCATCTTTTTAATTTCATGCAATTGTTGACGTAAAAAACTTTTCTCTTTTTCATCTTCAAATGATTGCTCAACATTACTCTGTATTCGGTGTAATGTTGCAACACGGTTTAACTCAGCAGTTAAATTATTCAACAGGAGTTTAAACCGTACACCTAAATCGACAGTCTCGAGTATTTCTTGTTGCGTCTCTAATGAAAGCCGAAAGAGAGAGACGGCAGTATCTGCCATAAGAGATGGGTCTTCGATAGACATTTTTAAGACTCGCAGATGTTCGCCAGTATAGTTCGGGTCAATCTTTGTTATCTCAGTAACTACTTGTAAAACTTGATTAATTTTTTCTTTGAGATTTTTGGGGACACGCTTAGATGGTTGCATGAAATCAATTTTTGCCGTTATAAATGGTACTTCTTTGACCATTTCAGAAACCGAAACTCTTTTAAGCCCTTCAATAGTTGCAGTTACAGAATTCCCCGCTCCCGCTTTTAAATCTCTTACAACTGCCAATACACCAATTTGGTGAATTGGTGCTAATTTGTCTTCAGTACGTTTTGCATGGGGTGAATATGCGGTAACAAACTTCTTTGAATTATCGTAACATTTCCTGAGCAGTTCTAAATTTTCTTTACGCCCTACCTGAATAGTGATCATCGTTCCTGGGAACAAAATACCAGTCTGCAAAGGTAAAACAGGGTAAACAGGCTGTTTATCTGTCATTTCAATTGAGAGTTTCTTTTTTGTCTTTATTATCATATTTGCACCGTTTTAATAGTATCGGCTAAAGTCACAAGAGCTGAATATTGTTACATAACTATTTTATATTATACGTTATTTTATATAATAATCCTTATCTTCTTTAACTAACACTTTAAATAAATTGTTTCACAAAACATATATTTTTTATCTTGTCTGAAATGAGAGATACCTTTAATTAAAAAGATTGAATAGGAACTCTTATAGAGATTAATTGTTTAAGAAATTGATTAGGTTAACTCATTTTAAGTTTGGAGATAATTTGAATACAAAAATAAATATTCGATACTTTACCAATGTACTCTTTTTTATTATTTTTATCTTTTCTTTAAATACTGTTGCTAAAACTAACCCAAATTCAATCGATGAGTTAAAAAAGCTTATACCTGACTCTACTGTTATTGAGAACAAAGTGGTATATGTTGATTTTTGGGCTTCATGGTGTGTTCCATGTCGTAAATCGTTTCCATGGATGAAAGAATTATTGTCAAAATATAGTGATTCAGGCCTAATCATTATTACTATAAATGTAGATAAAAATTTAAAAGCAGCTCAAAAATTCCTAACAAAGAATGACATCAATTCTATTCCGCTTTTTGATTCAAAAGGGGAAATTGCTAAATCTTTCTCTCTTCAAGTTATGCCAACATCTTTTGTGTATAATAAGTCTGGTGAATTCGTCTTTAAACATGAAGGATTTAGCAATAAGGAATCATCAGAGCTTGAAAAAAAAATAGTTACGCTTTTGCATGATGAGGATATAAAAGATGAATAATTCAAAGTGGCACGTACTTTTAATTTTAATAATACTTTTAACTTTTATTATTTCAGGTTGTACTTCTTTAGGCGTAAATGTCTGGGAACGCGATATTTTGGCATCTCCACATATGAAGCTTGAGAAAAACGCTATTGAACGTGAAATGGATGATCACATTTATTTCAGCAAAGAGGGTTCAAGCGGTGGTAGAGGATTTGGTGGAGGTGGTTGCGGATGCAACTAAATAAACAACTTTCTATCAAAAGTGCTTTAGCAATTGCAACTACGGTACTTTTAGGAGCTCAAATTGCAAAAGCTACCGACGTGGAGTCAACTCTATTAATCTATTCTGAAAAAGACAGGGTCTCCGCGGGTGAGGGGGCTGTTTCTATAAAACATGAACTAAACGAAACTCAAAATATTAAAATCAAACTCACTTTCGATGCCCTTACTGGAGCTTCTCCCAACGGAGCCGCTCCTGCAAGCAGTGTACAAACATTTACACGCCCTTCAGGAAATGGTTCATATGATATTCAACCAGGGATTATTCCACTTGATGATACTTTTAAAGATTCAAGATTTGCTGTAAGTGGAACGTACACGAGAAAACTTAGTAGATTAAACAATTTTTTTATAGGTGCTAATTTTTCAGGTGAACATGACTATACTTCTTTAGGAGTCAATACTGGTTTCAGTCGTGATTTTAATAATCGAAATAGAACCATATCAGTTTCAGTATCATTCACTTCAGATAAAGTAAATCCTGAAGGCGGCGTCCCAATACCTTACGATACTCTTGCTTTGATAGGCGAATCAACATCTCGCTTAGGTCCGAATGCCACTAAAAAAGTCTATGATCTTCTTTTGGGTGTTACTCAAACTATAAATCGTAATACTCTCTTCCGAGCTAACTATTCCAGGTCTCACTCAACTGGGTATTTAAATGATCCTTACAAATTTTTTAGCGTCGTTGAAAATAGTTCTTCCGCAAATCCTGGAGAACCTTTGACATATCTTTATGAAAACAGACCTGATGCAAGAAATAAAAATTCAATCTATACGCAATGTCGAAAATTTCTTAATGGGAATGTAATAGATTTATCTTATAGGTTTTTTTGGGATGATTGGGGTATCAATTCGCATACAATCAATCTGTTTTACTTGTTCGATTTTAAAAACAATACAACATTAGAACCGCATATACGCTGGTATCATCAATCAGCAGCCGATTTTTATATCCCTGTCCAGATTGATGGTTCCTCAAACCAGCAATTTACAACTGCTGATTATCGTTTAAGTACATTTTCCGCTGTTACCCTTGGTTTACAATACTCTATCCCTATGCAAGCAACTCATACTTTAAAATTATCATTTGAATATTATAGACAGTTTGGAGATAGCAGTCCCCCCGGTTTAATTGGCTCTTTATTAAGATATGATATGTTTCCAACTTTAAATGCTGTAATGTTTCGCGTCGGTTACAATTTTAGTTTTTAATGAATAAGCCTTATAAACTTTCATATAAAAATTCAATTTGGACTTGCACTTTTCAAGCTATGGCAAGTCCATGTGAAGTTTTATTTATATCATCTTCTGAAAAAGATGCAAATTTATTTGCTGAGTTTACTTTTGATGAAACAAAACGAATAGAATCTAAATTCAGTAGATATCTTCCTGATAATATCGTTCATAAGATAAATTCTTCAAATGGTTTCAAAATTGAAGTAGACGAAGAAACTAGTCGTATGCTCGATTTTGCCAATCAATGTTATCAGCTTAGTGATGGTTTGTTTGATATCTCATCTGGTCTTTTAAGAAACTGTTGGACTTTTGATGGTACGGAACAAACACCTGATAAAGATAAACTTTCCACTATGCTGAAACTTATTGGTTGGGATAAAATCAATTGGGAACCTCCACATATACAGCTACTATCTGGCATGGAAATTGATTTTGGTGGAATTGGAAAAGAATATGCTGTTGATCATGTGGCTGATATAGCACTTTCTTTTAAAATTTCTAAAGTGATGGTAAATTTTGGAGGTGACATCAGAACAATTAATCCAGATTTAGACTCACCTCCATGGGTTATAGGGATTGAAAATCCAAACAAAGAAAATTCAGCAATTGGCAAGATCAGCCTACATAATGGAGGTATTGCAACAAGTGGTGATTCTAAAAGGTTCTGTTTACATCACGGAAAACGATTTGGACATATATTAAATCCAAAAACTGGTTATCCTATTGAAAATGCCCCAACTGCTGTTTCTGTTGTATCTGAAAACTGCACCCAAGCGGGAATTATAGCTACTATTGCGATGCTCCATGGAAAAGATGCTGAACAATTTCTTGAGTCACAAGAAATTACCTTTAAATGTTACAGAGATTAAAAGGCAGCCAGATTGCTCTGACTGCCTTTTGGTGGAAAGTGTAGTAGGAGAATATTTAATTCAAATTATTCATCTGTCTTGATTCAAACAAAGTGCGGACTTCATAGTCAGGATGGTTTTTGATATTATCCAAATTGATTGAAATCTTCGATGGGTCAACATTCAGACGATAATAACCTAAACGGTTGTTTTCAAAAATTGACCAATTGGAGTTTAAGTCACGTCCGACTTCATTTTTCATACGATACAAGTACCGAGCCTGATTAAAACCATTTTCAATTTCTTCTTTGTAAATCCAACCCGATTCACCATATAAACGAGACCAAGCAAGTTTCACAAAATACTTAAATGACTTCCCTGTCAGACGAACAGGCAGTCCATTAATTTTTACTAAATAACGTTCACACTCATACGAGCCATCAATTTCAATCATTTCTGGTTCGCCAAACATCATTGATACAAGCCCGGCATCATTTGCTACAACATTATTGGTCCTAGATTCCATCTGAACCTCCTCTTTAATTAGTTCTATTTTCTCGTTGATTTTCATTAACTTATCTTTTCCGCCAAGAAATAATAATTGGATTGATTCTTCCATACGGCAAAAATCATCCAAACTCACAATACTCGCATTTTGTAATATCGTAAAATCTGACCGAGTCAGCATATCTCCAAAACTTCCATATATCTCCCGATACTCAGACGGTAATCCAAACCGCAAAGAAAAGGATAAATCGGCTAAATTTTTCTTTAGCTGTATATCACGTTCTTCTGCTTGTATCAATTCTGAAAGGGCTATCATAAGATGTCCCGCAGTTTCGCCAAGCGAAACAATCTGTCCAAGATGTATTTGAAAGCGTTCTTCCAAAACTTGCACTGGCACTAACTGACGCCATTGCTCAAGCAACATCAACGCTTTTAAAGAAGCCATCTGACGATAGGAAAGTTGCTTTTGTTGAAAGTCATCACCCAATAGCACTTTGGTATCGTCAAGATATAATTCATATTCCTGATAGAGCATCCGAAGCGGTGCTTCGGAAAGTTGTTCATATCGACTCAAAAGAGACGACGGCATCAGCCAGCCTGCCCCACTCAAAACAAGTGCGAGCCAACCAAAATCTGTCGTAGTTTTTTGTTCATTGATAACATAGCGATAGTATGTTGCCTCACTCACCGAAAGGCTGTGCTTAGCAGTTGCCAAGCCAAACGGAGTCACCGATAACAACGAAGTCGCCTTGTTTTCAACTATCATCCCAAGCATAACAAGCTGGTCAAAGAGTGCCGAAAAATCATTTGATTTGTCAACCCCCAATAACCCTGAAAATGTTTGAGAAAATAATAGCTCAGCATCACTCTGACTTTTTGTTTGAATCAGGCCTGTTGCCACCATATTCAAAAGCCAGTCTTCAATCGGACGAGAATAAAAAGCCGACCCAAATTCTTCTGGTTGGTCACAGGAGATATAAGAACTCCAGAGAATATCACGGTCAAACTCCGATTGTGCCATAACAATTGCTTTTCCAACAGCAGGTGAATTTTCTGCGTGATACCGTCCCGCCCGTCCAGTCATGTTATCAAATTCCGCTCTGCTTACTGGAACCAACGACGGTTTGCCACCATACGTTCCACTGGCATATTTAACTGTTTCAAGATAAACTGTATCGGCTGGTAGATTAACGCCCATAGCTAAAGTAGTAGTTGAGAAGATTGCTCTAATCTCTTTATTTATAAATGCTTGTTCTACAATATTTCGTTGTTTTTGCGTCAAGTCAGCGTTATGAAAGGCAACTCCATGCTGTAAAGCCTGCTTGAGCGAACGGAGTAAAAAGGATGGCTCTTCGGCGGAGAGTTTGTCTATCGCATTGGTCGCTTTTTTCCAGTCGACCATGTAGGCTAACTTGAGAGCGGCATGCATCGTCTCTGAGCGTGACTTGAGAAAGATGAGTGTTGATCCAGAACTTGCCTTGACCTGCCCAACAAACAGCTCAAATGAATCCATAGAAGGATCTGCCGATGCAAACGGCTCTTCACCGTCAATATGACCATTAAATGAGCGAAAACGATACGTCCCTTCAGTTGCAACACCTCGAATCAACTCAACGGGACGAATCCGTTCTTCAACAACGGTCGCATCAAGCCACGATGCTAATTTACCAGCCGACGAACTGTCATCACCAATTACTGCTGACAGCCCAAGAAGTGATGGCTTGTAGACCGAGCTTTTTATTTTGGTCAAAAGTTGCTCAAGCAATGCCCCTCGACCAGGCTCGGCGATTGTTTGAATTTCATCAACGACGACTAAACCAATATTTTTTAATATATCTAACGACGATGTCAGGAAACTGTCAAATTTTTCATAGACACAGAGTGCGATGTCATAGTCACCAGCGTGAAAGAGAGAATCATTTTCGGGATAATCACCTGTGAGAATAAGCGACTTAATACCAAGTGGACTATATGTTGCCTGACAGACTTTATATTTTTCTTCAATAAGTGATTTTAATGGAAAGAGCATGACAACTTTTTGACGAGAGGCAAGCGACTGGATCGCCGCCATTTCAGCACAAAATGATTTGCCTGATGATGTTGGTGCTGAGATAATCATATTATGCTCCTTTCGTTTTTGCCATTCGCTCGGGTTGCCGAGCAGTTTTTTTCGAACCGCTGTTTGCTGGACTGGTAAAAGATGCTCACCTTGACACATCCGCCATGCCTCAATCACACGAGTCGGTATTCCGTATTTTTCTAATTCGCCCACTTTCATAACACATTGCCCGCTTTCTCTTGTTGCTTTCCCTCTCCTGCTTATTGCTCTTCGTAGGGAGGAACCCTTTAGTGGTTCCGCCATCATCTTTGGCGGAAATGCTAAAGATTTCCACCCTACTGTTCTACCACTTGTACCGACAGGGCATTGCCCTGTCTTTTCGGAACAGGCAAGCCTGTTCCCCACAAAGTATGCTTATCACATGCTACATGAACTCAAACCACATGATTGGCAACATGAACAGCCACCAACTTTGACCATACCACCGCCACAATCAGGACAGGTTGAGGAATTCATGTAGGCGTAGTTTTCGGCTGTTGATGCACCAATTTCAGTGAAAGCACCATACGGATGAGAGTAATCCTCAAACATTTCGTTTCTTAAATATCCAATTCTGTTTTGTTCTTCCATAATTTTATTCTCCTGTTTGTAGGGAAAGTCTCTTGTGTGAGACGATCCGAAACACCCTGAGTGCTTGCCCGTTTTTTGAGCCAAAGGGTCGTTGATTTCTTGTGAATCCAGTATACTGCACATTTGTGCAGTTGTCAAGAATAATTTTGGAATTAGTTGAAGTTGTTTTATAAGTCGTTGTGGGATAAGGGGGTTTTAAATTATATAATTATAGGAAGTAGGTCGAAACTCCTGTAGTTTCGACAAGAGCTATTGATTAATTTTGATAATCCATTTTAATTTTTAAGTCCTTAAAAGTGCTGTCAGGATATAAAACCATAAAAGCATCTTTCCAACCCCCCTTGGATTTATTTTTTAAAGCAACTGATACATGGTATTTCAAATCCCTATAATCCTGATAAGACGAATAACTTTTGATAGAAATATAGTTATGATGACACTCCCCTCCCTCACTATCTAAGTAACAATTTGAAAGGGAATCAACGAGAAGGCTATCGTTTATAATTTGTCTAATTTTTTCATAATATGGAATTGAAGTCCACATAAATGAACTGGGCAACAGATAAGAAATAATACCTTTTTTATACGAAAGTTCTCCACCACAAGGTTTTGTAATACTACCACGTGACCGCAAAGCAAGATTATCGTTTCCATTATAATATAAATAATCAATACCAAGATTATTATCAAATTCTTTAATAATTGGTGTAAATGAATCAAGTGGAACATATTTCAGCAAACTGTCAATTTGACCTAAAAGCTTACAATTCAATATAAACTTATTTTCATTTATAGGATTATTTTCGTAATAATAAGTTAAAGCTCCTATTTCTCTTGATAAGAAATAAACACAATCACTCTTGGCATCTATTTTATCAACTTTATAAGAATCAATAAAATACAATACTGTAGAATCTTGAGTAGAGCCACGACTTCCTTCAATAATTTTTAAGTAAGTATCTTTTATATAGTCTAAATTAACGATGGAGTCTTGAATTATTACAAATTTTAATCTCACACTATAATCCATGTTTTGTCTATGGATTTTTACAGAAAAAGAATAGTTTGAATTCGCATAAGTAATGGTATCGATATCATCCAAATAGAAAGGTGGTTCTATATCAACAATTTTCCACTTATTTGGAGAGCTATTAAAATCAGAGTTTAAAACAATATCAATAAATTTAGAAGAATCAGAAATAACTTTAGGTTGTGAAATATGAAAAGTAGGTTGACTAGCATTTATTTCACTAAACGATAAACAACCCAATATCAGCAAGATTAGAACTTTCAACCTCAACATATCAAAACCTCCACTTATATTACTTTTATATTATATAAACGAATAATCCTACTACTTTGTCAAATTCCAAATGATATCCCCTTCGACAAACTCAGGGTGACAATTTTCCACAAGTTCTCCCTTCCCCCCAACAACCGTAAATCCTGCGACTATAAACAGGCTATAATAGACAATTATAGCCTATAAGGAACTTTTTTAAGTTTCTGCCGTTTATTAAGTTGACAATAATTGACAATTTACTATTTTAGTTAGTGTCGATTACTTCATTTACGACCAGATACTAAGAAAAAAATAAACATCATATACATAATTTGCCGCAGGCAATTTGAAAGGGTTATATGCTTTCATATCTAAAGAGATTTTGCGTGACCGCCTTTGTACTCTGCTTTATTACATCTTCACAAATCATAGCACTTCCACTTGAAGTGTTAGACGACCCAGACTTTATTCTTCCTATTGACCGTGATCCAATCGAAACTGTTCGCTCGACCGCATTCACAAGTGAGTCTGCTGCCAATCCATATAAAAGTGGAGACTCAGTTAATTTTATCTGTGCCGAAATGGTATTTGGTTCACCAACTGGTGGTGGCTCTGATTGTTGGGGTTGGGTTGATAGCAGTGGGACAGAATATGCGATTTACGCAGGATGGAACACTATCGAATTTTACAACTTAGCGACTGGTACTTTTGCTGGCTCAGTACCTGCTCCAGCAAGTACTTGGCATGATATAAAAACATACCAAAATTATTGCTATGCTGTTTCAGAAGGTAACGGAACAAATGCGGGACTGCTTATTATTGACATGAAATATCTTCCTGATTCTGTCCATTTTGTTGATGCAATTGAAATCTCGCCATCAGGAGATAGAACTTCTCATAATTTAAACATTGATACAGCACAGGGATATGCCTATGTAGAGGGAACATCTACCGCCAATCAATCAATCAGAATTTTAAGCTTAGCTAATCCAGAAGCTCCTACATATATCAATAGCTTTGGTCCAGGTGGAGGTCTGCATGACGTCTTCTGTCATAATGATACCCTTTACTTAGCAGAAGGATGGAACCCATCGATTTCGATTTGGGATATGGCCAACAAAAATTCACCTGCACTTTTGACTCGCTGGACAATTCCAAATGCTGGCTATGTTCACAATGTTTGGCCAACTGGCGACAAACGTCATGTTTTGACAACAGAAGAGACTGGCGGGAAAACGATTAAGCTTTGGAATATTGAAGATTTCAACAATATCCAATTGATGGACGAATATTTAGCACCAAGTAATTTGGCACACAACGCCCATTGTGTTGGTGATACCGCCTATATTTCACATTATGAATCTGGCGTTATCGTCTTAGACCTATCAGACCCAAACAATATTGTCCAAATTTCACAGTTTGACACCTACCCTGCATCGGAGAATTCAAACTTCAATGGTTGTTGGGGGGTTTATCCGCACACTCCAAATAGTCGATATTATGCTTCAAACTTAGAAGGCCAACTTTATATCTTGGATGAGTTTGATGTAGTCTTAGCAGATACTGTTATCGCTATGGATGCTCAGTCCCTTCCTGGCGATCAGGTTCGAATCGATATCTGGGCTAAATTCACCTTACCAATAAATGATTTTGAAATCCCATTTAACTGGGATGGACCATATGGTATTACTTATGATTCTGTGTCAACTGTTGGATTGATGACTGAGTATTTTGAAGTCCAACAATTCACGGCATTTGACGCTTGGAATAAAAGAGCCGCATATTTAGTTCGTGCTTCCAATAGCGACACATCACCTCCATTACTTGAGGGCGAGGGTGTTATTATGTCTATTTATTTCACAATCCCAGGTGGTGCAAGCGGTGCTTCGCATCCGATAACATTTACTCCAGTTAATGGCAAGGAATCAACATTTAGAACAAACTGTATTGACTATACTCCTGATACATTAAGTGGTGTCATTACATTAGGCAATCCTCCATGTTGTATTGGCATTCGAGGTAATATTGATGGTTCATTAGAAATCCCACCTTCAATTACTGGTATTGACATTGCTGACTTAGTCGCATTGGTTGCCTTTATGTTCCAAAGTGGTCCTGGTCCAGTATGTGCTGAAGAGGGTGACATTGATGGTTCTGGTGGAATGACTCCAATCGACATTGCTGACATGGTAGCACTTGTTGCCTTTATGTTCCAAGGTGGTCCTGAACCAGCAACATGTCCATAAAATTTTAAATCTAATAAATTCAAAGCCCGCCAAAAGCGGGCTTTTTTTTGAGAAATACCCTATCATACAAAGCAATATTTCCCGCCTCCCAGGCTATTATCGCAATCGAAATTCAACAGTATATGATGCCCATAATGAAATCGGGATTGAATTTTGTAATGCTGGTGAGAATCTATTTTCTGATGCAACTTCTAAGGCAGCCTTATCAAGTGATTCATTACCCGATGATTTAGCTATTTTAGCTTTGACAACATTTCCCACTTTATCGATGAGAACTTTTATAATCACTTTCCCCTCAATCCCTGCCATACGACAAAGCCTTGGATATTTGGGTTGTACCTGATGAAACATCTCTGGCTCCTTTTCGTGTGGGACAAATTGATCTTCTTCTGGATAGATTCCACCACCACCGCCGACTATCCCCACTATATTACCAGTTGATTCTCGTGGGTCAAACGGTTCATCACCAACACCTCCTACACCAACGATTTCATCTACTACTATTAACTCGATATCTCCATCATCAAGAAAGAGCGTATCAGAAATCATAGTCGGGATAGTTCCCTGCTTAAATGGAAGTTTGGAAACTATTCTTTCAATGCGAATAGTCCCAGAGATTTTTGGTTCAAGTGGATTTGATTCAAATCCTTCATTAGGATCAACTGTAGGAGGAACATGAGGTATCACTACATTTGATGCAAGCAGCCATGACAAAATCAGAAGCAGGGTTACCAATCCAAGTACAGCAAGATTTCCATAGAACATATTTCTTTGATACGATGCTTTCATTTCAAAAGCACCATATGGTGAGTAGGCATGATTCATAGACATAAGCTTCTCCTCTATTTTAAGTGCATGATTTATCTCCATGACGGAGAATTATTAGAGGGGATTTGTTATGTTAGCGGTTATTTGAGCTGTAATATAAAGACGAAGTGAGGAGTCGATTTGTTTAAAAAAAGGCACCTGCTTTGACAGGTACCTTTTATATCGTAAATACTAATTGCTAAGTTTAAAGTCAACCTTGTAAGTCACCCAAACATTAATTGGACGACCGTTTTGAATACCAGGTTTAAACTTATTTTCATACGCTGTTTCAACAGCAGCATCATCCAAAGAAGTCGTTCCAGATGATTTACCAACTTGTGCTTTTAAAACATCACCATTTTTACTGACAAGAGCTTTCACCCATACAGTACCTTCGATACCAGCTTGTTGAGCCAAGCGAGGATATTTAGGTACAACTTCATGAATCATTTCTGGTAAGTTTTCAACAGGAATAAATTCATCAGCCGATGGTAGATAATCATCTTCATCAATATCAATAACAATATCATCATCACCAGCAGTAATATCAGGTGCGATAATTTCAGCTAAATCATCTTTTGTTGCCAAGACAACATCATCATCTAACACCTCATCATCAGCAACTGGTTTTGGAATACCAACTTTTGGAGCAGCAACTTCAAGTTGTTCAACTTTTACTTGAGGTGGCTTTTTGGCGATAGACGGTGGAGGACCTAAATCAGCTACTGTTTTAATAACAATAGCCGAAGCATCATATGCTTCGATATCTTGATCCTGCATCGCAGCATACGCCCAAGTAGCAAATATAATAGATGCTACCAAGGTAACTACTGAGAGTGTACCAATACCTAAATTACGTTGGTACTTTGATTTCATTTCATAGGCACCATAAGGGGAGTATAAAAATGATTGTTTTTTCATTATAGGTCGCCCCTTTCTTGTGCGTTTCTTATCGCTCCATCAATTTTTTTGGAGTCACGATCTTCCCAATCGCCGATAGCATACCGATAGGAGAATTTATCTGCTTTAGGGATTTCATCAATTTTTACACCGAGTTTTTCAGCAGTATAAGAATTCCAAGATCTTTCAATCAAATCAATCTCATCGAGAATATTCACCATATCGTTATAGGTTGCATCTTCATGTATAAGTATAAGCGTACTCAACTTATCATTTTCTTTATTATGGGCTACTAATAAAGACCGAAGTGTATCGGGATAAAACATGTACGCAACTGTATCAGGAGTTTCAGGAGCGGTTGGTAATAAGAGTGGAAGATTATCAGGAGTAACCATTCTTAAATTCCACCAGAACCTACCTTCACCATCAACACGAATAGTCAGGAGATTAGATTCTTTAATAATTAAATCATCTTCCAACTGCTCAGCAGGAGGTAAATTTATCTCCATCGCCTGAGGCATCGCAAATACAGTCGTAACCATATAAAAGATCAACAAGAGGAAAGCAATATCAACCATAGGTGTCATATCGAGTTTAATTGCGACACGACGTTTAGGTCTTCTTAGCCCTTTCCCTTTTGTGGGTTTCGAGCGTTCTTCTACTTCACCAGACACTTATTAATCACTTCCTTTCAAAATTTCATATACGTTTGTTCATTTAATTGAACAAACGGCAACAATCTACTATTGGGTTGCAGCTTTCGCTTTAGATTCAGTTTCATTTTCAGTAATGATTAAGAATCGACCCAAATTATTTTCCTGCATCTTTTTCATGATTTTTTGCATGGTACCAAAAGATGCTTCTTTATCTGCTTTAATAACCACCAATGCTTTGTAGTTTTTACCACGAGCTCTGAGAATTTTTTCAATAACGCAATCTGCGTCTTCACAAGTAGAAACGTTTCTAACTTGTGTTCGTATAAGCTCACCATCAATTTCAACGTCAGCAATAGATGTATAATCTACATACATAGAGTCTAAACTCGAAACGGTTATATTTATAATATCTTTATCCGGTAGTTCAATCTGTGAATGAGATTCCGGAAGTTCAACCGCACGTGCTTCAGGTGGTTTAAAAGTTGTCGTTGCCATATAGAATATGAGCAGGAGGAACGCAATGTCCACCATTGGTGTCATATCCAATTTAATAGCTACCCGACGTTTCTTTTTAGCCGCCATAGTTTAGATTCCTTCTTTTTCTTTCAAAATTTGAAGTACTTCAAATGTTGCTTCATCAGTTGTGTAGTTAAAAGCATCAACTTTATTTACAAAGAAGTTGTAGAAGAAAATACCAATAATACCAGAGATAAGACCACCAGCAGTATTGATAAGAGCTTCAGAGATACCAGTTGCCATAGCGGAGGCATCAATAACACCACCTTCAACATTACCAGTCGCAGCAAAAGCACGAATCATACCCATTGTTGTTCCTAAAAGACCAACCATAGTAGCAATAGATGCGATAGTAGAAAGAGCAATTAAGTTTCTTTCAAGTAATGGACCTTCAAGAGCGTTCGCTTCTTCAATAGCAGATTGTGTTAATTGTAATCTTTTTTCAGAATCAATATTTGAATTTGCTCTTACTTCACGATAACGATCAATACCAGCTCTTAAGACGTTTGCTGTAGTACCACGTTGTTTATCACATGCTGCTAAAGCACCATCAAAATCATCAGCACTTAAAAGAGTAATAAGTTTTTTAAAGAATACCTGTACAGAACTTTTACCTTTTGCGTTACCATAGAGTGAAATATACCGTTCAACAATAAACGCAATTAACATACATAAAACCATAATAAGAATAACTACAAGCGGACCACCATGGTAGACTGATTGCCAAAGAGCATCTTCAGAATTTTTGAAGACGACACCCCAAAGAACATACCCAATTGCTAAAGAAATTAAAGCATTGAGTGAGACGAAAATTGTTTGTTTAACCACTTAGCTAAACCTCCATATAGAATGAATTCATTATTTTAAATTTCTATACCTTTAAGAGCATTTAAAACAAAAGCTCCTAATGATACCGCTACACCATACGATAAAGATCCCATAAATACACTCGGCCCATATGCATCACCAAATGAACTAAAGTGTGCAACACTTTCATTGTCAAAGCCATAATCTGCTCCGACAAATGAAATAATAAAAGCAACACCAAGCAACAGGACTGGCACCCAGTTCAATCTCAGTACTTTTTTAAGTGCAAGAGCTTGTTTGTCAGGGTCACCTTTCATGCCATACAATCCATACAGGGTATACCCTGGTATAGCAAGACATGCTAAAACAAAGAGAATAATTAAAACACCTGTAACCATTAAAATAAATCCAGAACTAAAAACATACCCTCCAACAGAACCAATCGACATCAAAACAGAAAAGCCATTCATCGTATCATACTCTTTGTGAATTTTCTTTTTGGCTACATAGCCATGAAGAACTTCATCACCCGAAGCATTACGTTGTACTTTTTTTTCTGGTTCTGACGATACACTCTCATCGGTTACTGCTGCTAATGCTAATGAATCCTCTGCTTGAGCCATAGCACTTGTGCTATCACTCATGGCAATTGATGTTGAATCATCTACAATTGTTGAATCAACAACTGCAGCGATTGGTTCGTTATGCACTTCCTCAACAACGACATTATACGCTGAGAACCAAGGGACAAATAACGCCCCAATTATAACGACACACGCTATAGTCAAAACTGAACGATCAAACAGTGAGACACGTTCTTCGAGCAACTTACACTCATCACGAATTACTTCACCAGTATCACGTTTTGCTTTTACTGCGTCAACATGCTTGGATTTCTCGGCATCAGATTTAAATAAATCTTTTGGTTCACCAGGAAAAACATCAAATCCGATAAAGTTAAAACGCTCTTTGTCAGAAATTCGTTTTTTTGGTTCACCTTTTTTACCTTCTGCAGCCATTAAGACTCCCAATCATAATTGTTATATACATTTAAAAAAAATCTTTTTATTAAAACAATATCTTTTTACAATTCTTAAATTTCATATACTAAATCTTTTTGACCTTTTAAAGCATCTTTATTAGTAGGCTCACATTTTAATACTTTACCATACCAATCATATGCAGCTTTATATTCAGCTTTGGCGTCTTTTGCTTTTTCAGCTTTTGCCCCACCTTGTAGATGATAACACTGAGCAATCCATAGCACTAAGCTAACATCTTCACATTTCCCTTTAGAATTAGAGATACATTTATAGGCATCTTTTAAATAGACCAATGCTTTCGAATAATTTTTCGTACAAACACCACCGAAGTAGGCATAGCCAAGAGATTTTTTGACTTCGCAATTCTCAGGTTCCAAAACAGCAAGCTGCTCAAGATATTTAACTCCATTGGCACAATCGGCCAACTGATACAAATATGTATTCGCAACAACACCTAAGATTTTTTTATCATTAGGTTTTTGTTCCATATATTGAAGCATATAATCAACAGCAACTTCATAGTAATTTAGGTTAGGATCTATACCGCCAGCAACTTCAATCTCTTCTTCTCCATCTTCTTCTAAATCTTCTTCGTCTTCATCATCACCAGAGGCACCGTTTGCAATATTTAAAGCACAGTAACCAGCATTTTTCAAAAGCGATGCAGACTTTTTAGTAAGACCTAAATCAATTCGTTTCTGATAGAATTCAATTGCTTGAGCATAACTTTTCATCGAGTGATAACCAACAGCAATATTTTGAATAATACGTTTTTGCCCTGGTCTATCTTCAAGTGATTTTAGATAATAATTAATTGCTGTCATATAATCTTTAGAAGAACGATAATAGTAACTATCTCCGAACAGTTGAAAGAACTCATAATCTTTGATACCAGATTTATATTCAGAACCTTGTTCCGCTACCCAATCAAGATGTTTTTGCAGGTAATCGCCAGATTTTTCATACTGTTTTGTCCCCCAAAGTGCTTTAGCATAATTGAAATAAATATCTTTGGCAACAAACGGGATATTTAAAACCTTGTCATAATATTCAACGGCATCCTCAAAACCATAGAGAGCTGAATAAGACATCGCTAACTCAAAATATGTTCTGACATGTGCCGAATCAGCTTTTGCATCTGACAGTTCGATATACTTTTTATATGCACCAATTGTTTCGGTGAAACGAGTTTTTCGCTCTTCACGGCTACGTGATGAACGAGCAGCTTTAAAGTAAATCCCAGCCGCACGTCTCCATGATGGAGCATGCGTAGAATCTTTTGTAAGAACGACTTTCAGCTTTTCAATAGCACAGGTATAGTCCTTCATCTCAAGACAAGCCTCAGCCCAATGGTAATAGACTTCCAAACCAGCAGTATCTGATGCTAATGCTTTTTGATATTCAGCAATAGCTAAAGATGGAACTCCTTGGTAAAAGTTAGCATCACCAAGATGAATATGATACATCGCATTATTTGATTCTTCTACTAAGGCCTTCCGAAAAAGCGTTTCTGCTTTTGAATATTCTTCTTGTTCCATGAGAACAAGACCTAAGCCATCTTGAAAACGTGATTTATGTTTTTTATCTTTCTTTATACCCAAAGTAAACGATTCGAAGGCGGCATCAATATCGCCGAGCTTCATTTGAGTATTTCCTAAAAGATACAAAGAATCATAATGTTTCTTTTTAGCTTTTAAAGATTTTTGAAACTGCTCAGCAGCCTCATCAAATTTTTCTTGATTGTAATAGATTTGACCAAGCGTGAAATAGTTTAAGTAGTAAGATTTGTCGACTTCGATATCTTTATTCAAAATATCTATCGCAAGAGTTGTATCTCCAGCAGCTAATGCATTTGCAATAGGAGCCTTAATCTCTTCAGCGTGTAGGGTCGATGTTATCAATAGAATCAGAAGCGTTGTAAGTATCGTCGCAACCAATTGATAATTAAGGTGTTTTCTCAATCTGTTTATCCTCATTTTAACTCCAATCAAGTCTCAAAAATATACTTTTATCAACTATTGTCAAGCGAATATTTGATGAACTATGAAACGATCTTAAATCGTATCCGCTTCACAAAATTAAAAGTAGATTCAAGCTGCAAACTGGCCAAAATTAAAATCAGCCCCCAAACCATCACGAGGCTCAAATCGTTCAGAATTTGACTAAATGTCAGTTGAACATATAATCCTGTAAACACTAACAACACCAGCGTGCAGAGGTTTAAAATACGAGTAGTTTTCTGCATCTTCCCATCCTATCTTTTATACAGCTAAGATTGATATTTCTTCCAATACTATTTATCATACCAAAAGTATCCACAATAAATGTGCCAAACTCCCCCAATATAACCAGAAGAAGAACCTATCCCCTTGAATTCCAATCGATTACAATAATATTCGTAATATATATAACTATTAACTGGGAAATTATCGCAATAACTGCGGTTTTTGTTAGGAACAACTAACCGCGCAGATTAAACGTATTTAACTGGTAGACTAAGACTTACAGAGTTTTTACAGGAAATGGATCAATTGAACCAAAGATAAGAAATTCGTACATCTAACTCATCAAATGGCTCTATCCGGATAATTCCCTTAAATTCGACGAGTTCATTCTCATAATTTAGAGCAGGAAAAAACCTTAACCTTGAAATTAGTTCCTGAACAGATTTTGATAATTGGTTATTTTTGGTTCCACTTATAAGAGCTACCGCCCTTCCAAGAGTATCAATTCTGACCAAAGTATTGATTGGATTCATAAGCATAGAGCCGAGTAATTTTCGAGAATAACGACTTGCATTACTACTTTTAGGCAATGGTTCAGACAAAAGAGTTGAAAATTTACTAATAAACCGAACTCTATAATTATTTAAAAGTTGAGTACTGTCATATTGGTTTCCGTTAAAAGGAGCCACTGGATAGCTCAATTGAGGGAAAAACGAGACCATGAGGTACATCGGATTATCTTGAAGTTTTTTCTTCATTTTCGCCTGACTGAACTCCGCATACAAAATCGCCGATTGTATCTGCTGTATAAATGGGTCATACGTAGACATATCGTTTTCAATTGCAGTCACTTTGTTTTCTTTCAAAGATATTTTTTCTATGATGAACGGGTACCTATTCGATGAATCCATAACATTTACATTAGCAAAATACGAAGGGAACATCAATACCTTTGGAAGCTGAATTTCATTAAGGCTACAAGCATTTTCAAACAATTCGTAATCCTGAACGAGCGTATCTTGCTCAAGCGGAAAGAAAAACTGTGGAGAATTTACTCTATTAGCAAAGAGAACCTGAAATGGTAAAACTGACTTTTTCTTTTTATTCTTAACTGTAGCAGGCTGAAAAGTCAATCCGTGCATATATGAATCTATATATTTCAAGAAAAGAGAATCTTTCTCATCTACACATTTAATCGATTTCAACTTCCCTTTTTTATCAATTTTTGCGACAAAAGTAATAAACTCAATTTCATTCAACTGTCTTGGTTTATTCTTCGGTTGAAAACCTGGAAGCGAATCAACAGATGCTGGTGTAAAACCATAGAGACTTACACTTTCAGCATGTCCTATTGTAATCAAACAACAAAATACGACAATTAATAATATGTTTTTTTTCATAAATTTAGTTTTCTTTCTCTTATTCATTGATGTAAATTATACAATTATAATTCAAAATAAAAGATTTTTTTTAACAAAGAAAGCATGCCAACGTGGCTCAACTCCAAAAATATTTTTTGAAAAACATTTTTTCATCCTCTAATGCCTTTGCCATTCGCATAATGCTAAACTTTTTCTTTATTCCATATATCACTTCGATGTTTGGTTCGACCCGTTATGGAGTGTGGGTTATTATTTTTCAGACTGTATCGTATTTTACTCTGTTTGACTTTGGCATCAATTCAGCGTTGACCCGTTTTGTCTCAAAGGCATTCGCAAAAAAAGATTTCACTAAAATCAACAAAACTCTCTCGACAGCACAACTGCTCTATACAATCATCGGAATAATCGTAGGAATCTCTGTTTTTGTCTTATCGCAATTATATTTTGATATCTTTCATATTGTCTCCCCCGAACTTATTACTGAAGGCAAAACTGCCCTCTTCCTCTTAGGAGTTTTCTTAGCATTTCAATTTTTAATGATGGCATTTGGTAACTCGCATGGTGCCTTCCAGCGTTTGGATATTTCTAAAAATTTAACTGCGACTGAAGAAATTGTTCGTATTGCTGCCATGACACTCCTACTTTACAATGGCTATGGGCTTATCGCCTTAGCATTAACAATAGTCAGCACAACTGTCCTTCGCTCAGTTGTAGGAATCGTTTGGCTAAAAAAACTATTCCCTGAGATTAAACTCTCATTTCGATTTGATAAAGATTCTGCTCGACAACTTTTTGGTTATTCAAAAGTCACATTGTTTATTTCGCTTTGCTGGTTAATTCTTTATGGCTCGGATTCGTTTATTTTAGGTGTACTCAGTTCAACAGCAGCGGCTGGAATCTACGCACCTGGAGCACAACTGATGTTGTACCTCCGCAATATAATAAATATAGTCGGAGTCCCGCTTATTCCCGCAGTATCGCATTTAGAGTCTCAAGAATCATTTGAACGAATACAAACGATTTACTTGAAGGGCATCAAATACATATCTTATATCTCTTTTGCTATGATGACAGCTGTGTTTTTTTTAGCAGAATCGTTTGTACGTAATTGGCTCGATCAAGAATTTGTTGAGACAGCTCAGGTAATGATGATTCTTGCCGTTGGTACCGCATTTTTCTTACCACAGATTATTGGCAACTCAATTTTGTTTGGATGCGAGAAACATAAAATCATATTACAAGTTGTCATTATAGAGACATTTTCAAAACTTAGCTTAGTCTTTTATCTTGTTCCAATATACGGTATCCTCGGAATGGCGATGGCAAATACAATCCCACAAGTTGTCTTATACTCTACTCTCTACCCGTTTTTGATAAGTAAAGTTCTTAAAATTTCATATTTGAAAATATTGTTTGAAATCATTAAGACAGGAACACTTGGATTTTTGGTTGTATTAATTACGTTATTACCTATAAGATTTTTATGTACCGATATGCTTTGGAATGATTGGTTCGCATTTGCGATACAAGTTGGAGTTGTAACATTCATAATAGGTGTTGTTGGATATTATGTTTTAGAAAAAGATGACCGTAAAATGCTGAAAGAATTTATCTTTTAACTAATAGACATTACCAAGAGAATCGGTTTTTATCAAATAAAGACTATTCGACCCATTCCCAAATGAATTTGTGTAGCCTGTAAGAATAAATCCTCTATCTGATGTTTCGCATACTGATTCACCAAAATCATTTCCACTTCCCCCAAAAGTTTTCTCCCACAGTAGATTGCCCATTGCATCAACTTTCAAAAGGTATAAATCAGAGCTACCTGCCCCAATAGATGTTGTAGAGCCAATCATAATAAACCCATTATCATATGTACGACAGATGGAAGCTCCAACATCATCACCAGAGCCACCATATATTTTTTCCCACACAATTTCCCCTTGTGGAGAAATTTTCAGAAGATACAAATCGGTGTCACCATTACCAAACGAAGACGACCATCCTAATAGAACTGAGCCACCGTCTGGAGTCGACACAACAGATGTACCAACATCTTTTCTAAAACCACCAAATGTTTTCTCCCATAATACAATTCCATTGGTATTGATTTTTAAGAGATAAGCTTGAATTTCACCATCATTGTAAGATGTAGTCCAGCCAGCCAATAAAAATCCACCATCGGAGACTTCGCAAATAGATGTACACAAATCTCTACCATCTCTTCGTATTATTCTTTCCCATTTGGAGTACCCACCACTATTTAGTTTCACAAGAAAAAGATCGGTCGAACCATTCTCAACATTAATTGTCGTTCCTACAATAACAAAATCACCAACAGAACTTTCGGTAAAATTATAGCCAAAATCATCACCAAGACGACCATAGCTTCGTTCCCACAATACATTACCGTTGACATCAGTTCTTAAAAAATAAACATCACTTCCTCCATTACCAAAAGAATTAGTCGATCCAACTGCCGCATAACCTCCACCTTTTACCTCCTCAATTGAACTCAGATTATCTCGAGCCACTCCACCATAATTTTTTTCCCAATCAACGCCACCATTTGATTTTATTTTTAACTGCAATGCATTGAATGAATCCGCTCCCGTTAAAGCGGTTTTTCCAGATACGACAAACCCTTTATCACTGGTTTCAATCACAGCATAACCATAGTCGTTACCTATTGTCCCAAATGTTTTTTCAAATGTAACCGAAACGACAATATTCATTTGGGCAGTTGTCGTGAAACCATCTTTATCGGTTGCTGTCAATGAAATAGTGTGATGTCCGTCAGTTAAACTGCTAAAAGAACATGAATCACCATAACCAATAATTGAGTCTATATCTGACATCCAGACAAGTGAACTATCGGCGATGACTCCATCTTCGATGTCAGTGACCTTTCCTTTGAAGACAATATTTTCAGTATAGTTAAACGAAGAATTTTTCAATGGGCTTTCGATTATCACCAATGGTGAATTATTAAAACGAATATTAAGAGAAATAGTATCTTCGCTTTCTCCCCCAAAATTGTTGGTAGCTTTTACAATAATCAAATGGTCGTTTTCAGATAAATTGTCAATTTTAAATTTTTCTCCCGTTCCTATCTCTCCGTCGACAGATGAATACCAACTAATTTTGCTCCCTACAAAACCACGGTCTTTCCCATCTAAAATTGCAACTGAAAACAAAATATCATCCCCCTCAAGATGTTTAGAATTATCTAAAGGTGAGACAATAAAAAGCTGAGGAACATCTTCCTCTGTTAATACTTTACTTCCTGAACAATGTATACATAATATCAAAGCTGTTACACAAAGAACCTTAAAACCAAATTTCATCAATCCCTCCAAGGATAGATTCAAAATCAGCTATTTCGATAACTTAATGCAATAGACGCATAGCAAGATAATTTGTCCAACTTTAATTTTAATATAAATGCCAATAAACCGCCATGCGTGAGCGTGACGGTAGGATAGACATTTTCGTTTAAAATTTTAGTGGGCGGCAGACGCCCTCGTTCTGCCATGCTTATTCTTTTCCAATCAGTTCTTTAAAGTCTTTATTCTCACTTAACCCATCCATATCAGAATCAACAGATGCCTGAGCTTTGAGTTTTGGATTTAATTTCAGAGCAATTTTGAGAGCATTGAGTGCAGTATTCGCATTCCCTGCCGCTAACCTAATAACGGCAACATCATACCAGACTTCTGCATAGTCAGGAGCGAGCTCGCCTGTACGTTCCATGTGCGGAAGAGCTTCGGCATATTTTTTCTCGGTAAACAAAGTCCATGCGATATTCCATGAGTAATTCATCTGTGCGATATTTAAAAGCCGACCTAACTCTTTAAATGGTTCGGCGTGGTCATCCACCCGTATATCAATCGCTTGATCGGTATAGCCACCATAACCAGCCTTCTCTTTGGCAATATACATCGCCGCCGACTGCTTGCCTCTTGAATCGCCTCCGTTTGCTTCACCAGCTAAAAGAGCAGCATACATACGATCAGCCAACGATCCGCCAGTTTCAAGAAACGCTTTCTCCATCGCAACAACAACAGCTTCACCAGCTAAAATATTTCCCTGTACCGCATAATTCTTTCCTGCTCTCCCACCAGCCCAAGCGGAGCACCCATCACCCGTAAAGGTCGCCGACTTTCCATCAACTGATACAATGCCAACCTGTCGACTCGCCGACTTGTCATCGGAACGGGTCAAAATCTCCATCGCCTCATCAGGAGTTGCGCCCTTTTCCATCAGTTCTAAACCTCGCCATCCAAAAGTCGTGTTGGCATACGCCTGTGTAGCTACTGCTCCAACTCCAGCTTTAGCCCATGGAACTACAGAGCCAACACCAAAAAATCGTGATGCTACGGCAACGCCGACTTCACCAGTAGCTGGATCAAAGGCAGCGATTGAAAAGGTTGCGATTGTTTCATGTTGTTTTGCTATGACGGGTTGGATAAACACAACAGTTAGCAATATTATAAGAATAATTTTTTTGAACATAACATCTCCTTGTTTAATTATATATATGTAATCATATAGGAATTATTATGGCAAGAAAAAAACCGCCATGCTTTCGCACAACGGTTTAGTATATAGATGTGAAAACATCTTACTAATAAACATTACCCTCAGAGTCGGTTTTTATCAAGTACACTTCAGGGAAACCTCTACTTTCTTTATCAGATCCACCTGTAATTATATAACCGCCATCTGAAGTAACTTTCAAAGATTTACCCAAATCATGAAAATCACGACCAAAAGTTTTTTCCCAAACAAGATTACCATTATTGTCGGTCTTAATAAGATATAAATCTTGATCATAAATATTTCCAAATGATTTCGTAGAACCTGTAATAACAAATCCACTATCTAGGGTCTCTTGTACGCAATACCCTACATCATAGGCATCTCCACCAAACTTCTTTTCCCAGAGAGTATTACCGTTGTCATCAGTTTTAACTAAATAAACATCAACTTGCCCCCCAGCATATAAACTTGTAGAACCTGTTATGATGAATCCACCATCAGAGGTTTCGTCAAGATAATTTCCATTTTCAAAAGCTGTCCCCCCCAGCGCCTTTTCCCATAGAAGTGTCCCATCACTGTCGGTTTTAAACAAATATGCACTATTGTTAGGAGCTTCTAAAGATACAGAAGTATAACCTGTTATAACAAAACCACCATCAGATGATTCAAGAATTGAACTTCCAAAATCACCAGCATTTCCTCCGAAAGTTTTCTCCCAAACAATATTACCTTTTGTGTCGAGTTTTATTAACAAAGCATCACTGAGACTACTACCTACTATAACAAATCCTCCAGTTGATACTTCACAAATGTCACTACTTCTAATTTGATAATCTCTGTTAATTATTTGCTCCCAAATAAGATTACCATTTAAATCGGTTTTAATTATATACAAATCGTTGAAGGGAGCATTTTCATATCTACCTGTTAATATAAACCCTCCATCAGACGTTTCTACAACCGACTCACTATAGTCATAATTTGTAGTACCAAAAGTTCTCTCCCATAAAACATTGCCATTTATATCAGTCTTGACAAGGTAGGCATCATAGCCACCAGCACCAGAAGATGCTGTTATCCCTGTTAGTACATAACCTCCATCAGAGGTTATTACTACAGAATTACCCGCATCTACACAACATCCTCCAATTGTTTTCTCAAAAGTAACAAAGACATCTATTGTAACATTAGCTGTGCTATTATTATTTTCACTATCAGTTGCAGTCAATGTTATTACATGCCTGTTTCCTGACAAACTACTAATTGAAAGTGTATCATCTGTACCTATCTGCCCATCTTTATCAGATGTCCATACTAAAGAATTTCCAGTTAAGTCTCCGTCTTCCTCATCAATTGCCGATCCTGTAAAAGTTATGGTAGCTCCATATGAGAAACCAGATTTTTCAGAAGGATTTACAATTGTCACAATCGGAGCATTTGGTTCAATTACAATTGTTAAGGAATCTCTACTCAAACCATTTTGACTATCAGTTGCTGTAATAAATATCTTATGTGTATTTTCAGACAATGAATCTATTATAAATGCAGTGCCGATCCCAATCTGTCCATCCATATCTGATGTCCAAATAAGCGAACTGCCTGTAAGTGTTCCATCCTCTTCGTCGGTCGCTGTAGCACTAAATGAAACTGTATCTCCGTGAAAATAATTAGTACTATCAAGTGGAGTAACGATAGAAACAGTAGGAGTTGTATTGTTTGGTTCAACAGGATTATTAGAACAACTTAAATTGATAATTAAATAAATTACAGTAAAAGAAAGAGTGATAAGTTTTAACATTGAAGATTTCATGAATTCCTCCAACACAGAGATGTTTGTTTATATCCAGTTAAATTAAATATACATATCATTCTACTATTGTCAATCAAGAAAAAAACCGCCATGCTTTCACACGACGGTCTATATAAAAACTTATGAGATTATTGGTAAGCCTCATAATTTATTTCTTAATAATTGTTATGTAAATCCTCAATCGCAGTTACAATCTTATCAACAGTCGGCAGACAAGCATTGTCTCCGTCCACACCATATGCAACCCGTGCTTCAATAGCAGTTACTGTTTTGACTGGTGCCTCAAGGTCGAACAAGCCATCACCACCTGTTATAACAGATGAAATCGTTGCAGCAGCTCCACCATGAAAACGATCTTCTGTCACCACTAAGACTTTACCACAATCTTTTGCAGTTTTCAAAATCGCATCATTGTCCATTGGTTTAACCGTACGCAAATCAACAAGACGGACATGAATGCCTTTTTCCTGTACGATTTCTGCCGCTTTACGACACATCTGGAATGTTGCACCATAGGTGACAATACCAATGTCAGTAAATTCTTCGTTATATGTCTTGGCAACGCCAAATGGAATCAACTCATCAATGTCAGGATACTCTGCCTCGATTGGAACACCTTCCCAATCACGACGGTTATACAATGCAACCGATTCGCAGAACAGCACCATATCATCAGATGCCCAAGCAGTCTTGAGAAGTCCTGCCGCATCACGAGCATTTGATGGAACAGCAATCAATAGTCCAGGGATATTCATCCATGTACCAAGGTTCCCCTCAGAATGCCAAAACGCACCCGCACCCTGTTTGTAGCCACCATAAGTAGTACGCAATGTCATCGGCATTTTAAAATTACCACCAGAACGTTGGTAAGTTGTAACAATTCTATCTTTTAATATCTGATATGCTGGCGAGACATAATCCAAAAATTGAATTTCAGGAAGCGGACGACGACCTTGGTAAACATGCCCAGAAGCACGTCCCAAAATACCAGCTTCATCAAGCGGAGTATTAAAGCAACGGTCATTACCAAAGGCACGTTGAAGATTTTTCGATACTAAGAAGACCCCACCCTTCCCTTTGAGCTTGGCATGCTGGTCAACTTTTTCAATCATATCACCTGAGAAATCAGCAACATCTTCACCAAACATAATTACATCATCTGTCAACATAAAGAGGTCAAACAATGTGTAGTTGATAGCAAAACGCATCGTCATAGGACCTACATTTTCAGGCAGGTCTGGTGATGTAAAATACCCTTTTTTGTGAAACTCTTTAAATTTCTTTTTACGGTCAGTCTTACAAGCATCACGATATTTTTTCCATGTTGCCTGTACTTCCTCAAAGTCATAAGTAGTCACTAAGCCTTCAATCAACTCTTTAGTTTTCGGAGTAAAATTATCAACAGCTTTTTTAGATGCGGCAGAAATATCAGAATCCAATTTATCCCACATTTTCTGAACTTCGGCACCTGTTACGATACCATCTTCAATAAGAGTCGTTGTTGCTTTTAGAATACAATCATTTTTGGTATGCCAGTCGACTTCGATTGGGTCCATATAAAATGCCTGATCATCAGAACCAGAGTGAGAACCTTCACGAGTTGTCTTGATATTCATCAAAACGGGTCCTTTACCAGAACGTGTATACTCGATAGCTTCTTTAGTTTTAGCAAGAGCTTCTTTTATTTCGGTACCATCACATTGAATAATTTTGAGACCAAAACGTTGCAAACCTTCGTACGGAGTTGTAGGGTCACCTTCTGGAAATTGTTCCGCAACAGAAACAGAAATCGCCCAACCACAGTTGTAGATAGCAGCAATGAATTTTGTTTTATAAAATGCGGAATAAAAAACCGCCCGACCAAATTCTGCTTCCGATGAGGAACCCTCACCAATAGAACAAACCGTGACCGCATCTTTTTTATACCGACCACCTGGGTGAATCGATTGCTTAGAAATTTTTGTCGGATGTTGGATTGCTTCAGCAATACCAGAGGCTTCCAAAGCATGTCCGCCAGTTGGAGATGATTGTGGAATTATTGAAAATTCAGGATACCCAGGATGTGCTGGAATCTGCATTCCTTTATTTGGCCCTTTAGCATCACCGATTGCTTCAAGCATTTTCCACTCAAGCGATGTCCCACGATGTAAATCAAATGCTTTGTTTCGATAATAACCTGCCCACGGATCATCTTTATCTAAATTTTCACAAAAGGCAACATCGATAAGCTCTTTACCACCGCATCCGATAAAGAAACGGTTGTACCCTTTACGAAGTAGAAATTTTTCTTCAAGTTCAACTCGACGAGCTTTCAGCATTGTGTTAAGCATTGCTCTGAGCTGTTTTGGATTGCGACCTGAATACTCTTTTAAAGCTTTATCTGCTTTGGGACGAGTCTTAACTTTTTGTTTAACTTCCTGAACTTTCTCAATAAGAGCGATAATGTCCAATCTGTTCTCCTTGTCATTTATTTAAAATAACTAATTATTTCTCATTAAACTTCTTAACGCAATTTTATTTAATTTTGCTCCACCAAAAATACATTTTTTTAGGTAAAAGTAAATCGTTAATTTGCACTTATTACATTTTAATACGCAACTTAAATCAAAACTGCTAAAATAAACTACAAAAAATAACTTGTTATAGTTATTCATATCGGTTAATTTCCATGAAAGACAACCATTTACAGAAAAAGGATTTCTTAATCATGAATAAATCGACCCGCAAAGTCCCTTTAAAAAAACCTATAGGCACACATGATTTATTTAATCTAAAGTTGCCAAATTCGGTCTCTCTTTCCAATAATGAATCAAAAATCGTATATACTATCGAATGGATGGATAAAAAAGAGAATAAATATTTCCAAAATCTTCATCTCGTTGATCTAAATTCTCAAAAATCTGTACAGTTTACACACGGAAATCAGAATGATTCTTCTGCTATCTGGTCTCCTGATGATTCTCAAATCGCCTTTATTTCTGGTCGTGACAAAAAAATGGGTATCTATCTCATGCCGACAGAAGGTGGTGCTGAGAAAAAGCTAATCGAAATAGATGGTGCCATTTCAAATATGCAATGGTCGCCTGATAGCTTACATCTTGTTTTCTGCCTCAGATATAATGATTCTCACTTCATTGAAGATGAAAAAAAGAAAAAAGAACAACCTGTCTTCAGACATATTACAAAACTATTCTACCGACTTGATGGTTTAGGATTTATCCCACAAGACACCTTCCAAGTCTACAAACTTGAAATAGCAACATGCAAATTAACGAAACTCACAAAGGGTAAACGTGATAATGAAGCAGTTGACCTCTCCCCTGATGGAAAAACGATTGCATACATATCCAACCGCACGAAAAACCCTGACATAGAAATGGACATCACTGAGATTTTCACTATTCCTTTCAAAGGCGGAAAAGAAAAACGTGTTCCTACGCCATTAGGTCCTGTTCATGGCGTCAAATTTTCACCCGATAGCAAATCTATCGCATTTATGGGACATGATAACCCTGATGATGATTGGGGTTCTACCAATGTCCATATTTGGAAAGTTGGACTAAACGGCACACCAAAAGCGAAAGATCTGATGCCGATGTTTGACCGTTCGACGTATGATGAATCTATTTCCGACATGGGTGATGTTGGTGGCGGAGGATCATTCTATTGGTCAAAAGATGGAAAACGAATTTACTTCTTAGGCTCAGACATGGGCTCAACCAACTTGTTCTATGTTCCTGCTCGCGGTGGTAAACCGACTCGGGTCTACAAAGGTAATTGTCACATCAAAGGCTTTTCGATTAATGGCAAAACTCAAAAAGCGGCTCTCATATATGCCGATGTCAACAACCCTGGCGATATCCAAGTCTGTCCTACTCAATTTGGTGCTGAGAACAAAGCAGTACAATTAACAAACTTAAATTCATTCTTGAAAACAAAAGTCAAACTTGGCAAAACTAAAAATGTCATGTTCAAATCATTTGATGGAACCAAAGTACAAGGTTGGATGGTCTTCCCTCCGAATTTCAATCCAAAGAAAAAATATCCATCGATTCTTAATATTCATGGCGGACCTCGGGTTCAATACGCTCATACTTTTTTCCATGAAATGCAATACTTCGCATCGCAAGGATTTGTAGTCTTATACACTAACCCTCGTGGCGGACGTGGACGTGGCGAAATGTGGGCGGCGGCTATCACAGGCGGATGGGGTGATTTGGATTATAAAGATTGCATGGCGGCGGCTGACTATATGGAAGCTCAGAAATTTATCAATCCAAAAAAAATCTGTGTCACAGGCGGTTCCTATGGTGGCTATATGACCAACTGGATGATTGGCCACACCAACCGATTCAAAGCGGCTGTTACTCAACGATGCATTTCTGATTTCAAATCATTTTATGGCTCTTCAGATATCGGCTGGGCGATTCGTAAAGAATTTCTTGCTGACCCTTGGACAGACAGAGAAAAATATGAAAAACTTTCACCAATCACCTATTACAAGAATATCAAAACACCAGTTTTGATTATTCATTCTGAGCAAGATTTACGTTGTCATATTGAACAGGGTGAACAGATGTTTACTATGTTGAAAGTGATGAAAAAGACTGTTGAGATGGTTCGTTTCCCAGAAGAACCACACGGACTTTCCCGTCATGGTCGCCCCGACCGACGCATCGCCCGCCTCGACTGGATCGTCAAATGGTTCAAGAAGTACACAAAATAGTTTTTGTAGGTCGGGAGCCCTGTGCTCCCGACTATTAGAGTACAACGATAGGAGACTTTATAATGTATAGTCAAGAAAAAAGAAATAAGTTATTAGATAAAGCTTATGACCTATATCATAATGATAAATTCACACAATCAAGAGAAATACTTTTAAAATTATTAGACAAAACTTCATTTGATCATTTTTTATGTATTAAAATCAGTTCTACATATTACCAACAAGACAAAGCTCTAAAAGCATTAGAATATGCTCGTAAAGCTAAAAATTTAAGACCTAAATGTCCTGATGCATTATTTCGTTACGCCTCTGCCCTTGAGTATACAGAGAGTTCTAAAAATACGATTAAAGCTATTTCAATTTTAAAAAAGCTTCTTAAAACCAATATAAATAAAATTACTTGTAAAAATTGTGGTAAAGGAGTTAAGTATGCAAAATCTTTTCTAAATGATTGTAGGTATGAAATTGGGACTTATTACCAAGCTTTAGGTGAAAATAAGTTAGCGATAAAATACTTCTTGCTACATTTAGAAAACCGCCAAAAAGGAATACCTAATATTGTAACTGCCAAAGAAGTAAATAATTTAATTTCTGGAATAAAATTAACAAACAAGTTCTATAAATTATACGATGTTGATAAAAATGAAGAAGCCAGAAAGATTTTATTTAAATTACTAAAAATGAATCCCAAAGACCATTGGACTTTATCTCGAATTAGTTCAACTTATTATGAAGATAGAAATTATAAGAAGGCATTACTTTATGCTCAAAAAGCTTATGATATTTCCCCAAATTGTCAATTAGTCTTATGGGATTATGCTGGAGCACTCAATGGTGTTGGCAACTACAAACAAGTAATAATAATTTTGCAGGAACTCATAAATCTTGGAATAAATACTATTGCTTTTAGAGAATGTGGTGAGGGAACAAAAGCAGCTCTTTCTTACATTAATGATAGTAGATATGCTTTAGGATACAATTATCAAGAGTTAGGCAATAAAAAGATGGCTTTAAAATACTTCAAGCTTCATTTAAAAAATCGGCAAAAAGGTATTCCTGCCCGTAATGAGATTAGAATAGTTCGGAAAATGATTAAATCATTAGAAATTTAGAACAAAACTCTTTATCAGTTCCGCTTTACTATAAAAGTAAAGATTTAATGTGCTAGGATATACATGTCAAGAAGAAAGAATAACATCAGAGCAATTTTAATTATTATAGCAATTATTTTGATTGGATTTTTCTGGTTTTGGGAAAATGCCGCTCGTGGAGTTGATTTTATTCCTTCACCTATTGATATAGTAAAATCAAATATACCTCCTTCAGATAGTAAATGGGAAAAAATAGCAGATAGAATAATTGCAAAAGAAACTAACTCATTAGAATATCGACTTCATAAAGAAAATAATATTGAGAAGCAATTTGATTATTTTAGAACTAAAGGTCATTGGTTTACAGGTGTAATTCGATACTCAAATGATTCTAAATTAATTTATACTCCTATAATAGGCAAGGTGAATTCCGTTGATAATACCATATGGTATAGAAGACTTTGTGAGTCACCAATTATTGCTGATTATAGCAAAAAAATAGAATATTATGATTTAATGAATTCAAAATTATTATGGAAGCTAATAGATTCCGTAAATGAAATTTCAAGTTCGAATGAGTATAGAAAGAAGTATTTTGATGCTGTAAGTTTTCTTTCTGATAGTTTGAGGCAAACATTGAGTAAATCTCAATATGAAAATAGAGCGACTTACTTTACAATCCTAAATGATCTTGATTTTTCTAAATATTATTATCCTGACAACTCTACGTATTTGATAAATGCTATATCGAATCTTGCTAAATACTATTACAACTACAAAAATGATACAACATTTGATTTTTCAAAAAAAACTATCAAGGTTCAGATAGAATTATTAGCTACAAACAACAACTGGTTTGCAACAATTGTGAGCTTTACATATGTTGACTCAGGTACTTATAAAATATATGTAGGATATTATGACCTTGAGTATCGAGACTTATTTGTACAAAAATTAACAAAACCATATTTGTATAAAGTTTCAATGAATGAACTAAATTTGTTAAAAGCACATGACTCTTTATGGTTTCTTATAGCAGAAGACAGCTTCTGGTTAGATAAAAAAAGATTTTTACAGTTATATCAAGATGAAGAATATTCAAGTTTTGGTAGTGGTACAATGTCTCCATCATCGAGACATTTAGACAGTTTATTGCCTATACACAAAACAATAAATATTCCGTAAAAAACTATTGGAATTTGGACTGTTCTGCCCTATCTTCCAAAAATAGAAACAAGTAACTGTTAATTATTTTAGAAAAGGATTTAAAAATGGCAACATATGAATGTCCAAAATGCGGAATGTCTGTCAATGCAACTTGTGGAAAATGTGATGCTCCACTTGTCAACAATACCTTAAAACTCGACGACGGCAATGAAGTACAGATTTCAGAATGTCCAAACGGTCACGGTAAAATCAAATCACCAATGTGCTGTGGTCAAGACATGAGCTGTTCACTATAAAATTATATTCAAGTAGGGCGGAACCCTTTAGCGGTTCCGCCTTTTATATCTCTATCAAGCTATAATATAATTCCCTTATTAAACTAATGTCTGAAAACACCGATATTAGAATCATAACATTTAATAAATATCCATTAAGGGAAAATCATTATGAAAGCTATCACAATATTTCTGATTCTCATAATATGTACTATTGCTGTGTCATGTTCTGATAACACAACTCAAAGTGACAATCAAACAAGTATCTACCCACAGGAGTTTTCCACTATCGGTAATATGATTGTTGATGAGTCAAACAACGAAATTATTTTTAAAGGTGTCAGTATTGAATCTCCGATTGTTCTCTCTCATTCGTTAGACGATAAAGCTTCAAACGGTATTTTCTATTTTGACCAATATCTTGAATGGAATGAAACCATATTTCGAAATATCTCAAATTTTGGTGCAAACATAGTTCGGCTTCCAATTTATCCCGCAGCTCTCAACGTTCACGGTATGGATAATTCACTACTCATTTTAGACGAAGCTATTAACTGGGCAGCTAAATATAATATGTATGTTATTTTAGACTATCATTCAATTGGGTTTCCAACAACAGGTGACTATGAATCTAATATTGCTGAGGGATACGGCGAGCTCTATACTACTACACAACAGGAAATACTAAATTTCTGGAGCGTTGCGTCGGAACGATATAAAAATAACAAAACCGTGGCTTTCTATGAACTTTTTAACGAACCTGTCTACCCATCTTTTGCAACTTCGGCCTATACTCAACAAACAACTCAATGGAATAATTGGAAAACGTTTGCTGAAGAAATCATAGATACAATCAGAAACCACGATGCAAACTCTTCTGTTATTGTCGGTGGATTAAACTGGGCGTATGATTTGTCATACCTAACATTAAACTCATCAAATGCAGTCAATAGAGTAAACGTAATTTATGCTGTTCATCCCTATCCGGGAGCTATAGCATATATGGATTCAACTGTGACAGACTGGGATATGGTCTTCGGTACAGTGAGCCAAAATTATCCGATATTTGCTACAGAAATCGGATTTTTGTTAGACAACCCAAATGAAGCACCATATTATGAAGGCTTATTTGTAGGTGATGGTCTATATCGAGATGCATTGAAAGCATATTTAATTGATAAACGAATTAGTTGGACGGCTTGGTGTTATTCACCATATACATGGCCTAAATTATTGAATGATAAAAATTATTCTATGACAGAAGCTGGTCGGTTTATCAATACTTGGATGTTAGAAGAAAATAATTAATATTTATTATTTTACTTAAATATACCGCTTGAGTCTTTGCGGATATTGTAGCCTTTGGTCATCAGAAAATCTTCGCCCTCTTTCATAGTACGAAATGTTTTCCCAATATCAGCATATTTACCAGAATCAAACATTCTCATAAGTTGCCCAAAACCAACCTGCTGATTGATGATAAACACCGTCCATTCCATATTATTCAGGCGACACCAATGATTTAAATCACCAATAATTTCAATCACTTCTGGATGACTTGATTTCCAGTTTGTTAAATCCATCAACTTTGCCCAAGGCTTTTTTGTAAATGGCTGTACTGTCTCTTTCATCTCTTCAGCATATGCTTTAGCGGTATCAATTTTCCAGATACCATAAATTTTGCCATAGAGCATCCGATTTTTTAAATCAGGGTCAAAAGAGTATTCAAAACTCCAAAAATTCATTCGTTTAATTTTCCATAATTGTATAAGGTATAATTTGTGCTACATTTCAAAGGTAAAACAATCATATAAGAACACAAGCCTTTTGTACTTGATTCTTACTATATTATACGTTTGACACTATGAATTGTTTAATAATTTTTTAGTGGCGGACATATACTTTCTTTTGTTTATAATCTACCGTGATATTAAAATCATGTAGAAATGTTGAACCAATAATTCCCTCAAACTTCGCTCGTGGAGTTGACTTTTTAAACTCCTTCAAATCCGAAACCAAAGCATAAACATTTCGAGACTCTACCTCACCAATTTGCACCGACTCTAAAATAGCCCTACGATTTTCTCGAAGTGGAATCTCAAGCATCTCGGCAACTTTAGGAGTAATAGTTGTATACGATGCACAATAATCAAGAAGCATCGGTACAGTTATATCATCGTTAAGAACAACATCGACTAAGATTAGATGACTGTATTGTGAAAATGGAATTTCGGAGTATCTTCTTCCCCTTAAAAAACCAGGCTCATCTTTTGAAAGTTCAAACTTACTGTTTGGATAGTCTACTGAGACATAAAATTGTTTTAAAATTTGATAGCCGATAAGTCCATCAGGAGGCTTTGTCCCAACACTCATTTTAGTTAAATCTACAACAGTCGCAGCAACATTTTTAAGCTCAACATCTCCTGCTATTTCAAATGTTTTTAGAGAAGCCGCAAATGGTTTTGCAGAACCATCAGCTCCCTGAATATTTCGCTGTCCAAAGGACTGTAATATTTCAATAGAATTATCAATTGCAAACTGTTTATTTAAATACAGCCTATCAGCACCCGTATCAATTCCAAATCGACCTGAGATAACACCATCGATTAAGACATTAACTTCTACAAGACCTCTCGATGGGTCAAAGCTGACTTGTTTTGCGATTACTGGCACTATGATTGATAGACAAATTAACGCTATAAGTATAATTTTCTTCATACTATAATAGTCGGAAAAACTCCCAAAGATATTTAATCTTCGGGAGTTTTGAATTGAAATATTATGCTATTTCGCCATTACGACGATAAAATACAACTAATGCACCAATAAGGATTAGTGTTGTTCCAAACCAAACTAAGTTAATAATAGGCTTTTTCGCGATATCGAGAATAAGTCTATCCTGAGGTCCTTTAGAAGTAAGCCCTGGAATTCTCAATGAAACAGCATCTTGATCTGCTAAAATCTGATCTATTGATGCGACAAATTGATTATTTTCTCCAAAGCTTGCTGGCTTGTCTATTGTTTCAGAATTCGCACCATGAGAGACCATCGAAATTGCTGGAGTCAGATGAAACGTGTTACCATCTTTTGTGATTTCGATATGAGCAGTTACAGTCATACCAGAATGTTCATGCTCATGATTACCTTCGACTTCATCCTGTGCCATGTCGTAATTTTTGAACATGAAAGAATATCCATCAATTTCAGTAGGGGTATTTTTTTTCAAAATCAGTGCATTACTGCTATTATTTGAATTTTGAATCTGCTCAGGAGCAAGATATAAGTCATACAAAAGATGTTTATCTACAAACGGTTTTTTCATTACCCCTTGTAGTTTCTGAGAAAAATAAAGCTGTGGATCAGCTCGATAAACAGAACCATTATCAGTTATTTCTAAAATCAATTTATTCTGAGGAAAATCAATATCGTTTTCCATTCCAAGATATTTTACTAAAATACCATAGGCAGAGTCTGATTCACCACGAGGTAAAACAAGTTTTTCATTCGTGGAAAATGCAGAAGATGACAAAATTCCGATAATCATAAGACCAAAACCAAGATGAGAAATTTGAGCACCAATAGTTTTCCATGATGACATATTCCTTGTAAGCGATAAAAGATTACTAACAGACATCATAACAGCCAATGCAAAGAAAAGCAGATACAAATAATTCTCAACACCAACATACATTGAGAATACAACTGTTATTACTCCAGCACCAAACGGTATAAGAAGTTCTTTCATAAACTCTTTATTCATCATATACATCGACAGAGAAATCAAAACAATAGAAAATATTCCAGCAAACATAAGAGTTGCACCAAGTACAAAGTAGAACAGTCCAAAACTTATAGCCAATGATACAGCAGAAACAATCCCAAGCTTTGACTGCCAATTTTCTATCTTACGATTTTGATATGCGGTAAATGGGGCAAATGTTAAGAGCAAGGCATAGATAACCGCAAATGGTGCCGCAAAAGTATTATACGTCGACAAGTCAGCCGCACGTGGTGTATCGGTAAATATATTCGTTAGAATAGGAAGCGATGTCCATGCAAGTACTATAATCGAAAAAGTAAAGAGCAATGCCATACCACCAAAAGTAATAAAATCTTTATGGAATATATTATAAGAAATAGGAGTATTACTAATATGCTGTTGTTGAGGTATAAATATTATTAAATTCGCAAAAACATACAGTGTGATTAATACACCAACAAACTGATTACCACCAGTCACAAATGTTGTCAATGTAAAGGCAGCAAATAACGATGCCGCAATAATATAATTTATTTTATTCCGAACAAAAAACATCAACGTCATCAATATATACAATACCAAAAAGAGAACAAGATACTGGTTAATACCTAAGTCAACAAAACTATGTACTGAGAAATCAGCAAGCACACCAGAGCGAGTCAAAAACGTTCCATAAATAACTAAGACAAAGACAAACGATGACATAAGAATATTAGACTTACGTAACGCTCCCGTTCGTTTTTCAATTATCATGCCATGTATAAAGGCAAGCGATATAAACCACGGTATAAATGATGAGTTTTCAACTGGATCCCATGCCCAGAAACCACCCCATCCTAAAGTAATATACGCCCAATAGCCACCTAAGATATTTCCACCAGCAAGCATAAGAGCAGTAATCGCAGCCCATGGAAATGCTTTTTTAATCCAATGTGAAAAATCGTTAAGAATTAATGCCGACATCGCATAGGAAAATGGAACCGCAGAAAGTGAATAACCAATAAATATAATCGGTGGATGAATAACCATCCAAGGGTTTTGTAACAATGGATTCAGCCCTGCTCCATCAGGAGGGTATCCGTTTAACAATGCAAACGGTGATAATTTTACTAAGAGAAATAAGAAGAACAAGTTTACAATAGAATAAACCACCATACCTACATTTCGATAAATACCACCCTTTTTGATGATAATGTAACCAAAGAAAGCGTTCATCATCAGCCACATGAGATAAGTACCTTCTTGACCACCCCATAGTGCGGAAAGTTTATAGAAAAATGGTAAAGCTCTGTCGGAATAATTGTAGACATACGATACAACATACGTTTCTGAGAAGAAAAGATAACTGAGATAACAAGTCGCAATAGTTATAACAGCAGTAAAAAGATGATACGATTTTAATGCGAGTGCTTCATAAGATGTCTTACCTTGAGCAACTAATAAGAAAAAAAGCCCAGCTAAGATGTTGAAGGCGAATCCGAGATAAATAAGCAGATCGCCTGGTACATTAGGTGCCACGATTAGACTCCAGTTTCTCCAACGGCTTCGTTGTGTTTTTCCATATCTTGATATTCGGATCCATCTTCACCTTGATACTTCGATGGACATTTCACAAGCATTTGATCAACGACAAATATGTCGCCTTCTGTTTTACCTTTTAAGACGACAGATGTTGCTTGGTCAAAATTACCAGGGACAACACCATGGTAGACAACATTCATTGTTGATGCACCGACAATTGTTTCTGCTTCGGCGTCATAGACGGCGAATTCAAGACGTGATTTTTCAGCATCATATTTCTTGGTATCAAAATCAATTTTACCCATGACTTGAACCATCTTGTTTGATGCTTTCGCTTTGTCAATTGAAACATATTGAATTGTTGTATTCAAAAATGCTGACGCACCCCAAATCATAAATAATATAACTATAACACCACCAATAATATACTTTGCAGTCATTAGACTTTCTCCTCAAGTTTTTTTACTTTCTTATCTACACCATATATAAATAGAAACAGGCCTATCCAAACGATGAGTGTAACTGCCATTACAATATAATTTCCGTCCATTTAGAAATCCTCTTCTTCTAATTGTTTTCTCATAAGGAGTTGTACTCGAACTCCGATATTAAATAACCATATATAAACAACAGTAAAAAGTGCTAACGCTGAGAAAAAGACTAAAGAAATAGCACCTTCTATATTAAATTTTAAATCTTCACTTATTATTGAATCATTAGGATGAAGCGATGGTACCATTCGAGGTACAATAAAAATCAAAAATGGTACCGTCACAAAAGCAAATATTGAATAGACAGCCGACAATGCCGCCTTCTTTTCCTCTACCTCAATTGCTCCACGTAAAGCAAAATAGGCACCGTAAATGAGCAGAAGTATAAAGATAGATGTCTGACGTGGATCCCAGTTCCAATACATACCCCAAGTTACTTTGGCAAACATAGCACCAGTGACTGTCGCTAAGACACAAAAAATAAATCCAAGTTTTGCAGCAATAGCAGCTTTATCATCATATTTGATCTCTTTTTTACGTAAATACATAATTGAATAAAACATCGACATAGCAAATGCAATCACGCAAATCCATGCTTGTGGGATATGATAATAGAAAATACGGCTCGATTCACCTATCTGCTGTTGTGGGGCAGGTAAGGCAAAAGAGAAGTAAATCATTATAGACATCAAGACAAATAATACTAACTTATACCACATCTTTCTATTTCTCCAAACATTGATTATCCTTGTAAATCATTATACAACTAAATTTTAAAAAAGCAACAAAATTCAGGAGATTGGTCTTTTTTTCACAAACTTTTTATTTTATTCACGCCAAACAAATTTAAATAATAGGAGTGAAATAGTAGTCATAACAACAACATAGGCGATTAAAAACTGTAATTCTGAGCTCACCGCTGACAAGGATTCATTATCAAATATTTTTTCTGTTGCCCCGACTAAGACCATCAATAAGACCATGAGAATTGGAAATGAGACCACCGCAAACAATGCACCTTTTACAGATGCTTTTGAAATTATCGCCGCTACCAACGTTGTCGCTGCCACAAGCCCAAAAACACCTAAACCAAGAACAACCAAAAATGGCAAAATATTATCAGTTGAAGCATCGGTAAAGACAAAAAACATCGGTGTTATTATTGTCGTCATTGTTATCAGTAAAGTTAAATTGAACAGTAATTTTCCAATATATATTGAGTTCGGTTCTGCGGTTAAATTGAGTATAAGTGATGTACCTGTTTCCTCTTCTCTTATGAATGTCTGAGCTAATCCCGACATAGCAGAGAAAAACATGATAATCCAGAATAGAGCCGATAATACTTTAGGAGATAAACCGGACTGCCCTAAAGCAAATGATACCACCGCCAAAGTTGTTACACCAAACATCATAATAGCGTTTAATCCAGATTTAGTACGTAGCTCCAAACGCAGATCTTTGAAATAAACGGCAAGAGAACGACTAAGTAAGCCTGACGATGCTTTTGGCAAGTTCGTACTCCTCTTTTTCATTGGTAGCAATTAATATGACCGTTTCCTTGCGATACTCTTCGACAATATCAAAAACAATCTTTTTACCAGCATCATCTAAGTTCGATGTTGGTTCATCCAAAAATAAAAACTCAGGTTTCTTTAAAAGTGCAACAGCGTATTTCAATCGTTGTTTCATACCCGATGAATAGCCCATGACAAAGTCAACACCTCTACCCTCAAGTCCAACTTTTGCCAAAAGATTGTTGATCTCTTTACCTGTGACATTAAAGCCTGATACAGTCGCAAAGAAAGTAAGATTTTCTTCAGCAGTAAGATGGTCATACAGATTCAAATATGGGGAGACAAACGAGACATAATCACGAAAATTATCATCAGTCAAAAGTTCAGTTTCGTTTTTGTATTCGACTTTCCCTTTGCTAGGAACTAAGAGCGAAAGGATGACTTTGAGCAGGGTCGATTTACCAGAACCGTTTGAGCCGACAATAGCGATAGAATCGCCCGAATGTAGCTCAAAATCGATTTTTGAGAATACTTTTCTGGCACCAAACCGCTTACCTAAATTTTCAACAGTCAATGAATACATATTGTCGATTATAGTACAAAATTAGCCAAAAGATGCAACAAAAAACAGCCGAACGGCTGATTTATTAATACTTTACTCCTTTTCCAAACGACATAAGCTTATCTCCAATGTCATTCCCGACTTGATCGAGAATCCAGCCTTGTAGGGCGGAACTCTTTAGCAGTTCCTCCAACGTACTCTCATCTGTCATTGCGGGGCAACTTGTTGCCGTGGTAATCTCATCTTTAGTAAAAGGGAACTAATTAATCTATTGTGTTTATAATACCGATGCTTATAATATCAACAATAACTATTAATGTTTTTGTGGAGAACAACATGAAACAGATAAAAGTACTTGGACCTGGTTGTCCAAAATGTATCGAACTTATGAAACAGACCGAGCAAGCTGCTCAGGAACTAAAATTAGAATGCAACATCGAAAAAGTAAGTGATATTGTCGAAATCACAAACTATGGTGTCATGATGACTCCCGCTCTTATAGTAGATGGTGAAATAAAAATGAGTGGAAAAGTTCCGACTCTTGACGATATTAAAACAATGCTATCTTAACCGACGAAATCAAATAATAAGGATCAATATGAAATTAAAAATTATTTTACTCATTGGTTGCCTTGTCATACTCAATGCCTCCGTTTTTTCTGCTGAATCAGAACAGAAGCAAACAACTGACAAAGCAACAACAACAGAAAAAGTTCAAAAAGCAGAACAATACGTCATCTCATATCTACACTTAAACCGTCGATGTTCCACCTGTAAAAAATTAGAAGCATATTCAGAAGAAGCGATTTCATCAGCATTTGAAAAAGAACTTGCCGATAGCACTTTTATCTGGAAAAGCGTAAATTTTGAAGAAGAAGAAAACAAGCATTTAGGTATAACATATCAGTTATACAGCCAATCATTAGTTATATCAAAACTTGAAAATGGCAAAGAAACCGACTGGAAAAATCTCGATAAAATTTGGGATTTTACTGACGACAAGGAAAAATATATTGCCTACGTTCAAAAGACGGTAAAAGAGTTCATCGCTAAATCAGACAAAAAATAGTATGGACAGTTATTTTATCGCTATCGGCTCGGCTATCTGGCTTGGTATTCTGACCTCTATTTCCCCTTGTCCCTTAGCCTCCAACATTGCCGCTATCACCTATATAGGCAAACGTGTTGACAACCCAAGGATGGTACTCCTTTCGGGACTGATGTACACTCTGGGACGAATGCTTACCTATATCGCCCTTGGTGTTTTGGTTGTCTACTCAGTTTTGTCAATTCCCGAGGTAGCAGTTTTCCTCCAGCAGAACATGAACAAATTTCTTGGACCGATTCTCTTTATCGTTGGATTTATGCTTTTGGATATTATAAAATTACGATTCCCTGGTTTTGGAGTAAGTCAAAAACTTTCAGGCAAATTTGAAAAATTTGGCATCTGGGGATCAGGTGGACTTGGGATGTTATTTGCTTTATCATTCTGCCCGATTTCAGCGGCACTCTTTTTTGGAAGCCTTATCCCACTTGCAATTGAACATCAATCAGCTATTATCATGCCGACTGTCTATGGTATCGGCACCGCTTTACCTGTTGTTGTTTTTGCGGTCTTGATTGCTTTGGGAGCAAAATTTATCGGTACCGCATTTAATAAAATTTCTTCCTTTGAAAAACATGCACGCAAAATAACCGCCATCGCATTTATCCTTGTCGGAATCTATTACTCGTTAATATACCTCTTCGGCTTCAACTTATAAAAGGCTCAATAGTTCAAAAAAATCATATAGTTTCGACTTTTATCTGAATTCGAAATCAAGTTGGGAATAATATTAAAGTGAATTGATTTAATAAGAATTGAGCATACCAGCCCACTCATAGGAACACCATAAACTATTTCTTTAAAATACACAGCTTGCTTATTCCTATATTCAATTTTTCTTTATTTTGTCCGATACTATAGATATCGAAAATCATTGATAAAAGGATATCTCATGAACAAAAAAATACTCTTACTTGTATGTTGCATCTCTTTAGTATTGACAGCGACCACATCAGCACTCGACAGAAAAGCATTTGATGAGCTGGTCGTTATAATCGATTCAGCCAAAATTTTGGAAACACCTATCTTTTCCCCAAAAACTTGGGAGAAAGCAACTAAAGCAGTTGATAAAGCACAAAAACAAATCCAACAAAACAAAAAACAAAAAAACGTTAATAAAGCGGTTTCTGAAGCTCGTGAATATGTTGAAAATGCAATCCGTGCCACTGAAGTAGGTAAACTATCCTTGTCTGAATATTTAGAAGCCCGCCAAAAAGCAAATGATGCTAAAGCTCGTTCGCTTGTTCCCGAATTGTATGCCAAAGCTGAAGTACAGTTTATTAAAGCAACCCAAAAAGTAGAATCGGGTAATGTCAAAAATGCACTCAAAGAAGCACAAAAAGCATCTCCACTTTTTTTAACTGCTGAGATGGAAGCTATCAGAAAAGATGTCTTGGGAAAAACCGACAGATTAATTGAAAAAGCGTTAGCTGATGATGCCGCCAAGTATGCCCTCTCAACATTAGATAAAGCAAAAACTGCCCGCACAAAAGCAAACACAATAATTAGCAGAGACAGGTACAACCGCAAAGATGCTCAAGTCGAAACTCAACGTGCTGAGTATGAAGCAAAACACGCCTCAAATATTTCTCTTTCTGTAAGAGCTTTGAACAGAAACGATCAAGCATGGGAAAAGCTGATGCTTGTCTATGAAATTCAAATGAATCGCGTTGGAAAAGAAATTGAATTAGAAACACTTCCGTTTGACAATGGTCCCCTTGCTGCTGCAGATACTCTTACTATGTATATCAGAAATTTACAAAATGAAAATAAACGCCTCAACCAACAAATGACCAATCTCTCTGGTAACGTCACTACCGAACTACAAGCGCTACTTTCAAAGTTTAATGAAACCGCTACCGACACCGACCCAATTAAACTCACTAATGCAATTGGTAAACAAATTGAAACCCTTTTATCCGATAATAAATCATTAAATAAAAAAGTACAATCTGGACAATCACAGCTTGAAAGCTTAGAAGCGGAACATGGTGATATAGCCGAACAACTTGCTTCACGAGTCGAACGTGAAGAAAAATTTAAAAAAGCAAAACAGATGCTTAACCCATCTGAAGGTGAAGTTCTCTTTAACTCTGCCAATGATATAGTCCTTCGATTAAGCGGATTATCATTTGATGTAAACAAAAGTGAAATTAAAGATAGCCACATGGAATTACTTGGAAAAATTAAAGAAACAATCCTCATGTTCCCTGATGCTCTCATAAGAGTCGAAGGTCACACCGACGACAATGGTGAAGCATCTCGCAATGTTTTGCTTTCAGAAAAACGTGCATTGGCTGTCATGCAATATTTACGTCAAAGTTTACTAATCTCAGCATCGAAAATTTCTTCTGTTGGTTATGGTGCCGACCATCCAATAGCATCTAATCAGACAAATGAAGGGCGAGCTAAAAACCGACGTATTGATATTATCTTGATGCAATAAAAAAGCTGTCACACAAATATGTATCACAGCTAAAATTCATACAACAGACATCGTCTGTTACTTTTTGATGTTACGTAAAATCCGTCTTATTGGAAGAGAAATACGTGTCTGAAAATCATCATTTAGTTGAATCGTAAACGATGATTGAAACTCGGTTTCTAATTTATCCTTGTGAACCGTCAAGATTCCCTCGATAGTTTCACCTGCTTTGATTTTTTTAGGAAGTTTAACATCAAAGGCTTTGTTCTTAATATCAAGCATCGTAATTTCATAATCAACATCAGACTTATTTACCAGATGAAACTTCGCTTTGGATCTTGGCTTTTCTGTAAACTGGGAGACATCAAGCTTAAATGGTTCAAATCCAACTGGTAGTATTGATTCAGGTTTTGGAAAAAGTTCAGCATCTATTCTCAAATATATTTTATCTTCCGAGATATTTGTTTCAAGATAAGGTTTTTTGGTAACATAACCACGGAATGATTTTGTCTCAAAAATAATTTCAAGCGAAGTCGAATCACCCGGAGCTAAGACAGAATCCATTAGGGGAGCTTTAGTACAACCACACCCAGGAACAATTTTAGTAATCACCAGAGTATCTGTACCAGTTGATTTGAGCCAGAAAGTATGACTCACTGCTGCTCTTTGAGGAGCTTTACCAAAATTAAATGATGACTCCGAAAGTTCAATTCCAGGTTCTGCAAATGCTAAACTTGAGAGAGTCAATACACACAATACAAATATAATTTTTTTCATTTTTGTCTCCACACAACTAAAAAATTATTAGATTAATCTATAATTGAAAACAAACGAGACCATCTCACCTTTTGAGCAAAATGCACCGCATTGTAAATAAACATTCTTGGAACAGACAAAGGGTCTTTGATTGAAACATCAGGAGAAGGATAGTTATCATCCGACCATGACCAATGAATCATCATCGCCTCACCTAAGACATTTGCTCTTGGGACAACACCCCATCCACGTGAGTCATAGGAATTATCCCGATTATCACCCATCATAAAATAATGACCTTCAGGGACAATATATGGACCATAGTTATCGACTGAATTTTGCCCACCTGGCTTCCTTGGTTGGATTCTTGGGTTTAAAAATTTCCCATGTTCGGGTAAATCAAAAACCTCACCATTGACATATACTACTCTATCTCTGATAAACAAAGTATCGCCGCCAACAGCAACACATCGTTTGATATATTTTGTAACACCATCTTTAGGATAGATAAAAATCACAACATCCCCTTGCACAGGGTCAGTAAATGCTGGCAATTGCCAATCGACAAATGGCAATCTTGCACCATATATAAATTTATTAGCTAAAAGAAAATCACCAACCAACAACGTATCTTCCATCGATTCAGATGGAATTTTATATGCTTCAACAACTGATGTTTTAATAATAACTGCCATAATAACGGCAAACAGTAATTGTTTTAAATTATCCCATGCGGCATCTTTACTCATATCAATCCTATTATCTCTAAAATTTATCTTTTGTCTTATACTATTAAATCATGAAAATTATTCAAATTTAATTTGTAAATATTTTTACTATATCATTAAATGTTACCACTAAAATTAATCCCAATAGCAAAAATACTCCTGCCTGTTGGGCATACATTCGTCCTTTGACAGAAACAGGGGAACCTTTAATTTTCTCAACAGCCAAAAAGAGTAAATGTCCACCATCTAAAACAGGTATAGGAAGCAAGTTCATAACACCTAAGTTGACTGACAAGACCGCCATAAACGCCAGAAGAGCAGCTATTCCATGTTCAGCAACCTGTCCAGACATTTGAGCGATAGCAACTGGTCCACCAAGTTCTTTAACCGATTGTTCAGCAAAAATCAATTTTTTGACCATTCCGATTGTTTCCGTAACCCAAAAATTTGTATCATTAAATCCTTTGGTTACTGCTCCAACAAACCCTAAAAATTCATAAGAAGAAGGAGATGGGGAAAACCCAATAACACCAGTAGTGTCGATTCCACCCTCTTGGTTTTTTGTTTCTCTTATTGCTGTCACCATTGAATTTGTAATAGTGTCTGTTCCCCTGACCCACTGGAGAGAAAGTTCTTCATTTACAATTTTAGAGATTTCGATTCGTAAAACATCAAAATTTTGAATAGACTGTCCATTGAGTCCAATAATTCTATCTTCAGCTTGAAGCCCAGCAGCAAATGCTGGTTTGGTCTCATCAACAAGACCAACAACAATTTGATTTTCATCAAAAACAGGTTTACCCTCAAAATAAGCTAAGCCCATAAAAAGAACTAATGCTAAAGCATAATTAGCAAATGGTCCCGCAAACAAAACGGCAGCTCTGGCTCCGACAGATTTTGACATAAACTCATTTTCGGCTCCCGTACTTTCTTCTTCGGGGTTCTCTCCTGCCATTTTCACAAACCCACCAAGCGGAATCATACCAATACAATACTCAGTTTCGCCCCATTGTTTTTTAAACATATATGGAGGGAAACCGATTGAAAATTTTTCTACAAAGATTCCAGCTCTTTTTGCTATTAAGAAATGTCCTAATTCATGGATAAAAACTAAGACACCTAATACGAATACAAATGATACAATTGTCATTAACATTTCTGATTTCCTATCAATTCTTCAGCGATTAATCTCGCTTCTTTATCAGCATTTAAAATATCGAATAAATTGGGTGCTGACACAATATTAAATTTTTGTAAAGATTCATCAATACATCTTGTTATATCGGTAAATCGGATTTTTTCTTTGAGAAATGCATCCACAGCAACTTCATTGGCGGCATTAAATACCGCAGGGGCAGTTCCGCCTGTTTTGGCACATTCAAAAGCAAGTTTGAGGGCTTTAAATTTATCTAAATCAGGTTCTTCAAATGATAAATCAGGCAATTTGGTGAAATCCAACGCTCCAAATGGAGACTCAACTCTATCTGGCCAAAATAAAGCATAGCTGATTGGAAGTTTCATATCAGGGTTTGAAAGCTGAGCAATCACAGATGAATCGTTAAACTCAACCATTGAATGAATTATAGATTGCGGATGAATGACCACTTTGACTTTTGAAGCTGGAATATTAAACAGTACAACTGCTTCCATTACTTCAAGCCCTTTGTTGGCAAGGGTGGCAGAATCAATTGTTATTTTCTGCCCCATTTTCCATGTTGGATGGTCAAGAGCCTGTGCTTTTGTAATTTGCCTGAACTGCTCTTTAGGTAGCGTCCGAAATGGACCACCCGAAGCAGTAATAATAACATTTTTCAGTTCGTTTTCTTTACCCGCCAAAGCAGATTGCCAAATTGCAGAATGTTCAGAGTCTATCGGAAGTATTTTCGCTTTTGTTTTCTTTAAAATTTCAGGAAATAGTGGTCCGCCACAGACTAATGATTCTTTATTGGCAACCGCTAAAGTTCTTCCCTGCTTGACAGTTTCAAGTGACGCTAAGAGTCCAGCAGCACCAACCACAGCATTGATAACAATATCAACATAGTAAAACTGGGTAAAGTTTATCAGCTCTTGCTCGCCAAACATCAACTTGACTTCTTCCCCTTTGAGTGCAGCTTTCAGATCATCCGCTTTTGATTCATTTACAAGACAGAGTGCTTCTGGTTTGTATTTGTGATATTGCTGAACAAGAAGTTCTACATTTGAAAATGCTGCCAATCCCCGTACGACAAATTTGCCTGGGTGTTGGTCAACTACTTCTAAGGTTGATTTTCCTATTGAGCCAGTAGATCCTAATATGAGTAAGTTTTTTGCTACCATTATCTATATTAACGTATTAAGTCAGAACCTGTTCCATTTTATTTTCCAATAAAAAAGCGGGATAAATCCCGCTTTTTTAACCAATTTTTAACTCTTTATTTCAGAGGGTTTCCTTCAGCATCTGAAAGATATACTTTTCGCATAACCACTTCTTCTTTTGGTTTAGATATTTTGCCTTGAGCATTAGCTACAACTTCTGTTGAACCGATTGCGTGTAGGACGTTATAACCTTTAATAAGTTGACCAAAAACTGTATATTGACGGTCTAAGTTTGCTGTATTTCGAGTTCTTGCAAGACAGATAAAGAATTGACTTGATGCAGAATTGGGAGACTGAGAACGTGCCATAGAAAGAGTTCCATCTTGGTGAGGGAGTTCATTAAACTCAGCAGGTAAAAAATAGCCAGCATTGCCAGTACCATTACCAGATGGGTCACCACCTTGAATCATAAAATTTTCAATAACACGATGAAAAATAAGCCCATTGTAAAAACCATCATTTGTTCGAGCAACGAAAGAGTCAGCATGGGCTGGAGCAACATCACGGTATAATTCTAAAATCATTTTTCCAAAATCTGTTTCAATCGTTACAATTGCATTATCTTTAGAGCGAATTGGAAATGTTTTTCCCGCTAATGAATCAGCTGGGTTTGGAGCTATATCGGCTACAACTTCTGCTTTTGCCTGAGTTTGATTTGAATCGTTTTTAGAATTCTCTTCTACTTTTTTCCCACATCCAATTGTGAAGATAAAAAGTGAGAACATGATTAATAGAATAATTGGTTTTTTCATTTTTTTCCTACGATAAGTTACAGTTTCATTTTGGGCGAATATATCTCATTTCAAAATGACTGTCAAGTTTGTAATATGCTACTTATTGAATCTTTTATATGAAATCTGAGTCGCAGTTGCTTGGTTTCCACTCTTTTTCTTAATTAGAGAAGGGGCAATTGTAACATTTTCTGTCAGATGAATCTCAAAAACGACCCGATCTATAAATACTGCTGATGTATCTGCCCAAAATGTCAATCCTGAAGAAGGGAATTTATATGAATATGCTGGTGGTGGAGTCGGGTCATATACTTCATTCGTACCACCATATACTGCTCCTACTTCGCCCATTGTTGAACCAATGCCAAGAGAATCAGATGTTTTACCAGTATAGACGGTATTTACTATGATACCAAGAACATGAGATGAGTCTGTTAAAGTAGAATCTCGATTAATATCTTCCATAACAAAAACAACACCTAAATTCGATTCATATACCGCATAGAGAATCCAGCTTGTTGGATCAACGTCGACAGAAAGAGGTGTACCATTAAAATTCTTTATATCCTCATACCTATCTTCCATCAAAATATACTGCCCCTGACCTGTTACACCGGGAATCAGCGTACTCGCCCGAAGAGTCACTGTTGTTGTGTCAACATTACGAACGAGAGCTTGCAATTCAGCATGACCTAACACACCATCGAAATTGTACTGACAAGTTGCCTTACCATTTGCATCAACTTGTACAGAATCATTAACAAGAGATCCATCTCCAATTATTATGTTAAAATGCACCCAACTACCAGTCATCGGAACTTTATCAGGAGAACCTACAGAAAACTCTATATTATTGACCGCTCCCATAACAGCTTTGTAGTAAAAGCCACCTACCGAATTTAGTCCCGCATCAACAGTTGGTTTTACTGGGTCGTCATCACCACAAGATGCAAAGAGAAATGAAAAGAGAAGAATTACAAACGAGAGTTGAATCATTTTTACGGCCTTTTGTTGATACATATATTAGATACCTTATTAGTTTACAATGCATAATTAAAAAATCTTACGGACGGAAATAATATTTTAAACCCAATCCGATTGTCATATATTTAGGTCGGTTATCAGAAGCATAAATTTGATAAGAATTAACAGATGAGAGATTTAATTTCGCCATTTTATTTGTAGCTTGCCATATATTCAAATCCGCACCAAAATTGAAAGACAGTGCCGAGACAAAATCCGATTCCGAGGCAAAATTAGAAACTGAAACAGAAAGAAGTCCAGCCTGCAAACCTACACCAGCATAAGGAGTCAAAACCTGTTTTACAGGGGAACCAAAATAGTAATTCAAATTAAAGTCAACGTTATACATCCGAATTTTAAAAATTTTCGGATAATAATACGAATATATAAATCCATTGGAAATTTGCTCAAAGTTTTCTTTATGTTTGACGTCAGTAAAAGAAAAACCAACACTAAACAGTGTGTTGGTATTAACAAGACTACCGTAACTAAATCCTATTTGTGCAGAATTTTCATAGACATCCACCGCATCAATATCAAATGATTGAAAAAAATCATCTTGAAAGACAAAGCCTTGTAACCCAATTCCTATTCGGTCAACAGAACCAATTGGTTTTGACGAATTCCCATAAAATTCTATCACACTATAACGTGCGGCTACTTTGGAAAAGGCCGAAACACTTGAAACACTTGAAACACTTGCGATAACTAAAACTGCTAATAACAAAAAAATTCGTGTTGATTTATTCATAAAAGATTCCTCTACCTGTTGTTCTATTATCTATATAGTAAAACAGCTCAACCTATCTGTCAATTTATAACATACTTATCATACAACTTTCTCTATAGTGACGATGCAAATAAGAATAAATTCACTCTTTTTTCTACTTATTTTGTATAAATCAGAACAAATTAACCGATAATGGTATTAAAAGCTTGACTAATCATAGCTTGCTACTTATTTCACAAGAAAGATTACGAGCAAATAAAAGGATACAAAATAGATGGCAAAAGCAAACATAATCATAATTGGTGCAGGAGTCATGGGACAAGGTCTCGCAGAAGCAATTTCTGGCTCAGGTCACGACGTCATGCTAATTGACAAAACTACAAAATTAGCAGAACGAGGTATCAAAGGAATCACCGAATCTATCGACCATGAAATCGAACGATGGGGACTCACCAAGTCTGACAAACGAGCAATTTTAGCACGGATCCACCCATCATCAGATTTATCTCAAGTAGAAGATGCTGAGATAATTTTAGAAGCTATCCCCGATGACCTGAAAAAAAAGAAAAAACTTTTTGAACAACTTGATTCTTTGTGTAATACAAATGCGTTGTTAATTACCAATACCTCTACCCTTTCAATTTCAGAAATCGCCGCCGTTACCGACCGACCTGAAAAAGTAATTGGTATGCATTTTTTAAATCCTGTCACAAAAATCCCTCTTGTCGAATTCGTTAAAGGTCTCAAAACAGACGATGAAACTTTCAACAAAGCGGTGCAGTTCGCTGAACTCTTAGACAAACAATTTATCACCGTCAATGAGTACCCTGGATTTGTCACTACTCGTATAATCGTCCCAATGCTCAACGAAGCGATGCATATTCTTATGGAGGGTGTCGCATCGGCAAAAGATATTGACAAAGCAATGAAGCTTGGTTTTGGTTTCAATGTCGGACCATTGACACTCGCCGATATGATGGGACTTGATGTTGTCATGTCATGGATGGAAAACTTGTTAACCGAACTTGTAGAACACAAATATAATCCATGCCCTATCTTACGCAAATTAGTTAGATCGGGAAACCTTGGGGTCAAAACGGGTAAAGGTTTTTTTGTCTATGACTCCGAAGGTAACAAAATCGAAGAGAACAATGTTAATTCTGTAAAGGTCAATTAAGATGAATATACTTGTTATAAACGCTGGTTCGTCTTCAGTAAAATATCAACTGATTGATACAAGTAATGAAGTCGCTCTCGCCAAAGGAAATATCGCTCGCATCGGCATGTCGGCATCAGTCTTGACTCACAAACCACACGACCGTGATGAAATCAAAGTATCAGCAGAAATTTTAGACCACATCATTGCAATTGAATACATCATCTCAATTTTAATGTCTAAAAATCATGGCGTAATAAAGGATATTTCCGAAATTCATGCTGTCGGTCACCGTTTTGTTCATGGTGGAGAGAAATTCTCTGGATCTACACTTATTAACAAAGATATGATGAAAGAGTTTCGCAACTTAATAGAACTTGCTCCTCTGCATAATCCACATAATATCCGTGGTATTAACGCCTGTATGAAAAAACTTCCTAATGTCCCGATGGTCGCTGTCTTTGATACTGCTTTTCATTCGGGGATGCCACCCCACGCCTATATCTATGGTCTTCCATTTATCATGTACAAAAAATACGGCATCCGTCGATATGGCTTCCATGGTACTTCACATCGCTATGTATCTGATATTGCTGCCGAACAAATCGGCAAACCGATTACTGATCTTAAAATTATAACTGCTCATCTTGGTAATGGTGCCTCTATTACAGCTGTTGACAATGGCGTCTCTGTTGATACCTCGATGGGATTCACGCCCCTTGAAGGACTCTTGATGGGAACTCGTTCGGGCGATTTAGACCCAGCTATTATTTTGCATATTATGGCTCGTGAAGAACTTACTTTACATGAAGCCAACACTCTCCTCAATAAACATTCTGGTTTAGCAGGAATCTCTGGAATTTCATCTGACATGCAGGATATCATCACTGCCGTAGATGAAAATAATTTTAACGCATCCTTAGCTATGGAAACTTATTGTTATCGTGTAAAAAAATATATCGGGGGATATGCTGCCGCAATGGGAGGTGTTGATGCACTCGTTTTTACTGCTGGTGTTGGTGAAAACTCTTCAAGAATCAGACAAATGACCTGTGACAATCTTGACTATATGGGCATTTCATTAGATGAAGCAAAAAACAACGATGCTAATGGAAAATTGACCGATATTTCTTCAACGAATGCAACTGTCAAAACTTTTGTCATCCCAACCAATGAAGAATTAGTTATTGCCCGTGACACAAAAGAAATCGTCGAAGCAATGTAGATACAAATATTATTGGACTTGTTTGACTATATTGTGTATAATAAGAACAAACCAACAATAAGAAATGTTAAGATGATAATTTTACTACACATAGCCGTAGCATTTTTCATTTTTACTAGTACAATACTTGCTAAAAATCCGTATATCGTTTGTTTTCTGACAAATGCCAATAATAGCGAGACCAAACAGGTGACACCAAAACCAAAAGGGTGCGGTGATTGCCGAATGATGAAAGAAGTTGAGAAAAGCTGTCAAACAGGTGACATGCAGAGTACATGTTCTATTTCAACCAATACCTCTATTAAGAAAAAATGTGCATGCCCTTCTTCACAACCAATTAGCATAGCTATTTTACACGAAATAAAGCTACCTACTCATACAAAAACAATTGTCCGATTCAAATCGGATTACTTTAATACCTCTAAAATATTTAACAACGATAGTATTGAACTATCTTTAAATAACAAAGTTCATAGAACTATCGCATCAACTATAATGCTTCTATGAAGAACTGCAACAACCATGAATTCGCGTGGTCTCGTCTTTAATACTAAAAACTTAAATTTATAAAAAGGAATTAAAATGAATAAATTTCGTTTAGTAGCGATAGCTATGCTTGTTTTTGCCTTTACTTTTAGCTCTGTAATCATTGCTAAAGATAAAGAAACATCTAAGAATTCTAAACAAACTTGTGAACAGATGCATAAAAAACAATGTGATTCTGATATGAAACAAGCCTGTAAAAAGTCTTGTGGCTCATCTGAATGCACTCCTGAAAAAATGAAAGAGTGTAAAAAGCAGTGTGACATGAAAAAGATGGATTGTTCACCTGAAAAAATGGAACAATGCAAGAAGCAGTGTAACATGAAGAACAAAGACTGCTCGCCTGAAAAGATGAAAGAAATGTGCGGTACAAAAGGCTCAAAGAAAAAAGGTTGCTGTTCTAAGAAGTAACTTTTGTTAGATTTATCGTTACATGATTTTAGTAGGGCAGAACCCTTTAGTGGTTCTGCCTTTTTATATTGCTTCAATCGTCAAGCTGTAGGGCAGGTCGCGATTTTGAGACCTGCCTTTTTTTATAGCTTGTCATTTCCCCCAATGTCATTCCCAACTTGATTACGGATCCAACATTGTTGTTTTAAAATGCATCAGTCCCATTTAAAATGGGTTCAGTCGCATATAAAACACAGCCTGAAGGCTGTTTTATTAACCGTTTTTCACCTATAAGCAATTTAGGCTTAGCCTGTTATGGGGAAATGGCTTTGGCTTGATAAATGGCTTAAAGCCATTTTCACTCATAAAAATTGTAGTCTTTTTGTGCATACTAAAACTCCTACTCTATACACCATCCCCGACTTGATCGGGGAACCAACATTGTCGATTACAAAAATCCTGTCATACATAAATAAGTTTATGATTTAGTATTTGTATTGTAGAAATTTTGAAACAAGAGTCATTGCGAGTCGAGATTACGAAAGTAATCGAAACGTGGCAATCTCATCTTTTTATAAATGTCACCCTGAGCTTGTCGAAGGGTTCCCCCGATATCATTCCCGTGAAAATAGTGCCTGCAGGCACGTAGGAATCCAGAAGAGTAGCAGACGAGGGTATCTGCCTCCCAATAACCAAAGGTGTTGGAAACAGGCTTACTGCTTAATTGTCATAACATTTTAATGGACTTCCCCCGCAAAAACGGACACGGAGTTAAGTATGTTTTGTCATCACTTCAAATTGAGCTGGACTTTTGTATCCTAAGCTCGAATGACGACGGTTACGGTTATAAAACAATTCAATATACTCAA
>JAJRQO010000009.1 GCA_024280215.1 Candidatus Zixiibacteriota bacterium
AATCGCAATGGAGAAAGAGCTTCGTTTTGCGATTCGTGAAGGCGGTCGTACCGTCGGTGCTGGTGTTATTGCCGATATCGTTGAATAGAAGGTTGATAATATAATGGATATACAAAAAATTAGAATTCGTCTCAAAGCATTTGATCATTATGCTTTGGACAAGTACACGAAGGAAATCTCAAGAACAGTTCAGCGTTCTGGAGCTCGTTTAGTTGGGCCTATTCCGCTTCCAACAAAACGTACAGTTTATACTGTGCTTCGTTCTCCTCACGTAGACAAAAAATCTCGTGAACAGTTTGAAACAAGAGTACATAAACGTTTAATTGAAATATATGATTCAACACCTCAAACAGTAGATGCTTTGATGAAGCTTGATTTGCCTGCTGGTGTGGATGTTGAAATCAAAACCTGATAAGGTCGAAGATGAAAGAAATTTTAGGTAAAAAACTCGGTATGACACGGGTCTTTGTGGAAACTGGCGATGCGGTTACTGTTACTGTAATTGAAGCTGGACCATGCCCGATTATCGATGTTAAGACTACCGAGCGAGATGGCTATGTCGCTTATCAAGTAGGCTTCGGTGAAATTCGTTCCAAATTGGTGAACAAACCTTACGCTGGGCAATTTGCCAAAGCAGGGGTGACACCAACTCGCTATCTACGTGAGCTACGTAATGATGGGGATCCTCTCGAGGTTGGAGCAGAGTTAAAAGTTGACATGTTTAATGTCGGCGAACGTGTAGATGTCACAGGTATCTCACGTGGACTCGGTTTTGCCGGTGTCATGAAGCGTCACAATTTCTCAGGAGCACAAGCTACTCACGGTCAAAAAGATCGTTGGAGAGCTCCTGGTTCTATCGGTCAAGCATCAACTCCTTCAAGAGTATTTAAAGGAATGAAGATGGCTGGTCGTATGGGTAAAGACAAGAAGACTATTTTAAACCTCGAAGTGATTAAAGTTATTGAAAGCGAAAACCTTATTTTAGTTAAAGGTTCAGTCCCCGGCTTTAAAGGATCACTTGTAAAAATTCGTTCGACGAATAGGGGGTAGTTAAGAGATGAGTGTGAAATTATACAATCAAGAAGGTGCCGAAGTGGGAACTGTCGATTTAGACGCTTCTGTCTTTGGAATTGAACCTAACGAAGGTCTTGTTCATCAGTATGTTGTCAATCTCCTTGCTCGTCGTAGACAAGGGAATGCTCATACGAAAACGAGAAAAGATGTTCGTGGTGGTGGTAAAAAACCATGGCGTCAAAAAGGTACAGGCCGAGCTCGTGCTGGTACAAGTAGCTCTCCTCTTTGGAGAGGTGGTGGAACTGTTTTTGGTCCTCAAACTCGTTTGTATGGGTATGAAATGCCAAAGAAAATGAAAAAAATAGCAATGCGTTCAGTCTTTTCTGATAAAGCACTTACTGACCGTATTAAAGTTTTAGATAAAATTCAATTTGATGGAATTAAAACAAAATCTATTACATCTATGTTAACTAAATTTGATTTAGCTGATAAAAAATGTATTATCCTTGATGAAGGTCGCAATGACAATTGTGCTCTTTCATGTCGTAACTTACAATCAGTAAAGTATAGCAGAGCTGCTATCACAAATGGCTATGACTTACTTCATGCTGATTATATCTTGGTTACAAAAGCAGGGTTAGATAAGATTGTTGAGGTGTTCGGGTGAAAGCAGAATATAGAAATTTAATTAAGAGCAATATCGTCACCGAACGTTCTTCTTTGCTTCGTGAATTGAATAATGAGTACGTATTTGAAGTTGACAAATCAGCTAATAAGCTTATGATTAAATCTGCAGTTGAAGATTTATTCAAAGTAAAAGTTACCGATGTTCGGACCATCGTTATGCCTGGTAAAATTCGCCGTATGGGTCGTAATGAAGGTAAAACATCTACATGGAAAAAAGCGATTGTCAGAATCAAAAAAGGTGAATCTATAACAATGTTTGATAATCTGTAAGGATAGGTGTAGAAATGGCAATTAAAAAATTTCGTCCAATAACTCCGACGTTACGTTTCCGTACGGTTCCGGCGTTTGATGAGATTACATCTACCGTACCTGAAAAATCTTTATTAAGACCTCTGAAAAAATCAGGTGGTCGTAATAATAAAGGTCGTATCACTGCATACCAACGTGGTGGTGGTCACAAACGGATGTATCGACTCATTGATTTTAAAAGAAATAAACATAATATTCCGGCTCGTGTTGCATCGATTGAATACGATCCGAACCGTTCAGCACGTATTGCACTGCTGCATTATGCTGACGGTGAAAAAAGATATATTATTGCACCAGTAGGGTTGAATGTAAATGATACTGTTGTCTCTGGTGAAAAAGTAGAACAAACAATTGGTAACTCGTTGCCTATGGGAACTATCCTTTTGGGTACCAATATTCATAACATTGAAATGAGACCTGGTAAAGGTGCTCAAATGTCCCGTTCTGCGGGTGCATTCTGTCAGGTTGTTGCTAAAGAAGGTAATAAAGTTACTCTTAAAATGCCTTCTGGAGAAGTTCGTACCGTCCCTGCGGTATGTTATGCGACTATCGGTCAAGTTTCAAATGTAGATCATAAGAACGTGATTTGGGGTAAAGCTGGTGCATCAAGATGGCGCGGTATTCGTCCTAACGTTCGTGGTGTTGCTATGAACCCTGTCGATCACCCTATGGGTGGTGGTGAAGGTCGTTCATCTGGGGGGCGTCACCCTTGTACTCCATGGGGTAAGCCTACCAAAGGATATAAGACAAGAAGTAAACGTAAATCTAACGATCATTTAGTACAAGATCGTAGAGTGAAAATTTAAAGGCGGAGATTAATTAGATGCCTCGTTCACTAAAAAAAGGACCTTTCGTAGATGACCATCTGATGAAGAAGGTTGATAAGTTGAATGAATCCGGACAGAAAAAAGTTATTAAAACTTGGTCTCGCCGGTCAACAATTCTTCCTGAATTCATTGGTCATACATTTGCGGTTCATACTGGTAATAAATTTGTACCTATATATGTAACTGAAAATATGGTTGGTCATAAATTGGGTGAGTTTGCCCCAACTAGAACATACCGTGGTCATGGCGGTAAAATTACTGATCGCTTCTCAGCGTTGAAAGGGAGATAAGCTATGTTGGTTTCATCAAAAGCAAGTCTCAAATACCTTTCTATTCCTCCTCGGAAAATGCGTTTAGTTGCGAACAATGTAAAAGGTATGCCAGTGGAAAAAGCTTTAGCAGCGTTAAATTTTACTCCAAAAATTGCTGCCCTCCATTTGGCTAAAACAATGAAATCTGCTGCGGCGAATGCTCTCTCCCAGGAAGGGACAGATCATTTACACCCTGAAGATTTAATTGTTAAAAATATCATCGTAGATGCTGCACCAACTCAAAAACGGATTCGTTTCCGTTCTATGGGGCGAGTGTTTCGCTACCACAAACGGTTTTGTCATTTGACGGTTTTTATCGAAGGACATACCGATGCGGAAGCTGAATTAAAGGCAGCTACAAAAACGAAGAAAAAAGCGGTGAAGAAAGATGCCAAAATTGCTGACGCTTCGGATAAAAAAGCAGCTCCAAAGAAAAAAGCTGCAAAGAAAACTGTTGCCAAAAAAACTGCTGCGAAAAAAACAGCAAAGACAACAGATAAAAACGAAAGTTAATTGATCTTTTAAGGAGTTTACTTTGGGACAAAAGACACATCCCATAGGTTTTAGACTTGGTGTTATAAAAACTTGGAACAGTCGGTGGTACGCCCCTGACAATAAATATGCTGATTTGGTACTTGAAGATTTGCAAATCAAACGATATATCTTAAGTCGTTTGGCAAATGCAAGTATTGCTAAAGTGAGCATCGCCCGAGCGCCCAAAAAAGTCACCGTGGATATTCATACGTCACGTCCCGGTATCGTTATTGGCCGTAAGGGAGCTGAAGTTGACAAGCTTCGGAGCGAATTACAATTGCTGACCAAGAAAGACATTTTGCTTAACATCGTTGAAGTTAGAAAACCTGAATTAAACGCACAGATTGTTGCCGACTCCATTGCTCGTCAACTTGAAGGGCGTGTTTCATTCAGACGCGCAATGAAAAAAACTATTGCTTCCACAATGAAAATGGGTGCCAAGGGTATCAAAATTCGTTGTTCTGGTCGCTTAGGTGGTGCTGAAATTGCTCGTGATGAAAAATACAAAGAAGGCCGTACACCTCTGCACACTATTCGTGCTGATATCGATTATGCTACATCTACTGCTCATACGACGTATGGTTGCATTGGGGTGAAAATATGGATATGTTTGGGTGAAATACTTGAAAAAGGTAACTTCTACGCTGACAAAGAAAAGAAAGATGCTGATGCTGCTCATGGTGGAGGTCAACATAGACGTCCTCGTCCTGGTGGTGACAAAGGTGCTAAGAAACGTCCTCGTGGCAAAATTCGCCGTAAAGGTGAAGGTCGCCCTGGTGGAGCTCCTGTGCAAAAAGGTCGTCGTCCAGAAAGACCAGCTCAAGCAGAAACTAAAACTGAAAACAAATCTGCCCCTAAAAAGACAGATGGATAATATGGTTATTGGGAGATTTATTAAATGTTAATGCCCAAAAAAGTAAAACACCGCAAAACACATCGCGGTCGTAGAACTGGAAAAGCTAAAGGTGGATATATGGTCGACTTTGGTGAATTCGGTTTGAAGTCTCTCGAGGCTTGCTGGATGACCAGTCGCCAAATTGAGGCTGCTCGTGTTGCTATGACTCGTTATGTAAAACGTGGTGGAAAAATATGGATTCGTGTGTTTCCTGATAAACCTATTACTCGTAAACCTGCCGAAACCCGTATGGGTAAAGGTAAAGGTTCACCAGAGTCTTGGGTCGCAGTTGTGAAACCAGGTAGGATCTTATTTGAAATTGAAGGTGTTTCTGAGGAAATGGCAAGAGAAGCGATGCGTCTTGGTGCCAATAAATTACCGATGAAAACCAAATTTATATCACGTCATGATATGGAAGGACTATAATCGTGCTAAAAATTCGAGACTTACGTGAAATGACTCGCGATGAACTCCTTCTAAAGAAAAATGATCTTTTGGATGAACGTTTTAATCTCAACATGAGACGTTCTATGAAAGCTCTGGACAATCCTCTTCGTATTAGACAAATCAGACGAGAAATTGCTTTGATTTTGACTACATTACAAGAAGATACACTCGGTATCAAAAAGCTTGCTGAAAATGCTTCTGCTGTTTTACCGAACTCCAAAGCTGCTCAAAAAGGTAAAGAGGAATAGCGGAGTTATAAATGGCTGAAAATAGAACAAGTTTAAGAAAAGTCCGTGTAGGGAAAGTTGTCTCTTCAAAAATGGATAAAAGTTTTACTCTCTTAGTTGAAAGAGTTATGAAACATCCACGTTATGAAAAAACTTTCCGTATATCATCTAAATTGATGGTACACGATGAAAAAAATGAAGCAGGTGTTGGCGATGTTGTCAAAGTTATGGAAACTCGTCCAATGTCTAAATTAAAACGCTGGCGTTTAGTCGAAGTTGTTGAGCGGGCTAAATAGCCCCCAGAAAGGAAATGTAGAAAATGGTTCAAGAATTTACTGTACTTTCTGTCGCTGACAATTCAGGTGCTAAAAAAGTTATGTGTTTCCGTATTATCGGCGGACGTAAAAAAGTAGCGACTGTAGGTGACATTATTGTTGTCACTGTCAAAGAAGCTATCCCTGGTGGAACCGTTAAAAAATCAGAAGTTTGTCGTGCGGTTGTTGTTCGTACAAAAACTGGACTCAAACGTAAAGATGGATCTGTGATTCGTTTTTCTGATAATGCGGCTGTAATCATAAATGATGCAAAAGAACCTCGTGGCACTCGTATCTTCGGACCTGTTGCCCGTGAACTTCGCGATAAACAATTTATGAAAATTGTATCTTTAGCTCCGGAGGTCCTCTAACGAGGGAGATAGATTATGAAGATTAGAAAAGGTGATACCGTTTTTATTAGAACTGGAAAATCTAAAGGTCAGACTGGCAAAGTTTTGTTTGTCGATATGAAAAAAGATACTGTCTTGGTTGAGGGTGTGAATATGATGAAACGTCATCAGAAACCGACCCAACAAAGCCCTAAAGGCGGAATTATTTCCATTGAAGCTCCAGTTCATATTAGTAATGTAGCCCTCTTTTCAAATACTTTGAATGGTCCTACAAGACTTTCAAGTAAAGTAGTTGAAGAAGGTGGGAAAAAAACAAAAATGAGAATTTGTCGGAAAACCGGCGAGCAGATTTAAAGGTTATATGATATGTCGAGACTTCATGACAAATATAAAACGGAAATCATGCCGAAACTGATGAAAGATAACAGTTACAAATCGGTTATGCAGATTCCTAAAATTTCCAAGATTGTAATAAATATTGGTGTGGGTGAAGCTACCCAAAATTCAAAAGTTCTTGATGCGGCTGTTGGAGACTTAATCAAAATTACCGGAAGAAAACCTTCTATTAACAAAGCGAAAAAATCGATTTCGAATTTTAAGCTTCGTGAAGGTGTTGGTATTGGTTGTTCTGTAACTTTACGTCGTGATGCAATGTACGAATTTTTGGATCGCTTAGTAAATATTGCTATTCCACGTATTCGTGATTTTCAGGGTGTCAATCCTAAATCATTTGATGGTCGTGGAAATTATAATATGGGTTTAAAAGAACAATTGATTTTTCCGGAAATTGATTACGATAAAATTGATAAAATTAGAGGTATGAACATTACTTTTCAAACCACTGCGGGTACCGATGCTGAAGCCCGTCAGTTGCTTGAAGAGTTTGGCATGCCATTCCGTAAGTAGGAAAAACTATGGCTAAAACTTGTTTAATTGAAAAACAAAAACGTAAACCGAAATTCGGTGTTCGTGCCTATAACCGTTGTCGCAAATGCGGCCGTCCAAGATCGTATATGCGTCGTTTTGGACTCTGTCGTATCTGTTTTAGACAAATGGCACTAAACGGCGATCTACCTGGTGTTGTGAAAGCCAGTTGGTAAAAGGTTTAGGAGAATAACAGTATTATGATGACTGATCCTATTGCTGATCTGCTTACGAGAATTCGTAACGGATCTAAAGCAAAGAAAAATGCGGTTGATATTCCTGCTTCTGGTTTGAAGAAGGAAATCGTTCGTATTTTACAAGAAAATAAATATATCAATGATATGGTCGAACTTCCTGATAATAAACAGGGAATCCTTCGTGTATATCTCAGATATAATCGTCAAGATGATCCAGTGATTAGAGGTCTTGTAAGACTCTCTAAACCAGGATTACGGAAGTATTATGATTCTGCTAAAATTATGACCACAACTCACAATATGCGTGGGTTGATGATTGTATCAACTTCAAATGGTGTTATGACAAATTATGAAGCTGCCCAAAAAGGTATTGGTGGCGAAATGATTTGCCGTTGCTGGTAAAGAAAGGATTGGATTATGTCAAGAGTAGGTAAAATGCCAATTCCGATTCCAGATAAAACTAAAGTTGATATCGTTGATAAAATGGTTACTGTAACTGGTCCTAAAGGTACTCTCGAAAGACTTATTCATGCTGATATGTCAGCGGCAGTTGAAGAGAACCAAGTGATTGTTACGAGACCAACTGATCAGAAAAATCACCGTGCCTTGCATGGTCTTACCAGAGCTTTATTGAACAATATGGTTTTGGGTGTTTCTGAAGGTTATAAAAAAGAATTAGAACTTCGTGGCGTTGGATATCGATCGGAACTAAAAGGTAAAGTACTCATTCTGCATTTAGGTTACTCTCATCAGATTGTGATGAGACAACCAGATGGAATTGATATTGAAGTACTTCCAAAAGAAAACAAAATAATTGTTACTGGTATTGATAAAGAATTAGTCGGACAAGTTGCCGCCAAAATTCGTGGATTCCGTAAACCGGAACCATACAAAGGCAAAGGTATTCGCTATGTTGGTGAATATGTCCGTTCTAAAGCCGGTAAAACTGCAGGTTAATAAATAAAATATTGGTGTGAAAAATAATGGCTGATAAAAATGTTGTCAAAGGTGTCAAAGCGAAGAGACGTCGTCTGCGTGTACGAGGAAAAGTTTCTGGTACTCCCGCTAGACCGCGTCTGACTGTTGCTAAAACTCTAAAAAATATCTATGTACAAGTTATTGATGATATCAACAGAGTTACTTTAGCGGCAGCGGCAACCAATTCCAAAAACGTATCATCTGAGGATGGTGCCAATAAAACCAAACAAGCTTTTGCGGTGGGTCAAGCTATTGCTAAAGTTGCTTTGGAAAAAGGAATTGTGGAAGTAGTATTTGATAAAAATGTATCCCGCTATCATGGTCGGGTTAAAGCTGTTGCCGACGGCGCCCGCAAAGGTGGGTTAAAACTATAATGAAAATTTTAAACTTATAAGAGGTCTTGGTGGCTAAGTACGAAGCTGAAAAAAGCGAATTTGAAGAACGAGTAGTACACATCAACCGGGTTGCCAAAGTTGTTAAAGGTGGACGTCGGTTTAGCTTTACCGCTCTTGTTGCTGTCGGTGATAAAAGAGGTAAAATTGGTATAGGACACGGGAAAGCTCCTGAAGTTTCTGAAGCTATTAGAAAAGGAACTGAAGCAGCCAAAAAAACAATGAGTGCTATCTCATTGGTTAGAGGTACTATTCCACATCGTATCAACGGAAAGTTCTCCGCAACTACTGTCATGATGCGTCCAGCTTCTCCAGGTACTGGAGTGATTGCTGGTGGTGCTGTGCGTGTGATTTTGGAATCATTAGGTGTACAGGATATTTTAACTAAAGTGATTGGAAGTAGAAATCCTAACAACGTTGTTAAAGCAACATTACAAGGATTGATTGAACTACAAACCCAAGAACAGGAAATGAAATTCCGCGAAGAGTAAACGCTGAAAGCGGAAAGGTTATTATAATGGCTAAATTAAAAGTTACACAAATAAGAAGTACAATCGATAGAAAAGAACCTCAAAAGAGAACTATCAAAGCTCTTGGATTGGGTCGTATTAGAAAATCTGTTGTACATAATGATACTCCACAAATACTCGGCATGATTAAAGCCGTAGCACATCTGATCACTGTTGAAAAGATCGATTAGGATAGAGGTTAACTATGGAACTACATACATTACAACCATCCGAAGGTTCAACGAAAAATCGCAAACGCGTTGGTCGTGGATCAGGTAGTGGTAAAGGTAAAACTTCCGGTCGTGGACACGGTGGACAAAAATCAAGATCTGGCTTTAGCCGTAAAATTGGTTTTGAAGGTGGTCAAATGCCACTCCAACGTCGTGTACCTAAACACGGATTTACAAATATTTTCAAAAAAGAATTTCAAATTGTTAATGTCACTGACTTGCTTCGTTGCGAACCAGGTGAAATTACTCACGAAACTCTTCTCAAATGCGGACTCGTCCGCAAACCAAATGTACCTGTTAAAATTTTAGGTAACGGTGCAATTGATAAAGCTTATACTGTCAAGGCAAACGCTTTCTCCAAGTCAGCTATTGAAAAAATCAATGCTGCTGGCGGAAAAGCCGAGGTGGTTTAGTGTTTGAAACTTTTAAATCGATTTTTAAAGTCGAAGAGCTCAGAAAAAGGATTTTCTTTACATTAGCTCTTTTAGTGGTTTACCGTATAGGTGGTCATGTTCCTACTCCAGGAGTTGACGGGTCTGTATTATCTGCGGCTTTATCTGGTGATTCGATTTTCGGGCTTCTTGATTTATTTGCTGGTGGGGCATTTGCCAAAGCGACTATCTTTGCGTTGGGTATTATGCCATACATCTCCGCATCTATTATGTTACAACTTTTAGGTGCTGTGATTCCATTCTTACAACGGTTACAACGTGAAGGTGAAGAAGGTCGTCGTAAAATTACGCAGTACACTCGTTACCTAACTGTCTTAATCGCAGCATTGCAAGCATGGGGTACTGCTGGTTTCTTAACAACAATTAACTTAAATGGTGTTTCTGCGGTTCATATGGATACGGTTTGGTTTATCCCACTTACCATTATAACATTTACAAGTGGCTGTATATTTATCATGTATCTTGGTGAACAAATTACTGAAAAAGGTATCGGTAATGGTATTTCGCTGATTATCTTCATTGGTATTATAGCAAGGTTCCCTGAGGCGGTTGTTCAAGAAGTTCAAATGCTTTGGTTTGGTTCAAGAGGCTTATTACTTGAAGTACTCATGGTTGTTACTATGATAGGGGTTATTGCCGCGGTTATTTTAGTTACTCGTGCTCAACGGAAAATTCCTGTTCAGTATCCAAGAAAAGTTGTCGGACGTAAAGTCTATGGAGGTCAGCAAACACACTTACCATTATCTGTGAACTCTGCTGGTGTTATCCCAATTATCTTTGCTCAATCGATTATGTTCTTACCGTCAACGGTTGCCCAGCTCTTTCAGGAAACAGAATGGATTCAACAATTAGTTTCTGTCTGGCTTGCTCCTGGTGGGTTATGGTACTCTATAATTTACGGTCTGATTATTATTTTCTTTGGTTATTTCTATACTGCGATTGTTTTTAATCCAATGGAAATTGCTGATAATATGCGTAAAAATGGTGGTTATATTCCAGGGATTCGTCCAGGGAAAAATACCTCTCAATATATTGAAAAGATTTTAACCCGTATTACGTTACCGGGTGCAATATTCTTTGCTGCTATTGCTGTTTTACCTTGGGTGATTATCTCTCAACTTGGTGTAAACTTCTTCTTTGGTGGTACCGGACTTCTTATTATTGTCGGTGTTGCTTTAGATACGTTACAACAAATTGAATCTCATCTTATGATGCGTCACTATGACGGCTTTATGAAAAAAGGTAAAATTCGCGGGAGATCAATGTAGGTATGAACTTGATTTTCTTAGGTCCTCCGGGGTCTGGTAAAGGTACTCAAGCAAAGAAACTTTCTGAGAAGTTCGGATTGAAACATTTATCTACTGGAGATCTTTTACGAGAAGCAGTAGATAATAAAACCGAACTTGGAATAAAAGCTGATGTTTTTATTTCAAAAGGTGAACTTGCTCCTGATGAACTAATTGTTGGAATGATTCAAGGTAAAATTGATTCTGGTGAACTGTCTAAAGGATTTATTTAGATGGCTTTCCGAGAACTATTCCACAAGCTGACGCATTAAAGAAAATGCTTGTTGAAGTAAATGTCGTGCTTGACAAAGCTATCAGTTTAGAAGTAGATGATGATACCATTGTTACTCGCATGGCAGGTCGTCGGTTTTGCCCAACTTGTCAAACAACATTTAATGTTCGAGTTGAAAGTATGAGACCTCAAGTTGAAGGAAAATGTGATAACGATAATACGGATTTAATTGTTAGACATGATGATGAAGAAGATGTCGTCAGACATCGGCTTGTTATTTATCATGTTCAAACGAAACCGATTATTGATTATTATAGAAATGAATCTCTCTTAGCTGAAATTAATGCTGACAGAGATCCTGTTGAAGTTTTTAATTCTATTTTAAGTGAAATACAATAAGAACGTGATTAAGTTTAAAACAAAAGAAGAAATTGAAATTATGAGATCCGCTGGTCGAATTGTTGCCGAAGCTTTGGCAATGGTAGGACAAGAAATCAAAGAAGGGATGACAACTGCTCAACTTGATGCTTTAGTTGAAGAGTCGATTCGTTCCAGAGATTCAATTCCTGCTTTTAAAGGCTATCATGGATTCCCAGCTTCGGCTTGTATTTCTATAAATGAAGAGGTTGTTCACGGTATTCCAGGCGATAGAGTTATTCAAAATGGTGACATTGTTTCTGTTGATGTTGGCTCTATTTTGAACGGATTCTACGGAGATTCTGCAAAAACCTTCGCAATTGGCGAAATTTCTGAAGAAAAACGTCATTTAATGGAAATAACTGAAAAATCTTTGCTCGCAGGTATTGACAAAGCGAGAAATGGTAATAAATTAGGACAAATTTCCGCAGCTGTTCAAAAGGTTGCTGAAGAGAATGGATACGGTGTCGTCAGGCAATTAGTTGGTCATGGTATTGGTCGTAATATGCACGAAGACCCACAAGTCCCTAATTATGGTTCGGAAAATGAAGGTCCCGTTTTAAAAAACGGTATGGTCATTGCCATCGAGCCTATGATTAATTGTGGAACGTATCAAGTGAAAACATTGCCGGATGGTTGGACGATTGTAACATCTGATGGATTACCATCTGCTCACTTTGAGCATACTGTTGCGATTACTGAAAATGGTCCGGATATTTTAACGGCTTTATAGGAGCGTATGGCTAAAGAAGAAACAATAACAGTTGAAGGTAAAGTTATAGAAACTCTACCGAATGCAATGTTTAAAGTTGAGTTGGATAACAAGCATGTTATTCTCGCCCATATTTCCGGTAAGATGAGAATGCATTTTATTAAAATACTGCCTGGTGACAAAGTGACAATGGAACTTTCTCCATACGATCTGACGCGTGGCCGTATAACATATAGATACAAATAGAAGTTGAAAGCAGGATTGAAATGAAAGTTAAATCTGCGTTAAAAAAACGTTGTGAATATTGTAAAATTATTAAAAGGCATGGTATCTTAAGAGTCATATGCTCTAAGAATCCATCACATAAACAACGTCAAGGTTGAGAAATATAAATAGTATTCTAAAAATAAAGGAGTTCAAAGTTGGCTCGTATTGCCGGTGTTGATCTACCAAGAGAAAAAAGAGTTGAAATCGGTTTAAGATATATTTATGGTATTGGACCTCACAGTGCAGACCAGATACTGATCAAAACTCAGATAGACCCGAACACTCGGGTAAATAAATTAACCGAAGATGATGTCGCCAAATTACGTGCGGTCATTGAAAATGAGTACGATGTTGAAGGTACTCTTCGCGGCATGATTTCAATGAACATCAAACGTTTGATGGATATCGGTTCTTATCGCGGTCTGCGTCATCGACGAGGTCTCCCTCTCAGGGGACAACGTACCAAGACGAATGCACGCACCCGTAAAGGTCCGAAGAAGTCTATCGGCGGTTTAAACAAAAAGTAAGATGTTAACTACTTTAACTATTGAGGTTATTTTATAAGTGGCTGATCCGAAGAAAAAACGTGGTAAGAAAAAATCACGGAAAGTTGAAGCACTTGGTGTAGCACACATCAAAGCAAGTTTCAACAACACGCACATTACTCTAACTGATGTTGTTGGCAAAACCATTTCATGGGGAACTGCTGGCAAAGTTGGGTTTAAGGGTCCTAAAAAATCTACTCCGTTCGCTGCTCAGTTGGCTGCATCTGCTGCCGCTAAAGAAGCAATGGATATGGGTTTGAGAAAAGTCGAAGTTTGGGTGAAAGGACCTGGTTCAGGACGTGAAGCTGCTATTAGAGCTTTATCGGCCGCTGGTTTGGATATCAATCTTATTAAAGATGTGACTCCAATTCCACATAATGGGTGCCGTCCACCAAAACGTCGTCGTGTTTAATTTGAAAAAAAAGATGTTATAAATTGAGGATTTTTTAATGGCTCGTTATACTGCCGCTAACTGTAAACTTTGCCGTCGTGAAGGTGAAAAACTCTTTTTAAAGGGTGCACGCTGTTACACTGACAAATGTGGTGTCGAAAGGCGTAAATTCGCCCCAGGACAACATGGTCAGAACATGCGTCGCAAAGTATCCGCTTACGGAATACAGCTTAGAGAAAAACAAAAAATCCGTCGTACATACGGGGTTTTGGAAAAACAATTCCATAACTACTATGTCCATGCGGATAGAAAAGTCGGTATTACCGGTGAAAATCTGATTCAAATGCTTGAACTCAGATTGGATAATATCGTCTACAGACTTGGCTTTGCTCCTTCACGGAAATCTGCCCGTCAATTAATTCGTCATCGTCATATCTTGATCAATGGTGGTATCGTTGATATCCCGTCGTATCAAGTTAAACCAAACGAATTGATTAAGATTAAAGATAAATCAAAAAATCTCGAATTAGTTCACTCAGCTTTAAAAGAAGTTGGTCGCGGCGATGATATTGGATGGATTCGTTTGAATAAAGCCGCACTTGAAGGTGAGCTTTTGGAAATTCCAAAACGCTCGGAAATCCCGCTTACAGCCAATGAACAATTAGTTGTCGAGCTATACTCCAAGTAACCCTTGGGAGGATTTGTTAGAATATGAAATGGAAGCCTTTAGCAATGCCCAAAGAGGTCGTAAATGACCAATCTTCGGCTACTGAAAATTATTCACGCTTTGTCATTGAACCACTCGAAAGAGGTTTTGGTAATACATTAGGTAACTCACTAAGAAGAGTTCTCTTATCGTCTATCCAAGGATCTGCAGTGGTCTCTATGCGTATTGACGGATGTCTACATGAGTTCACTACAAAAGACGGACTCTATGAAGATGTTGCCAATATCGTGTTAAACGTCAAAGCTATCCGAGTAAGATTACATGCTGATGAAATGCGTACACTCAGACTAAAAGTATCTGGCAAACAAAAAATCAGTGCTGGTATGTTTGAGGGTGATTCAGAAGTTGAAATACTCAATCCTGATTTACATATATGTGAGTTAACAGATGATATCGATTTCGAAATGGAAATAGATATTGATTCTGGACGCAGTTATGTTGTTGCTGAGTATAACAAAAGACCTGATGCACCAGCTGGTACAATCTTTGTAGATTCTTTATTCTCGCCGATTGTAAAAGTTTCTTACGCTGTTGAAAATACTCGTGTTGGTCAAAGAACTGACTTTGATCAGTTAGTCTTTGAAATCAATACAGACGGTTCTATTACTCCTGAAGATGCTCTTAGTTTTGGAGCTAAACTCTTAAAAGATCATCTACAAATTTTTATCAATCTTGATGAAGAAGTCTTGATCGAAGAAGAGCCAGAAGAAGATGAATCTATTGTTCGTGTCCGTAATATGTTGAAAATGCGTGTTGATGAGTTAGAACTTTCCGTTCGTTCATCAAACTGTTTGCGTGCTGCCAATATTCAAACTATTGAAGAAATGGTCACCAAATCTGAAAGCGAAATGTTGAAATATAGAAACTTTGGACGTAAATCTTTAAATGAAATCGGTGCTATATTAGAAGAAATGGACCTTTCCTGGGGAATGGACATTACTCAATATTTAGAACCGCAGAAGAAATAAGACGAGAAGAACATGGGACACCGTGATAAAATACACAAATTAGGACGTACCAAACCACATCGTGAAGCGATGCTTGCCAACATGGCTATGTCTTTGTTTACGCACAGAGTTATTAAAACGACTGATGCAAAAGCAAAAGCACTCAAGCCATTAGTTGACCGTTTGATTTCAACTGGCAAACAAGACACGCTCCATGCCAAAAGAATGGTCGCCCGTACGATTCATAACAAAGAAGTATTCAAAAAATTGTTTGCAGAAATCATCCCTCAGTTTACTGACCGTACATCTGGGTTTACTCGTGTTGTAAAGCTCGGTGTCAGAAAAGGTGATGGAGCCCCTATTTCAGTTGTTGAATTACTAACTGAAAAAGTGGTTGTAGATACTGATGAAAAAGGCAAAAAAGAGAAAAAAGCCAAATCAACAGATTCTCTTCCGAAGAAAGCTGCACCAAAACCAAAAGCTCCTAAGAGTACTGTGAAAGCAGTTTCTAAAGCTGCCGGTAAAGGTTCCTCAGCTCCTTCAACCAAAAACAAATAGTCTTAGTTTGATTTGTAAGTTGTTTGATTAGTAGGTCGAAACCCCTGTGGTTCCGACAATATAGATATTTTGTAGGGCAGAACCCTTTAGTGGTTCTGCCTATTTCTATTGCAAAAAGTCATCCTGAGCGGAGTCGAAGGAGACTTAAAACTTATTGATATAAAAATTAAAACCCGCTTACAAAAGCGGGTTTTTTTGTAGAACAAAATTATGTTTGTATAATTTATCTTTTGTAGGGAACTGGCTTGCCTGTTCCGCATGACTAATGATAACCAATCATCTGTCATTGCGAGCGATCATCGGGAGTGTGGCAATCATATCTTTTAATTGACATTTTAAACCATTTAATCAATCTTTAACTATGATGAAAAAACTGATAACAATATTATTTGTTTTGACCATTTCTTCAATGTCTATTCAAGGGGAGACTTTTAAGTTAAGTAATAGCTATTACATTCAAGCTGATAGATCGATACATCTAAACATTGAAAAAGATAGTTCTGCGTTTCGTTATTTTGTATTAAAAGAAAGTGCGAATGACAGCTCCATTGATGTTATTGATACTATATTTACTTCAAATGATATTGCAAAATCTGGACTTCCCCCGCAAAAACGGACACGGAGTTAAGTATGTTTTGTCATCACTTCAAATTGAGCTGGACTTTTGTATCCTAAGCTCGAATGACGACGGTTACGGTTATAAAACAATTCAATATACTCAAATATCT
>JAJRQO010000010.1 GCA_024280215.1 Candidatus Zixiibacteriota bacterium
CTTAAGATATTTGAGTATATTGAATTGTTTTATAACCGTAACCGTCGTCATTCGAGCTTAGGATACAAAAGTCCAGCTCAATTTGAAGTGATGACAAAACATACTTAACTCCGTGTCCGTTTTTGCGGGGGAAGTCCAGAAGTATACTATCAGGCCGATGATAGTACCACCTGCTTATGATAAAGGCAGATTTTATTCTGACATATTAAAACCTTCATGGGATGTTGCACAAGAGAAGCTTTCTGATGCAGATCGAATTATTGTCTTTGGGTACTCTTTACCTGAAGCTGATATGAAAGCTCTTAAAATGCTTTTAATAGCTTTTTCGCAGAACAAAGAAGTAAGGTTTGATATTATTGACATCGATGAAAGTATCTTAGGAAAATTTAAAAATAAGTTACAAATTGAAAACATTAATTTTTATAAGAGCGTTACTGATTTTGTAAAACAAAACAAGTGACTGGATTCCCGATTTCTCGGGAATGACATTGTGGGAATATTTGGCATAGGATAAAAAATTAACATTTAGGAAAATTCATATAAAAAATAAATATCTTATTTCCGCCAGACGTAAGGGCGGAAGATAATCAGTACTGTAAAAATTTCAAGTCGTCCCAACAACATAGAAAAGATAAGTATCCATTTGCCAGGAATCGGAATCCATCCGAAGTTTTCAACCGAACCAACCCCCGCAAGTCCAGGACCGATGTTACCAATCGTCGCAATCGAGCATGAGATAGCTGTCGTTAAATCAGGCACAAACAAAGTCATCGCTCCCGCGACAATAACAAAGAGCAGTATAAAGAGAAAGATAAACGCCATGACATTCATCATAGTTTTATCATCCACAGCTGAAGTTCCGATTTTTACTGGAGAAACTAATCGTGGTTGAGTAAGTTTTTTGAGTTCGTTAAGTCCGAATTTGCTAATCAACATAATCCTAATAATTTTCATACCACCGCCTGTTGACCCAGCACAACCACCAAAAAACATCAGAGCTATTAATAAAAATCGTAAGAAGTCAGGCCACAAATCAAAATCAGCTGTCGCAAATCCTGTTGTTGTAATTATTGCGAGAGTTTGAAATGATGCTATTCGGAAAATATCATAGAGAGAATCATACTGTGCCGATTGGGCATTATAATGTTCGGTGAACTGTTCAATAGATGGTTGTCCATTGCGGTAATGTTCAGCGGTGTTTTCAACCGAGTCCAAACCATTAAAATATAGAACTGTTGTAACTACAATAATAACGGCTAAAATTGTCCCAGTGTAAAAAATAAATTCTTTATTTTTAAACATTGAATTCAAATCACCACGCAAAGCTTTAAAATGCAGAAGGAAATTTATCCCCGCAAAATACATGAAGATAATTATTATCCATTCTATAAAATCAGAATTATAAGCAGCTATCGACGAGTTTTCGGTTGAGAATCCACCTGTTGCTAAAGTTGCAAATGAGTGGTTCACTGCGTCAAACAAATCCATCCCTGCAAACATCAAAAGTCCTACCTCAGCAGCAGTAAAGAGTAAATACACCCCCCACAAAATCGAAGCAGTCTGAGCAAGACGTGGTTGAAGACGTTCTTTGGTAGGACCAGGAACTTCACCACGGAACATCTGATAACCCGATACTCCCATGGCAGGAAAGACAACGATGGCAAGCGTGATAATTCCCATACCACCCAACCAATGAGTCAGCGAACGCAAAAAGAGAATTGAACGAGGTGCCGCTTCTATGTCGGATAAAATTGTTGAACCAGTTGTGGTGAAGCCAGACATTATTTCAAAAAAAGCATTGGTAAAATGTAAAAACATATTCGACCAACCATACGGATCTGTAGATATAAACCAAAAGAGTAGGGGGATTGCTCCGATAAATGTTAGCCCAAGCCATCCGAATGTAACTATCGCATATCCTTCTTTGACACCCTGTAGATGTTTCCCTGACTGAAAGAGAAAGACACAGAGAGTCCCAACGGCAAGTGCAACCAGAATTGCAAATCCGAAGCCAAAGACTTCAGCGTTTGTAAATATCTCACCGATTGTAATTGGAGAGTTGTCATATATAGCAAGTGAGAAAGGAACCAATAGCAGCATTCCCATGACTTGCAGAAGTTTGCCAATGGCATAACCGACAGCAGTTTTATGCATCTATGAACTCCGTTTAAAAAAACCGCGTGGTTTGAAAAGTTTTGAAATAGTAGCAAGGTTCCTATGATGGGTTATTACCAGCACATGGTCATCTGGTAAAATTTGAGTCTCACCATCAGGAAGTATCATAACATTATCACGGATTATCACACCAAGCATCGTACCTTTTTTCATCTTAGTTGCTAAGTTACGAACTTTCATACCCGCAATTTCGGAATCTTTATCAACCGTCAGACGAACCGCCTCGATATCAACATTGGAAAGTTTCACGACCGCACCAATATGTCCACGCGAAATAATTTCTAAAATTTCACGAGCAGTTGTCAATCTTGGATTGATGACATGGTCGATACCAATAGAACTATACAGTTTGTTATGCGATGTATCGGTCGTTGTTGCGATAACCTCGTGGGCTCCCTCAGCTTTTGCAAGCAGAGCCGAAAGCATATTGTAATCTGGTGAATCGGAAACGGCGATAAAAAACGAAGCTTTGTCAACGTTGAGTTCAGTCAACAAATCTTCTTCAGTGCAGTCACCATGAAGTACTTCGATATTTTCAAAACGAGCCGCCGCAAGTTGGGCATGTTCAATATTTGGATTTACAAAGGTTACATGATAATCAAGTTTGTCAAATGCCTGTGCAAGTTCCATGGTAGCGTATGTATCACCAGTTATAATAACTTTTCTATTTTTCTTTTCATAACCGATGAGATGCATAAAGCGATTGATAGATTCTCTTGGAAAGAGTGCATAGACAATATCACCTGGTTCAATTTTTGTTTCGCCATCAGGAATCATGCCGACTCCATTTCGCACTATAGCTGAGAACAGTATAATTTCGGGTGCTATCTCTTCACGAATCTCTCGAGTTGTCTTGCCCGTGATTGGCATGCTCTCGGTTACTTTATAACCACGCATCAGGATTTGACCATTTTCAAAATTAGCTGATTGCACCGCATGCGGTGTTTCTACGAATTGCAAGATATGATCAACGAGTACTTGCTCAGGATGAATAACCGATGTGATTCCGATTTTTTGCAAATCAATTAGGTCTGAATGTTCAGAGAACTCGCCACCACGAAGACGAGCGATACGACGTTTGACATTGTACTGTGCGGCAATGGCACAGACAATCATATTGACTTCATTGTTTGGTGTCACGGCAAGTACCATGTTGGCAGATTCTATTCCCGCAGCTTTTAGAACTGCTGGCGATGAACCCGAACCTTGAATTACCTGCATGTCGAGTTTTTCGGAACTCTGGGTACAGAGATTGGGATTTAGCTCGACCATCGAAATATGATGTTTTTCATTTAATAAATATTCAGCTAAGGAATTTCCAACAATTCCACCACCGACTATAATAATTCTCATATTGTTACCTTGTTTATATTCATATCCATAATCTGTAATTTCGGTTAAAGTAAGCTATAAATCAAACAATTATTTTAATTTTTTATTATTTAAATAGACATATTCTGTTATCGGACTTCTGTTTAAGATAAATAAGTAGCTTTTAACGCCGATAAAGATTGATTTATGAACGGAATTAGTTTACTATAAAAACGAACTTATGAAAAAACTGCGCAAATATTTCAAATTCCCTCATAATTGGGCGGAAGTCAAAGCTCTCGGATGGAAATTCATCGTCGGATTTATTCTCTTTTATCTGATTCGAGATACGATTTTGTATATCCTGATACCATATCTGATTTACAACGGTGCAACGGGAAATTGATTTGTCATACTGAGCGGAGTCGAAGTATGTTCCACTTATCTACACATTATTAAATACTCTCATCCTACCACCACCCCTTTCCATGCTTGACACGGAGTCCAGAACAGTAACAATTGGTTGCCGTTTGAATTTATTCTGACTAATTTAATATTGACTGTCAGTTCGATTTTTCTTATACTTTTATAATGTATACTACATCTAAACAAAGGAGGAATAATGTATAAGTTCAAATTTTATCAACCATTACTTATAATTATAGGACTTTTAATTTGTCTTAGTTGTGCTCAAGTCCCAACTTATGAAATATGGAGACCTTGGACAAGGTCCTTGAGTTCAATTGATAAAATTGTCTTGGGTAATTCTATAGCAATTGAAATTGAAGGAGAAACAGATCCCTTATTAGGCGAAGAAAATCTCCTAAAAATAGAGATGAAAAGTATTTTAAATAATTTATTGCAAAGAAGAGGCTTCAAAATATCAAATCAATCCTCTGATTATAAATTAAAATTTTCATATAAGACCATACATGAAGTTAGAAATTCAAGTAGCTCAACAGTATTGTCAAAGAATTTAAGTGCATTTTCTTTTGGTACTCTAAGTGGAAGTGGATATTCTTCAGGGCTTGGAGTAAGCATAGCTGCCGCAGTAAGTAAATCAATATCACAATCAACTTTATTCTCAAAACAAACGCAGGTTGATCGGGATAACTATGTACATACTATTTCAATTGATATTTTAGATAATAATAATAAAAGTATTTGGGTTGGTGATTCTAAATGGAATTCTCGTTCTGTAGATATACGAACTGATATCTTCTCAGCAATACAAATTCTTTTAAGCGATTTACCTTCTGATGAATCTATCCTTCCAAGAGTTAGAGAAGTTAAAGAAGATTATGCCTTAAATTATTATCGCATCTATTGCTGGAATAGTTGGTTTGCATGTCCAGCACTTCCATATCGTATATATTTTAATGATCTTAGAGGAAATTCAAAAATTCCAAACTCAGTTTATAATAATATGGCTTTTGCCGCATATTTAGATTTAATGCAAACAGCTGAGTATGCCTTACCAGTAGGGATAAAAAAAGCTAAAAGTCCGCTCAACAGAGATTTATGGAAAAAAGTTGTTTTGGGTGGAGAGTATTATATAGGTGATAGTAATATAAAACAAAAGGTGCTAATAAAGTTAAAAGGTGAATCTTCGGGATATGAAATCGAAAAATGCTGGATTGCTTCAGATGAAGAGTATCAAGACTACCAAGAAAAGATAACAAGATGGAAAGATTTTCTTGAAGATTATTATAATGTATATAAATAATTAAATAATATCATTTTGTTTTAAAACGCTCCTGCACTGGATTCCGGCTTCGCCGGAAAGGAGTTCAAAAGAATCACATAAATTATAAAAAAGGTCAAAACTAAATGGTTCTGACCTTTTTTTATAGATTCTACATAGGCAGACGAGGACGTCTGCCATGCACGTATTATTTTATTATCGCAAGAGCGTTATATATAACGCTGCTACAAAATAGTCTAAAAGCCGTAGATTTCACCGTACTTTTTGTTCATGTAGGCAATCAACGGTTTATGATCCAGCGCATCACCTGTGACAACTTTGACTAAATCTGTCGCACGGTATCTGGAACCATGTTCATGAATGTTGGTGCGTAACCATTCACGAATCTGTTTATAATCACCCGATGCAAACTGTACATCAACATCACCTAAATCAGCATTAGCTTTATTGAAGAACTGTGCCGAATATAAATTACCCAAAGTATAGGTTGGGAAATATCCAAACAGCCCCGCCGACCAATGAACATCCTGCAGACAACCGTTGGCAGCTGAGTCAACTTCAAGTCCAAAGTATTTTTTGAAACGTTCGTTCCACTCTTCCTGAATATCGGCTGGTTTAATTTCACCAGTCATCAAACCCCGTTCAAGTTCAAAACGCAAAAGGATATGCAAGTTGTAGGTTGCTTCGTCCGCTTCAACACGAATATACGATGGTGCAACATTGTTGATGGCACCGTAGAACTCATCAAGAGTGACATCACCCAAAGTTTCTTTGAACATACGTTGTGCTTGAGGGAAAAAATATTTCCAGAATGATTTTGAACGACCGACTTGGTTTTCCCACATACGTGATTGTGATTCATGAATACCCAAAGATGTTGAGTCCCCCATTGGAGTTCCAAAATGCTTTTCTTTATCAATACCCATTTCATAGAGTGCATGACCCGCTTCGTGCATAATGCCAAAGAGGGCATCATTGACACGACTTGGATTGTAACGAGTAGTGATACGAGTATCGCCAGGTCCCATGCCAGAGCAGAACGGATGAGTGGTGACATCCAAACGTCCTTCATTGAAATCAAAACCAATTGCTTGGGCAACAGATTCACCAAAGATACGTTGAAGTTCGACGTCATATTTTCTGGTAACGATTGATTCATTTGGTTTTTTGGGAGCGTTTTTAATTTTGTCCAAAAGAGTGACAAGTTCGGTGCGAAGATTTGCAAACACTTCAACAATCTCTTTTGTTTTAGCACCTGGTTCGTAGTCGTCAAGCAAACAATCGTATGGTTCATCTTCGTAGCCGTATGCTTCTGCTTTTTGTTTTGTTAAGTCGACAACTTTTTCAAGCCAAGGTAGAAACGATTTAAAATCATTGTTGGCACGAGCCGAGACCCATTCCCCTTGAGCAAGGGTAGTTGTTTTTGAAAGTGCTTCGACTAAATCAGATGGAAGTTTGGTCGCTTTGTCATAGCCATGACGAGTCTCGCGAATATTAACCGCTTCAACAGATGTTGCATCTTTCATGTAATCGGATTGTTCGAGTTCAGAAAGAAGTTCTCCAATTTTTGGGTCGGTATATTTTTCATGAGCTAAGACAGAGAGCAGACCTAACTGGTCAGCACGGAATTTTGATCCCGCTTTTGGCATATAGGTGCGTTCGTCCCATCCAAGAACCCCAGCACATGAGCCGAGTAGGGAAACATTTTTGAGACGGGTAACTAAATCATTGTATGCATTTTCAGCAGACATTATGTGACTCCTTTATGTTAGTTTTGTCAATCGTACTATAAAATTCTTTCTACGTGTGAAATCCAAAATTGTTCATTTTTTCACACAGTAGGAATTAAAAATATAGTGCGATTTCAACCCAAAAGCAAGGACAGCCAAAATGAAATCTTTTTAAAAAACACTCACTGTTAAAGCGAGATGGATAATATGAAACCTATAATCTTTATTTGTGAAGAGAGAGCCATTATTGAGATAAAAATAGTTCAATCCAACATCTACATATTTTGCTATCTCATATCCTCCACCAAGCATAATACCAGTTCCAATAAAGCCAGAGTTATCAATACCACCAAAACTTAACCCAGCACCAGCTGAAGTAAAGAATGATTCTTTAGTTTTATCTAAGTCATGGTACCAAGCCAATCCTAAATAGCCATGCCTATTATTTTTTTGATCTACATTGGAAATCTTACCCATTGATATAACCTCTAAGGCAAGTAAATCTCTATTGTTCCAGTTGACACCTAATGAAAATTTAACTCCAAAACCATTTGTATTCCCATTCGTATCGTTAATAACTTCATGCCAATTATAAATTGGCATATAAGCAACACCAGCCCCTATGACGAACCCTTTTCGAATTCCATCAATTGCAAAGCTTTGTGATGTGCTAATTATTAGAAACAATATCACAAATAAAATTTTCTTTAGCATCTCGTTTCCATCCAATTGTTTAATATTGAAGTGCAGTAAGATTCTTTTTGATAGAAATAAAATACATTTTTTTACATACGAAGTCAATCGTAAGTGACATTTTCAAACAATAATAAACGGATTTTAATACATATCGGCAGAGGTACAGGCAAGCCTGTTCCCTACAAAAACAATTTTATCAAATAACTTATTATTTGTTTGTCAGAAGCACGAGACTTCTGACCTACACAACTGAATTACCGTTAGGTGTTACATATAAACTGAGTAGCCGACCCCTTGGGGTCGGTCTCCGTTCTATCTAAATTAGTTTCATTCTTTGAATAATTTTAAATTAGATATTGAAAAAATATGAATATTAAACGTACCCCAAGGAGTACGCCACCCAGTTTACTAAGTGAAGCAAATTCACCATAGCAGATTTCTCGACTTTTGATGACATGATTGTCTTGTTGACTTAAACTCTTTTCTATTATATATATAAAGAGATTAGTTCACAGGGAGAAAACTTACTTTGACCACATTGTTTGAAACAAAAATCAAGAACGGCATAATGAAATTTAAAAATATTCTTTTACTCAGTCTTATTCTACTCACTTTATCATTGTTAAGCTGCTCGGATGATGAATCGAACAATCCAGTCTATGGTGAGACAAATCCAAGTGCAACATTTATCCTTAGCGGGCAAGGTGTTCGCACCGAGCTTCCCAATTATGTGTACCTTCCATTTCAGGTCAATGATGCCAACGGTAAACCAATCACCAATTTAACTATTGATGATTTCAAATTCACTGAGCGACGAGTCCCAATTAACCCAATCATATCAGCACCGAAAATATTTACAAATGACGACCTCCCCTATGCATTTAAAACAGTTCTCATGATTGACAACTCTGCTAATCGTCAAATTGATTTAGCACTAATTAAAGAAGCGGCGAATTCATTTGTCGACTCTCTTGCATATAACCAACAGATTGCAATAGTTGCATTTTCCGACACAACAGAACTTCTACAAGATTTCACTACCGATATACAAGCACTCAAGAATGCAATCAATAGTATACAAGTACAAAACTATACAATGAATATGTATGGCTCGGTACTATCGGCGGCGACACTTTGGGAGGATGTATACTCCCCCAAGACAATCAACCCAGGATTCATCGTTCTTGTTACTGGTAGTAATGACAACACTAACGCATATTCAATCTATGAGACTAATCTGCAGTTAAACCATAAACAGATTTATGCAATCTCAATTGGGAATGATTTCAACTATATGGCACTTGATTCTCTTGACACCGAAGAATATATAGAACTTATCGATGCGTCCGAGCTTACAGCTGCTTTACAAGTTGTTCAAAACAAAATGGTCAACTGGGCTGACAATTATTATCTCTACTCGTACATGAGTGAATTGAGAGGTTACTACTTAAATATAATCACGTTAAGTCTTAATGTTAATGAAAACATAACTTCCGATGGGTTTGTTGAAGATCGTTTTCTTGCTCATTCATTTTACTCTATAGACGAAGGTGTCTTCATAAATTCATCCGCAGATAAACCATTTGGGGTTGACTCTTTGGAAATCGGTTTTATCAATACAAGCATTATGAAGGCAGTTACTTTTTATGGTGACAACATTCCAAGATACAAGTGGTCAACAACCAGTTCTCATATCACTATGGAAATTTCGGGACTACAAAATGAAATATTAACAGCTATATCAACTAACGTTATTGAACCAAATGCTACTATCACTCTTGTCGATGAAGCCAATAATTTTTCTCAGACCATTGCGGTTTCTTCATTGATGCTTGAACCGATACATGTTATAGAAACATCTGGTACTCCAAATGGAATTGCTGTCCGAGATAATTTTGCATATATCGCCGACTACTCCGAAGGTTTCAAAATTTTTGACATAACTGATAAAACCAAGCCCGACTCAGTAGGGTATTTTTCAACATGGAGTTCAACACGGGATGTATTCTTGCTGGGCAATTTTGCCTATGTAGCCAATTGGACCGAAGGTTTAACAATTATAGATATTTCAGACCCAGCCAATGCACAACAAACTGGAGGGTTTAACACCTGTCGTTCACCTGCTCTCTTTGTTAGAGATACGCTTGCATTTATGGCAGATAACACTTGCGGGCTTACGATACTTTCTGTTGCAGATTCATCGAACCCAACATTTATCTCACGCTATGATTCTGTGAGGTATTCATTTTCTTTAGATGTCGTCGGCGACTATGTCTATCTTGCCGACTTTAGTGGCGGGCTCAAAATTATAGATATTTCAGACCCTGCCAATCCTATTCGCAAAAGCACAATAAACCCTGGGTTACCATGCTACGATGTGAAAGTTCGAGGGAACTATGCCTATGTTGCCGTTGAGCAACGAGGTATATCTATAGTTGATATTTCAAATCCTTCGGCACCATTTGTAGTAAGCTCAAAATATACCCCGGGAAGTGCCTATGAAATTGTTCTCGACGGTGATATTGCCTACATCGCTGATTATTATGGCGGTGTTTCTGTTTTAGATATTAGCAACCCGAACAGTATTAAGATATTAGATAATTTTGATACGGGAGATGCCTATTCAATTTACATTGATGGGAACTATCTCTATGTAGCCGACATGAAAACAGGTCTGCATATTTTTCATACTGCCTATTGATTGTAGGTCTCTACTCCACATGGTAATTCGTAATAACTGCTGTGCGATTAGTTTTTTATGAAACAGCTTTCAGGCTGTTACCTGTTCATCTCGTCGATGAGACAAAGTCCTGATTCTACTTAATAACCTTTGTCATGCAAAGAAGAAATAAGTTCATTAAATGTTAAGATACTTCTTTCAAGAAATACTTTATTGAAATCAGACCCTAGTAATACTTCTTTTGAATGTTCTTGAAGATTAATATTTGGATAAAGTACCTTACAATTTTCGATAAGAATTATTGTTTGTTCGATTTTTCTTTCAATAACTCCATTATTATGAATTGAAGCATTCCTTATATTTGAAAGTAACTTCAATTCACTATCATGTTGAAAAAACAGAGGTTGTTCAATTTTAAGTACTTTTTGTAGATAAGTTTTAACTTGGTTGATTCCAGAACCCTTAAGATCACTTAAAAGAATAGAACTTGAGTTATTTTCTGTATGTTTACAAATATCAATTAAGTTTTTTTCTAAAAAAGAATAACTTGTTAAAAACAGAGACCTTCTAATAAGGTCTGGAAATGTTTCTGTGAAATTTTGATATTCTTCAATTTGTCCTTCAAAAATATGATTCGCATATTCATCATTTCCAAATTGTTCTTCAAGTTCTTCTAAGCTTTTACCATTTTCATTTAACTCATTTTTTTTATTATTGAAGTAGTTTTCAATAACTGTATTTAGACCTAAAAAATTATTTAGTTCATAGTTAATGGAGAGCTGAAATACTGATGAAACTTTGTTTGAAAAAAATTCCATATGTGGCGGTTACCTGTTCATCTCGTCGATGAGTCGAAGACCTGTCAGGGTCAGAGTTGGTTCGACAAAGGCGATATGTTTGGAAAATTTTTCGATACCTTTGGCAAGTCCACCCGTCGCAATCACTGTACAGTTTGTAAAGTTTGTTTCTTCGATAATTTTTTCAATAATAAAATCGACCTGTCCAACTGTTCCATAAAACAGTCCCGACTTGAGCGCACCCGCAGTAGATTTACCAACGACGGCATCGGGTGGTTCGATAGATACTTCAAAAAGTCGTGCTGCTTTTTTGGCAAGTTGCTCAAGTGAGGTTTCAGGTCCTGGGATAATCACACCACCGATATAGGCACCCTCGGCATTGACAATATCAAATGTTGTTGCGGTGCCAAAGTCGACAATAATAAGTGGTCCCGAAAATTTATCAAAGCCTGCGGCAGCGTTGGCAATTCGGTCGGCACCAACTTGGTTGGGATTATCTATCTCGATTGTAATTGGCAAATCGAGTTTATGCGATACGACAGTTGGGATACATCCGAGATAGGATTTTGTCACCATCTCAAATGTTCTTGTCAATGGTGGTACCACCGAGCAGATAATCGCTGATTCAATATCTTCGTTTTGGCAACTCATATTTGAAAGCCATTGGGAGATAAGCAGTCCCGCTTCATCGGCTGTCATGTTATGACGTGACGCCATACGAAAGTGGTCTTTGAGACGAGTCCCTTTAAAAAGTCCTATGACAATATTTGTATTGCCGATATCGATAGTCAGTAGCATGAAGACAATATGCGTAGAAAATTGTGAGAAGTCAAATTATCATATAGTTACAAAAAAAGAGCGGACAAAAATCCGCTCTTTTAAACAAACTATACAGGATGCAAGATTATTCTTTTACTGCGACTTCTGCTTTTTCTTCTTCGACGACTTCAACGGAATCATCTTTAATCATGCCCAAAGCAACTTTGACTTGGTTGAGAATATCATCCATAACCTCAGGAGAGTCGAGCAAAAATTGTTTTGCTTTTTCTCTTCCCTGACCAAGCCGCTCGGCACCATAGGAGAACCATGACCCAGATTTTTCAATAATACCACAATCTACCGCTTTGTCGACAAGCTCACCAACAAATGAGACACCTTTGCCATAGATAATATCAAACTCGGCTTCTCTAAATGGAGGAGCCATTTTATTTTTAATTACTCGAACACGAGTACGGTTACCGATAGGCTCGTTGTTGTCTTTGATAGTCGCAATCCGACGGATATCCATACGCACCGATGAATAGAACTTGAGTGCATTCCCACCAGTTGTTGTTTCAGGAGAACCAAACATGACACCAATTTTCATACGAATTTGGTTGATAAAGACAAGTGATGTTTTTGATTTTGAAATAACACTGGTCAATTTTCTGAGTGCTTGAGACATAAGACGAGCTTGCAGTCCCATGTGTGAGTCACCCATATCGCCTTCGATTTCTGCTTTTGGTGTCAAAGCAGCGACGGAATCGACCACAATAATATCAATAACACCTGAGCGAACCAAAGTTTCACAGATTTCAAGTGCTTGTTCACCAGTGTCAGGTTGTGAAACAAGCAGATTGTCGGTGTCGACACCTAATGCTCTGGCGTAGGTCGCATCGAGAGCATGCTCTGCATCGATAAATGCGGCCGTACCACCTGCTTTTTGTGCTTCGGCGATAAAATGTAGTGCCATTGTTGTTTTACCAGATGATTCTGGTCCATAAATTTCACACACTCTTCCACGAGGAATCCCGCCTATACCGAGAGCATAGTCTAAACCGAGTGAACCAGTTGGAATATATTCAACTTCTAAAACTTGGTTGTCGCCGAGACGCATGATTGAGCCTTTACCAAAAGAGCGTTCAATCTGTGTGAGGGCAGCATCGAGTGCTTTTTGACGGTCTGGAGCTTGAGTACCTGCCATGTCCGCTGTACCTTTCTTTATATTTAATTTCTTTTTTGCCATATATGAATCCAATCTATTAAGTTTTATTGAATTAATATATCACATTTTACGTAAAAATAAAATAACTAATTAGACTGACAGGGTATGTCACTCTTTTTTTTGGGAAAAATGAATTTTTATTGCTGAAATTGACTCTAAATGAAAAGCTGTCAGGAAAGGGTTCCTGACAGCTATAAAGGTTTGTAGGAGCGTTTTATAAAATGCACCTACAATCAGACAGGGCAATGCCCTATCGGTACAAATGTCATGCTATTTATCTAAAAAATCTTCGCCTGGGCGTTCACCCTCATTATTTGCAACGACATCAACTGGCATCTGATAGAATTCGACACGGAATTTCACAGGACCGTCGATGACAACATGATGAAACCGATCTGGGTATATTATAATCGGATGGTCTGTATCAGCATCTAACACATTTGAGGCGTCATCTTCCCATACAAATTTCAAGCTTCCTTCTTCAACGACCACAAGCCCGTATTTCCCTTTTGGGGCAAGATGGTTTTTGAGGATTCCTTTGACCACAGTCACTTCATCCATAGTAGGAGTTGAGCCAACTTTGACAGCTTTTTCTGGGAGAGTATCATTTTGAAAGTTCATCTGTTTTCCTTTTTTACATTTAAGAGTTATCTCTTTATACTAAAAAATAGCCTTAAAAGCCTAAAAGATACTTTACTTAAGTCAATAAAACCGAAAATAAATGTAGATTATGGAGCTATTATCTCTTTGACAAAAAGCACAACCTTTCTCAGCCAAATACAAAGTCTGGGATAGAAGTATAGTTAGCTGATTAATAAGTTTATCTGTTTCTTATTTATCAATAAATAAACGATAATTTCGATATAATTGTCAAATATAAATAAACCGCTTCTGTACTGGACTCCGGCTCCGCCGGAGAGGAGATTGAGGTAATCGTCAGGAATGAGTTCCTGAAGACGCTGTGAGACAGGGCAATGCCCTGTCGGTACGGCTATTTGTTTTGCCCCACAAAAAATCACTTTTTTATCCCTAAGTTTTCAAAAAGAGATTGACGATTTCATCGTTTAGTAGTACTTATAAAGGAGTACTTTTAATCTGATAAATTTTATCCTAAGAAGGCGAATTATCACTCTGTGAAATATTCCAATTTTATACATCTGCATACTCATAGTCAGTACTCTCTATTAGATGGTGCTTGCCGACTTGATGCGGTCATCAAAAGAGCAATCGAACTCAAAATGCCCTCTCTTGCTATTACCGACCATGGAAACATGTTTGGAGCAATCGAATTCTACAAAAAAGCAAAAAAAGCTGGTATCAAGCCGATTATCGGATGCGAAACATACGTTGCTGGTGGTTCACGACATGATAAAAAACCATCACGGGAACATCCTGATGGTGGCTACCATATGGTGCTGCTTGCTAAAAATGAAATCGGTTATAAAAATTTAATCAAGTTGACATCGGCTGGATTTTTAGAAGGCTTCTACCACCGCCCTCGTATTGATAAAGATCTGCTTCGAGAATATGGCGAGGGTATCATCGCTACATCGGCATGTCTCAAAGGCGAGGTCAACTGGAATCTGATGCATGGCAACACCGACCGAGCGGTCACAGTCGCACGGGAACTTGAAGAGATATTTGGAAAAGGGAATTTCTTTTTAGAAATTCAAAACCATGGTATAGATAAAGAGATTAACAATATTCCCAAGATAGATGCTATCTCTCGTGAGACAGGCATTCCGATGGTTGTCACCAACGATTGCCATTATCTTCGACAAGAAGACGCCGACGCACATGATGCCCTGATTTGTATTCAGACAGGTAAAAATGTCGAAGATGAAAAACGGATGAAGTACAATACCGACCAGATTTATTTTAAATCACATAATGAGATGGAACAACTTTTTGGTGATTTTAAACCGGCTATGGAAAACACGATGCATATCGCCGAATCTTGTAATCTTGAAATTGAACTCGGCAATCTGAAACTTCCGAAATTTCCTATCCCGACTCCATTTGTTGAACCTGATGCATATCTGAAACATCTTTGCGAAGAAGGATGCGAACGACTCTACGGCGGTATCGACGAAGTGGTACGGACACGGTTGGACTATGAGCTGAGCGTTATCAAAAGAATGGGATATGCGGGCTATTTTCTTATTACAAAAGATTTTATTGACTACTCTCGCTCGATTGGGGTACGGGTTGGCCCTGGACGTGGTTCCGCGGCAGGTTCATTGGTATCCTATGCATTGAAGATTACTACAATTGATCCTATCAAGTTTGATCTGCTTTTTGAAAGGTTCTTAAATCCTGAACGTATTTCGATGCCTGATATTGATATTGATTTTGCTGACCGTGGTCGTGAAAAAATTATTCACTACGTTGTAGAAAAATATGGTAAAGATAATGTTTGCCAGATTATTACCTTTGGAACCATGGCAGCACGGGGCGTGATTCGTGATGTCGGACGAGTGCTGAGTGTACCATACGCCGAGGTTGATAAAATTGCCAAGATGGTTCCTGAAGGCCCTGGAGTGACATTGACCCAAGCCTTAAAACAAGTACCTGAATTAAAAAAGCTCACACAGACCGACAAACGGATTGAAAAACTTCTTAACTATTCTCTAACACTTGAAGGTCTGGCTCGTCATTGTTCAACCCATGCGGCTGGTGTGGTGATTGCACCATCGGCACTTACTGATTTTGTTCCACTTTTTAAAGGTTCCAAAGACGAAATAACAACTCAGTATGATATGAAAATGGTTGAGGAAATCGGTCTATTGAAAATGGATTTTTTAGGACTGAGAACCTTGACAGTTATTGACGATGCCTTGAAATTCATCAAAGATACACATCCTGAATTTGATATTGATATAGACGAAATTCCAATTGAAGATCCAAAGATTTATGAAATTTTTGCTCGTGGTGATACGATTGGTATTTTCCAATTTGAATCGGCGGGTATGCGTGACTATCTTCGTAAGTTAGGTCCTGAAAATTTCACCGACATTACCGCGATGAACGCTCTCTATCGACCTGGTCCACTCGACTCTGGTATGATTGATTTATATATCGAACGAAAAAAAGGGGCGGCATCGATAAAATTCGACCATCCTATACTTGAAAAAATTCTCGGCAACACTTATGGTATTATTGTTTTCCAAGAACAAGTGCTACACATTGCCAATCACTTAGCTGGTTACTCATTAGGTAAGGCGGATTTTCTTCGTAAAGCGATGGGTAAAAAAGATGCAGCACTTATGGCGTCACAGAAAAAAGAGTTCCTTGCTGGTGCTGATGCGAATAACATTGATAGAAAAATTTCTGAAGATATTTTTGACCAGATAGAAACTTTTGCACGTTACGGATTCAACAAAGCTCACTCAACCTGCTACGCTTTCATCGCCTATCAAACAGCTTGGTTAAAATTATATTATCCAAAAGAATTTATGGCAGCTTTGATGACATCGGAAATAGGTTCTGCCGAACGGATATATGTTTTCTTAGAAGAATGCAAAAAAATGGGCATTGAAGTCATGCCACCAAATATCAATGAGTCAAAAACAAATTTCACTGTCGTTGGCAATAAGATTCTCTTTGGTTTAAAAGCTGTTAAAAATGTTGGAGATGGACCTGCAAAAGCTATCGAAACTGAAATGGTTAAAAATGGCAAGTTCAAAGATATGGCAGATTTTGTTAGCCGAGTTCCTCTTAAAGCTCTCAACCGTCGGACTATTGAATCCTTAATCAATGCAGGGGCTTGTGATGCTTTGGAGGGTAACAGAGCCCAAAAAGCGGAAGCGGTAGAAGCAATGCTTGAGTTCGGACATAAAGTTGCCGAAACTCATAGCTCTCATGACCTTTTTGCTGATGGTGGCGGAGCAATTGAACGGACTGCCCCTCTATTGAAAAATATTGATGAGTTCTCAAATGCTGAAAAACTAAAGATGGAAAAAGAGATGCTCGGTTTTTATATTTCGGGGCATCCTCTTGATAAATATAGAGATACAGTCGATTGTTTTACTACCTGCTCAATCGGCAAATTATCTGAGCTCAAAGATGGTACCGAAGTGACCGTCGGAGGTATTATTGCGGCGATAAAAACGATGATTGATAAAAAAGGTAACCAGATGGCATTTGCCACGTTAGAAGATTATTCTGGTTCATCTGAACTTATTATCTTCTCTAGTTGTTATGAGATAAATAAAGAATTTATCGATGTTGAGAAAATGGTCATAATGTCTGGTAAAGTTTCCACCCGTGAGGGTGAAGCAGCCAAAATAATCGTTACTGAAGCACTCCCAATGGAAAAATTGACGGAACGATTTAACTGTCAATTGGTTATAAAGATAGGTTCTGACTGTTCCGATAAGACTATAGATAGAGCCTTAGATTCTTTATCTGAGTACAAAGGTCCATCACCTGTTCTTTTAGCGGCAAGGGAAAATGGTTCTGAAGTATATATCAAATCCGACAAATATGCGGTTAATATTAACTTTGAACTACTCAACCAGCTTAAAGATTTGTTAGGTGAAAATGGGGCATATTTGAGACCTTTAAATAAGAAAAATAATGTTTAGAATATAAGTGAGACTTCATGAAAAGTTTAAAATTTTTAATCCCGATTTTACTGCTCATTTTCACCTTTCAACAAGTAGGTGCTGAATCTGAAGCTGTTTCAATAACAAAAGATGGTATCAAATGGTATGCGTTAGATGAAGCACTACCAATGGCAAAAGAACAGAAAAAATTTATCTTTATTGACTTTTATACGACTTGGTGTGGCTATTGTAAAAAAATGGATAAAGAAGTGTTTAGCAAACAACCAATTATTGATTTACTTAACAATGACTATATTGCAGTCAAAGTAAATGGTGACTCGAAAAAAGTTTTAGAAATCGATGGGTACAAAATAACAGAAAATGAACTCGCAAAAAAAGAGTTCAAGGTAACAGGTTATCCGACTTTCTGGTGGCTGACCCCATCTGGTAAAAAACTTCACACTCAATCAGGCTATGCTCCAGCAGATTTTTGGATTAACGCTTTGACACAAATAAAAGAACTTGAATTAGATTCTTTAGGAAACGCAATTCAACCTGCAGAGAAAAAATAATTATGAAAACTATGACAAACAGAATTTTCACTCTTGTAGCGATACTATCTCTTACCTGTTTTTTCATCTCATGTGGAGGTGACACACAATCACAAGAGACAACTACAACCGATACAACAAAAATAGCGCAACAAACACCAAACAGCGAAATGCTTACATTTACTGTTACTGATACCAAGGGTGTCGTACGTCAATCATCAGAATGGATTGGCAAACAACCTATCGTGATAAATATTTGGGGAACATGGTGTCCTCCATGTCGTGCTGAGATTCCTGCCTTTGTCAAAGCGTATGAAATTTACAAAGATAAAGGTATCGAAATTTTAGGCGTTGCCGTTCGTGATACTCCTGACAAAGTATTGACCTTTGCGGGACAGAATAATATGAATTGGGAAATGATGCTGTTTTCAGACGAAGCCTTGCAAAAGCGTTTTAATATTCAGTCGGTACCAACAACTATATTTGTAGACCGCACAGGTAAAGTGATGGAAATATATAACCCTCGTACAAAAACGTTTACGGAATCATTCTCAGGTTCCATGCACTATGAACAATTTGTAGGTCACTTAGATAGTTTACTGACGTTGTAAGAAATATATTGAAAAAATGTCATTCCCAACTTGATTGGGAATCCAGAGACGGAATCAACAATGTGGGTTCCGTTTTTTTAATACTAAAACTTATTTAAATTTTGGATTAAAATACTCAGGCAAATCAAAAAAGATTAATGCGATAAGTGAAACGATTAAACCTAAAATTAAAATATGTGAGGGGAATTTTGTTGAGCCTTGTTTGTCATTGTAATGTGCATAGGCATAGTACACTAAGTATGGGTAGAAGACAATGCTCAGAACTCCATCAATCCACTCATCTTGAAACGCTAATATAACAACCCATATCCCCCCAATAGCCTGCGACAATACAGTTACATAAAATAAGATTTTAACAATATCCATGCATATTTCCAACTTGAGTTATTTTTGCCAACTGATACCTTCGGGTTTTGTGAAAAGTGTACTATCAAAATCTAGATTAGATTGATATGTTTCATAATACACCGACATCATTTTATTATCGGGACCTTTGCGAGAGACAAGGTAGGGAAGGTTCGTATCTTTGCGTACATATAATTTTAAGACCCAATAGAGTCTCGTTAATTCAAAGACATTGCATTCATGCGAATCAATAATTTCATCTTTAAGTTGTCTTGCCCCATAATGTTTGAAAAAAGTTTGTTCCTGACCAAACTCAAATTCCCTTAATCCATTATCTTTCTTCTCTCCAAAGACAGGAATTCTTGTATTAAAAGTTGGTCCTGGGTCAACATGATGCTGACCTTTTTTGGTTTTTTGATTTACCGCCCACAAATCGGGTTCAGAAACAATAATTTGCATATGCTTTTCATTTTCTACATCTTCATGTTTTTCCGTACGCATATATGTATTTGTTGCTCTCCAAAGTTTTTTTGATTTAAGATAAATGGGATTCTTTGGGGCTTCGGATGTTTTATAACGATACTCTATAAATATCATTTGTTCAGAGTTACTTAAGAGTGGACTGTTTAAATTTTTTGTCGATTCATCAGGGTTAAACTCTTTGGCATTCTTGAAAGACTCTACCCAATGTTGTTTTTGATTTAAAAATTGTTTTTCATCATGAGCAGCATATAAAACTTGGTGGACTCCATCACTACCGAGCATAAAAAGAATCAACGTATACTCACCTTGAGGATAATTTTTATCTGGGTGAATATATATTTTATCAATTATTTTAGTATTCGATTTAAAAAGTTCTATAACCTCACCTAGGTTATATTGATTTATATAATTATTATTAATCGAGTTTAGCAGATCTTCATCTGGTTTGAAAGGGAATGTTTGTATCGTTACCATTTCAGACCAGTTAAAAACTGATTCACCTTTTAGCACATATTCTACCAACTGCATTTCTTTATTTGCATTAGCATAATCAGCAACCCATTCTCGACCATCAAAATCAAAAATTATTTTTTCATCATACACATCCCCTGCTATCGAAGTTTTTGGAATAAAACAAATACAGAGAATAAATAAAAATTTGAAAATATAAACACTTTGAAATTTAGGCATAATACCTCCCTTAGAAATAAGTCAGGAGCACAGGGCTCCTTGTTATAGTGAACACTCAAAAACTCCCCATGGTTGCCAATAAACTGGTTCAGCTCCAGTACTTTCCAAATTTGTATAATTAGCTGCTTTTACTGCATTTTCATAATTATCTATTAATCCATGGCTATTGATATCTATTTTTAACTCTTGTTTATAATCATAAATTAAATCATGACAAGCAAAAGAATGAAATGCATTCCATTCATATCCTAATATTTCATATCCCCAAAACTTGTAGTTAGCGGGAATAATCATATTTTTCTCTAGAGCATTTAGAATACCTTCACTTTCGGAATTTTCAACTTTGAAACTTTCAACTTCAGGGACTTTTAATCCAATCGCAAATAATTTTATTCCAGATAAGTTTTTTAAGAAATTATTATAAAATTCTTTCGCAGTACTTATGTCATAAAATGTATTTGACCACCCTAGCAATTTTTTATCTAAATATGTATCTATTTTCTTTTGAAGATTGCTATATTCTGTATCATTTAAGCATAAGTCATTTGCATATTTTTTTTGATCTTCTTGAGATATTGGGTCCCAACTGTATCCAGATATTTCTGGGTGTATAGAACAAATACATTTACTCTGAGAATAAAAATATTTCGGTATAAGTTTACAAGATTCATGCCTTAATTTACTAGGTTGAACTAAGTAGTAACCACCAAAAATAAATTCTTCAATTGATTGTTTATTCATAAAATCAATCTACATTTTCCTAAATTATACAAATTAAAACATAAAAGTTTAATTCTCTACTCTTTCAATTTATCCAACTTGTCTATCATCTCTTTGGCTTCACGTTTGGAAATACCCCGTTCGTGCAGTTGATCAACAGTCAGATCAAAATCTTTGAGATAGTCTTTTAAAATATTCATCTCAACCCCTGAGAAATACGATGCATTCACCGAATAATCCATAAACGCTTCAAAGGCAATCGGGCAAACTTTTTGAGCCATCATCGCCATTACCTCGCCATAGACCTGAATCTCTTTTTGTGCATGAGGGTCCATGCGAAGACGCAGGAAATGAAAGAGATTATGCAAATCGATTTTCCAATACCATTCGGTGTACATTGAAAGAGGTAGATTTATCCGAGCTAACTCACGAGCAAGCCCTTCATCAACATAACCCATATATTTATCGTAGGTTTCTTTTTGAGAATTTTGCATATAAGAGAGCATTTCGTTTTTAAGCTGATCGGGAACTTCTTTGGATGAGCGACCTTGTTTGTTGACAGTCGACTGGTAGCGAATTTCACTTGCGTCGGGAGTGTAAAACTCATCTTTCATAACCGAGTAACGACCAGAGTATTCGTTGACATTGGCAGTACGATGACGAATCCACTGACGGGCGACAAAAATCGGGAGCTTGACATGAAATTTGAACTCAACCATCTCAAGCGGAGTGGTGTGTTTGTGACGCATGAGGTAGCGAATCAGTCCTCTGTCTTCGGAAACCTTTTTGGTGCCGTCGCCATAGCTGACTCGTGCCGCCTGTACGATAGCATTGTCGGAACCCATGTAATCGACTAAACGGACAAAGCCGTGGTCGAGAACATTATATTCTTTATCTAAAATTGCATCAGCTTCTTTATTTATCACGTGTGCCATATAAGTTTGCCTTTATAAAGTAATTTTCAATAAGTACCGACAGGGCATTGCCCTGACTAAGACGGAACAGGCGAGCCTGTTCCCTACAAAATCATCATAAGCTTATAATATAAGAAATAGGAATAAGTCAGACAATCATTTTGTAGAAAATTTTAAATCATCGTTCATTGCCATGTTTGAAATTGCCTGTGATTTTGGCAAGGGCAAGCTGGACTGTTTTTGAGTCTTTGCCTGTTATTCTTTTTAGCAGAGCTTCAGCCTTTTTCTCTTTGACAGTCATAATCTGTTTGTTCTGCCAAGAGATGAAGATTTTACCATCTTTGGCAATGCGGTATGAAAATGGCTCGGATTTGAGTTTGTTTCGTTTGTCGATGTTATCGGTCATATGATAAGATAGGAGATGGTAACTGATTTTGCAATAAAAGACTGAATTTCTGCCTTCGCAGAAAAGGAGTGTGCTAGGATTACAACATTCTAATAGTAAAAAAAGGAACAGGCAAGCCTGTACCCTACAAAATAATATCGGAACCACAGGGGTCCCGACCTACAAATTATCTACAACGTGTAATAGTCTTCGAAATTGAATTCAAAACCTTCGGGAGTGTACTCCCCTTTTTCTTTATCTAAGATATAGTTTTGATTATAATCGCCAGCGACGATTTTTTTTATCATCTCAATAAAGCGGTCGACTTCATCAAAAGTATTATAAATTCCAAACGACATACGAATAGTCCCCGGTATACCAGAACGGTCTCGGTTTAAAATCTGCTGTTCCATAATATGAGACTCTTCTTCTGTCACTTGCATAATTTCTTTGACATAAGTATGAGCGCAAAAACATCCCGATCTTACACCAATAGCTCCTTCGTAACTCAAAATAGCTGCTACAAGATAATGCGGTATATCACCAACATTCATAGAGATAACCCCAAGACGATTCATAGTATTATTCGGGTCTGTATCGCCGTACAGTTTCACTTCGGGGATTTTTTTGAGAGCTTTAAGTGCATAGGTTGTAAGGTCTGCCTCATGCTTGACTATCGCATCCCAACCTATCTGTTGAAGTAGCTTAATCATGTGACCAAGTGCTACTACGCCGACAATATCAGGAGTGCCAGCTTCTTCTTTGTCTGGCAGGTCCGCCCAATACGCTTCTTCAAGAGTCACAATATCAACAACACCACCGCCAACTTGGTCGGGGTCACCTTCTTCAAATGTTTCCAAATCAGAAATCAAAACACCCACACCAAATGGTGCATACATTTTATGAGCTGAAAGAACAAAATAATCAATTGAGCATTCAGGGTCATTTGGCTTTAAATCTATCGGACGGTGCGGGGTCAGCTGGGCACCATCAATCATAATTTTTGCTCCGATTTTGTGGGCTTCTCTGGCGAAGAAATCTAAATCATTAAGATAACCAGTTACATTTGAGGCACCTGTTACGGCAACCAATTTTACACGGCTCCCGAACTCTTTTAGTTTTGCTAAAAAATCATCTGTGTCAATTGTCCCATCATCGTTGAGCCCAACATGCTGTACTTCGGCGACTCGACGCCATGGCAATTCATTAGAATGATGTTCCATATAAGTAGTTATAACAATATCACCCTCTTCAAAGACTAACCGTGATGCAAGTTTGTTGATTGCTTCGGTAGCATTTTTAGTAAATAGAACAACCTGTTTGGAAAGGTCGGCACCGACAAATTCTGCTACTATGTCGCGGGATTCTTCAAACGCCCAACTTGAAAGTTGTGATTTAAATCCTGTACCACGATGCACATTAGAGTACCATCTGAGAAATGATTTCAGAGAATCAGCAATAGGAATAAAAGTCGGTGTCGATGCGGCGTTGTCGAAATTGATATACTGTTTCATACCGTGAATTGTTGGGACTTGGGTATCAGCACCTACTAATAAATTGGGAAGATCATCTATCGTGATTTTTTTATTCTGATATGTTAATTCTGTTGTCGTCATTAGTTTACCTCGTAATGTTTATTGTCACTTGTAATATAGAGTACGGAATATGAAAAAACAACTTGATTACTTAGGAATTTTAAAGGAACATATTTTACCTTTGTATCAGATTATTAGAATAGTCTTTCAAGACCCTTTGACTCCGCTCAGGGTGACTTAAAAGACTAAAATATTCGACTATCTGTCATACTGAGCGGAGTCAAAGTATGCTCCAAAATAAATAATTATTTATAGATTTTTTTCGAGATAGGAGACTATACGTTGAGCAGTTGCTCCATCCCAAAACTTTGGCACAGCAGATTGCTTGTAGTTGCCATTTAAAATTTCATCAATTTTCTCATTGAGAAAACCGATATCTTCACCGCAAAGCGTGTTACTTCCGATAGAAATAGTCTCTGGCTGTTCGGTATTAGAGCGAATGGTCAGACACGGAATTTTTAGATATGTAGTGTCGCCTTGGATACCACCGCTATCGGTAATGACAAATTTTGAATATGCAAGTAATGCAAGAAAATCAATATACCCGAGTGGCTCAATCAAATGAAATGAATCTGATTGGATGAGAGATTGTAGTTCAAATTTTTCAATCATCTTGAGAGTTCTTGGATGACATGGAAAAACAACATCTATTTTTTTACTGAGTTCAACAAGTAGAGCCAAATATTTCGTCAACCGTTCTTTATTATCAACATTTGACGGGCGGTGCATCGTTACGGCGACATATTTTTTTTCTATCAGAGAATTATCAGAAATAACTTTAGAGTCTGAAAGTTTAGAAAGATTTTGTTTTAACGAATCAATCATGATATTTCCGACCATTATTACATGCTTTTTGTCGATTCCCTCATTTACAAGATTATCAACTCCCGCCTGTTCGGTGACAAAATGAAAATCAGCAAGACGATCGGTTACAATACGGTTTATTTCTTCGGGCATCCTATTATCAAAAGAACGAAGCCCTGCCTCAACATGGGCAAGTTTAATTCCAAGTTTTGCGGTGACAACCGCTGTTGCCAAAGTCGAGTTTATATCGCCAAAAACAATGACCACATCAGGTGCGAGATTAATAAGTTCTTTTTCTAATGCGACCATGACATTGGCAGTTTGCTCTGCGTGGGAACCAGAACCAACTCCAAGATAGATATCAGATTTTGGAATATTCAGATCTTCAAAAAAAAGTTGCGAAAGATTGTAGTCATAATGCTGACCTGTATGAATAAGAGTAATCTCAAACTGGGCTGATTCTCGCAACATGGCATGAATCAGCGGAGCGGCTTTCATAAAATTTGGTCTGGCACCAACAACTAAAACAGCATGTTTTTTCATATAAAAGAAAGTTACCTGTTTGTGAAATTATACATATCAAAATATCAGAGTAGAAAATAGAGGATTTAAAAGAGAAAGCAATCTTTTTTATAATACTTTTTCATCTAAAAAAACAAGATACTTGCCAGCCCAAATCTCACGAGAGTGGAATTTTTTAACATGCTCTGAATATTGACGACCCAAAGTAGCTCCATCAATTTGTTCAGATTTGAGTTCTAAGATAAGTTCAGTTAGACGATTGACATCTTCGCAATGATAGGACAATGCTCCCCCAGCTTTTTGTAACTCATCAACAGCCTCGCCACCTGTTGAACCATAAATAATTGGTTTGCCAGAAGCCATATATTCAAAGAGTTTACTTGGTAATGAACCTTTGGTAACTGGAACATCTTTCATAGAGTGTACTAAGACATTTCCTGCTTGTAAGAAAAATGGTATAGATTCAAGCGGCTGTACACCGACAAATTCTACATTTTTTAGTCCGTAATCACGCACCATCCCTTCGAGTACTTCCTTCTTTTGTCCATCACCGATAAAGGTAAACAAAATATCAGGTTGGTCGTGCAACTGACGAGCAGATTCGACAAATGTCTCAAGTGAGTGAGCCCATCCGAGCGTCCCAGAGTAAATAACTAAAAATTTATTTTCCCAACCAAATTTCTGACGAATACCATTTGAACTGGCATTGATAAATTCGGCTCCAACTCCAGATTTGATAGTGACAATCTTATCAGGATCATTGGTTACTTTTGTAAGAAAAGTTGTAATACCTTCTGTAACGCCAACAATTTTATCCGCTTTTCTATACATTGTATGCATATATTTTTTGAGCATTCTGGTAAAAAGAGAGCGATTGAGGTTTCCAAAATCTTCAGAAGATTCAGGTTGTAAATCTCTGATTTCCAAAACAAATTTACATTTTTTCAATTTACTCAAAATCCATCCAATAAGAGGAGTAGTAATCGGCGGTGATGAAGCAATTAGCATGTCAAATTTACCAGTAACTCGGAATGAGTTAATAATAGTCGTAATTAGAAATATGATAAACCCAAGCATTCTTTTTTTGGGTTGACTGTTTGAAGCAGGTAAAACCCAACTGCGATATACCTTTACGCCATCCATGACTTCATAATCAAAGAATTTACCCCTATATTTAGGCGGAACTATCCCATCAGGGTAGTTCGGAATCGCCGTTAAAACAGAGACATCGTGTCCTTGACGTACAAAATACCTGGCAAATTCGAATATTCGCCTGACTGCTCCCCGTTCAGGAGGAAAATGTTGAGTTACAAATAAAATCTTCATATATATTTCACCATCTAAATTCTACGTAAAATAAGGCATATTGGCAAGGGCTTTTTCAGCTTTTACGTTCTTTGTAATAAACTATCTATAAATGCTTGACTATAATTGAATTAGTGTATATTTTCACAAAGTAAGGACATAATGATGATTATAATTGTATAAGGTATAACTAAAACAACTGAGAGGTAGTTATTATGCGTAAAGTTTCAATTTTAGTTTTAATGTTCATGGCTTTAATGGCAAGTTCTGTATTCGCATCAGATGCCAAAAAAGACCACGCGTATGTAGGTGTAAAAAAATGTAAAACATGTCATAAAGCTCAATTTAAGTCATGGAGCGAAACAGGTCATGCCAAAGCATTTGACTTGCTTTCTGCTGAAGAACAAAAAGATCCAAAATGTGTAGGTTGTCATTCAACTGGTACAACAGCAAAAGGTGTTTTCTTAGAAGGCGTCCAATGTGAAGCTTGTCATGGTGGTGGTAAAGATTTCAAATCATCAAAAATCATGAGTAAGAAAAAATGGAAAGCTGATCCAGAAGCACACAAGAAAATGGCTATTGAAGCTGGTTTGATTTATCCAAAAGAAGAAAATTGTGTTCGTTGTCATACTAAAGAAGGTAATACAAATTTCAAAGAATTCAAATTTGCTGAACGCAAAGAATTAGTTCACCCAGTACCAGCAAAAAAATAAATTATTAGATTATATAGAAAAAACCGTTCATAAATATGAACGGTTTTTTTTGTGCAATAACTTAAACAAAATTCAATACATCCGCATCATAACCTCCCCAAGTAATAGTTGACAATTTGTGTCGCCTTTTATATCTTTTATTAGTATTTTATCCTCTCGCAGAAAAGTAATATAAAAATAGAAGTGTGGTAAATCATTAATTTTTCAATGAAAGAGAATTAAAATGAGGAAAAAATTAATAATCAGAAACGTATTACTCATGTTTGTATTGTGTAGTCTATTCTTTGTATCTGTTATTTCAGCAGAAGATGCTACTGAACAAGCTGACGTATCATTGTATGAACGTTTAGGTGGCGTATATGCTATCGCATCTGTTGTGGATGAGCTTATAGATCGACTTGAAGTAAATGATGTTTTGAATGCAAATCCAATACTCGATAAAGCTCGTACAGAAGTTCCAAAAGCAGGAATTAAATTTAGATTAACAGCTATGCTTTGTCAAGCTACAGGCGGTCCAGAAGTATATCATGGTCGTTCTATGAAAGAGTCTCACTCACATCTTAATATTTCAAATGCGGAATGGGACGAAATGGTAAAGGTCTTTTCAAAATTATTAAATGATTTTAAAGTTCCTGAAAAAGAACAAGGCGAATTGTTTGCATTGATTGGTCCAACAAAAGCCGATATTGTTACAAAAAAATAAATTATTTTTTTATATAAAAAAAGCCCGCTTAGGCGGGCTTTTTTTTGCAATAATATATTTATGAATCTTATTCAAATGAAAATGTTCGCACCGACACCCATCTAAAATTCGCAAGTGGAGTTACCAAGTCTAAGGCAGTTGCCTGAAATGTTTCGTTTGGTAAATACGATGCGATAGCATCTTTGACTGTTTCAACACGATGTGTTGAGATTTCTCTGGCAAGAGTAGCATGCGGAACAAAATTTTTATGAGGGATAGCAATGCCAAGCTCAGCATACAAATTGATATACAGCTCTCTCAAATGTAAATTATCTTTTACTTGCCAATAAATCACAGGCGACTGTGGATAAAAATCTGAAATAGAATCAAGCTTTATATCTATCGGTTTATACCCTTTGATAATAGAATTTACCGTTGTCGACAATTCATCTAAAGTTTTTTCAGTATAAAATGGAAAGACCAATGTTATATGTGATGCAACTTGATTATATACTGGATCATATTTTTCCCGAAAGGGTTGAATAATCTGATCTAAGTTAAATGGTAAATATGTTATGATAGCATATTCTGTTTTTCTGCGATTGATAAAATCATCTTCAAATGAAAACTTTGACATTTTTTCCCGTTCTATTTATAAAACATAATTTCTATACGTCGGTTTTTTGCTCTACCTGCTGAAGTCTTATTAGATTCAACAAAATTTGTTTCACCTAATCCAAAAACTTTTATACGGTCAGCATCAATTCCTAAACCAACTAAATAGTCTCTCACTCTTCTTGCTCTTTTTTCTGATAGTTTTTTATTCGCAACAGTCGTACCAATATTATCAGTATAGCCAGAAATATCAAATCGGACATCTTTGACAAAATTAAGTATCCGAGATAAATCCTTTAAACGTTTTCTATTGTTTGGATCGACTTCAAATGAACCCGGTAGATAATCAATATTTAAGACTAATGTCTTAGATAAAATAGTTAAATCAATACAGCCGTTTTTATCAACATCAACGCCAAACAATGTGTTCGGACAATCATCGAGCCCATCAGGAACCGAATCACCGTCGGAGTCAACAGGACAGCCACTCTCATCAACATGAGCACCTTTTTTATTATTTGGACAATTATCTAAATAGTCAGCGATTCCATCAAAGTCTGAATCTATCGGACAACCATTGATATCAACTGCACCGTACGCGGCACGATTAGTACCAGGGCAATGGTCCAACCCATCTGGAACCGAGTCACCATCGGAATCTATCGGACAACCTTTTTTATCAACCATAGCTCCCGAAGCGGTCTCTGGACATTTATCTTTAGAGTCAGAAACACCATCACCATCGGAGTCTATACCTGACCTTTTTTTACTAACAACAATTTGAGCTGGTTGCCGCCATGTTTCATCTGATTTCCAATTTGTTTTTTTAAAGCCACCAAACAAAAATTTCAACGATGCAAAAACTGAAAGTTGTTGTTTGTTTCTTTGAATTTTCACGACGGGGTCAAACTCTGCTCCGCCACCTGAAAGGTAATCATAGGCTATATCAGTTGAAAATGTCCATTTCGATGAAAGATTATAGTTAATACCAAGTGCTGATGAAAAGATAAGTTCCGAAGCATCATAGTCAACTTGGTCATCATGCAGACCTGTAACATTTAAAATTGTATCTGTGGCAGGGTCACGTACGTCCCAATTAAGAAGACCTACTCCAACTCCTAATTGTAAATTAATTTTTGCATCAGGATTATTAAGAGACCGATACATCATTACTGAATAACGTGACGCTTTCCATTGTTGGGTCGCATTAAGCGGAGAACCGTTAAAATCAAACGATGAGTTTTTTGTACTGTCATTATAATTTTCGTGAGTTGTGTATCCAAATTCAAAGATATAATTGCGATGGAAATGATAACCAAAAATTCCACCAACAGTTTTTTCAAATGGCATCGTCAATGTATCAGCAGTCGCTCCCATAGGGTGTGACATCCCTCCACGCAACCCAATATAATACGTATAGTCATATCCATAAGAATATGAACTACATAGTAGCAAAAGACTCAGTATGTATAATAATTTTTTCATAGTTAATATAATTTTTTTATCTCTACGTCAGTATAGTAACGTTTTAAAATATTTTCAAATGTCCAACCTTGGCGTGACAAACCAATTGCCCCGCATTGGCACATGCCAACTCCGTGTCCATACCCTTTTCCTTCAAAAGTAACTGCCTCAACGTAACCATCAGCAGCTCTGGTAATATGCACATCAAAATTATCAGATGGAAGAATTAAATCTGGGTTTGATGTACGCCCTAAAACCCATCTGATACGATCTTTCTTAAACCGATAAATATCATTTTCGGTGGTAACTTTCATTACTGAAACTCGTCCACCTGGGGTACGTCCGACAATTTTAATATCTTTAATTTTTTCAATACGTAAATCTTTCCCACGATCAGATGACAAATACTGTTCAATTCTATTTCTTATTTGTTGTTCGGTAAAGTGTTCTTTCCATCTAAAATATTTTGACCAAGAACAGGCGTCATCATCTTTTACCGCTTTTAAGTATGGTGATTCTTTGCGATCCCATACCTGTTCGATATTATCTGTCATTCCACCACAGGTTGAATGGTAATATACCGTCACATATTTATCCTGACTATATAAAACCTGTCCCGCGGTTTCATCAATCGCTCTATTAACAAGTTTGAGCTCAACTGATGCTCCACCATAGACCTGATCGATAATTGATGATTTCATATCGTAAGGTTGATTGGCATATTGCTTAAGATGTGCCATTGCGTATGTACGAGCGGCGACTGCCTGTGCTTTGACCGCTTCAATTTCTGATTCTTTACGGGGACCAAGCTCAGGAGGAACCACTCCACGGAGATAGTCTTCCATATAGATAATATTAATCAATTTGACATTACCACCATCAGGAAGAAATTTTAGAATGCCTCTATATTTTTTCTTTAAGGCAATCAGTTTGTTGTCTGTCCCACGAGGTAAAATATTTATTTCATCAAGACGGTCAGCAATTAAATTACCTTTGTGATTGATGACTTTTACAAAATTTCCTTGGTTGCTTATTTTTACTGGTTGTGCAGCATAAAAAATTGACTGCTCACCATCTTTGAGACATTCTATGGCAAATGATTCTTCAGCCGTAATTGAAAATTCAGACTTGTTTTCTTCAAGCAAAACACGCACAAAAGGAATACGGATATATTCACCATTTTTTTCTTCTTGTAGCCCTGGGACTCTGGCACAACTCCACACCAATGCCATCAAGCCAAAAATTGTTCCAACCCGAGCAAAATATTTTAATGCTTTATCCAAGATGATTCCTTTCTACACTACTTGAGGCGGTAGATTTATTTTTCCGTATACCAAATTCTTATTATTATTTAGAGATGGAAGAGCTTTGCCAAACAAGCTCGCTTCGCCCATCACCGCATATGCGGTCGCTTCGACAAAATCACCATCAATACCTTCGGTATCTATATTTTCAATCTGACAAGTCGGAAGATACTGCTGTAATCTTTCAACTAAGAAGATGTTCTTTCTTCCACCTCCCGTCAAATATAACTTTTGAATATTTTCAGATTTTATAAGTCGTTTAATTGAATAAAATATTGAAATAGCTGTAAATTCAATAACCGTCGCAACCATATCAGCACTTGAAAGTTTTAATTTTTTGCCCTGATGTACCATTTTTTCTGCCAATTTAAGTCCATAAAGCTCACGCCCAGTTGATTTTTCTTTTTTTGTCCCAAATAAGACAGCAGTAAAATAAGAGAGCAGACTTTGAGATATAGAGCCGGAACGAGCGATTGAGCCGTTTTTATCATACGGTTTATTATATAACTTTTGCATAAGTAAATCAGAGAGAACATTCCCTGGGCCGCAATCCTGAGCAGACATCATCTTATTTGATAATTTTTGTGGTAAATAAAAATAATTTGACATACCGCCAATATTAATTATCAGTTTTGAATCTTTAGAAGAAGCAAATAGTTGATACATCGCCCCTGTTGTAATTGGAGCCCCTTCACCACCTGCAACAATATCGGCTTGTCTAAAGTCTGAGACAACAGGAAGATTACACAATTGTGCGATATGTTCGGCTGAGCCAATTTGAAAGGTACCATTTACATTCATACCAAAACGTTTAACTTTTTTGGGAAGATGTCTGATTGTCTGGCCATGTGATGCGACCGCATCAACAATCAAATTTTTCTTTTTTAAATTAGTTATATAACTTTTAAGTGCTTTGCTATAAAACTTACCCAAGATATGATTAAGATAGATAATTTCATCAACAGATGGTTTTGGGCTATCGCAGATTGAAAGGATGGCATCTTTTAAGTCTTGCGGATATTTCTTTTCTTTACCACAGACAAACTTTGTGCTACAGCTCTCCCCTTTACGATGGCATGCGACCAGTGCCATATCGAGTGCATCGGCTGAAGTTCCTGAGTTGAGACCAATTATCAGGTTCTTTTTTTTTCTTAAAATGTTTATCATTTTCTATAGTATATTAAAACAAAACGGAATTTGCTATCTTGAACTTTAAAGCAGAAATCCTCTCAAGCGATTTTTTTATACGCTCTTCCGATATTTCACCACGCTTATACGCACCACGAAAATGTTCAAACGCTTCCATCGCAGAATCAGTATTCTGCCCAAACAATAACAAATCATGCCCGGCAAGAAATGCTTTGATAGTTCGTTCGCCAATTTCACCTAAGCAATCTGCTCCTTGCATTTGTAAATCATCGGTAATAACAACACCGTTAAATAAAAGCCTTTGCCTGAGAAGCCGCTCAACTATAACCTGCGAACCAGTCGCGATTTCACTGTCAAATTTTGGAAGTTTGATATGAGTTGTCATTACCATATCAGCACCTGATGCGATTCCTTTTTCAAAGACAATCCGTTCACGTTGTTCCCATGTCGATTCGTCATAGGAACTCACAGTTGTCTCTTTGTGCGGGTCAATCGCAGCAGCACCAAGCCCGGGAAAATGTTTTAAACAAGAAAGAACACGAGATTTTTTTGCGATTGTAACCGCTTTTGTAATAAAAGGTACAACCTCATCGGCAGTTTTACCAAAACATCGTCCATCCAAACAACTGTTGCTATCATTGACAAAAATATCACAAACAGGAGCAAGATTCATATTCACACCAAGTGATTCGAGATATAGCATAGAACGGGAATAATCATCAGAAAAACGAGAGAGGCCATATGACTCAGCATATGTTTTAGCAGATGCTATTTCAACAGGTGAACCAAAAATTCGGCAGACCCGTCCACCCTCTTGGTCAATTGCTATAAAAGGATGTTTGTCAGATGATGCGGTCGTAAGCAGTTCACAATTTTTCTGCACCTGTTCATGCGTCTTGCAATTATCCTTAAAAAGTATTGCACCACCAATTTTTTCTTCTGAGAAAAAATTGAGAAATGATGACGGTGGCACTTCACCTTTGAAGCCGATAATAAATAATTGTCCGATTAGTTCATTTATTGTTTTCATAATTTTCTTTATCTCTTATACGCATCTTAACATCTAAAGTCAATTAGTTAGTACAAACAAGATTTCGCCCCTCATCTTTTGCTCTATATAGTGCTTGGTCAGCAAGAGAAATAAGTTCCTCATGCGACCTCCCATTTTCAGGATATGATGAGATACCAACCGAGACAGTCACTTTGAGTATTTCATCTTTATTCGATTTGAATTCAAATTCTGATACTTTGGTTCTAATCCGCTCACCAATCACCAAGGCATCTTTGAGTGGCGTCTGTGGCAAGATAATCGCAAACTCTTCTCCACCATAGCGAGCAAAAATATCAACATCACGAACACATTCTTTAATAATTTCTGAAAGTGCTGCAAGTACTCTATTACCAGACTCATGCCCATATGTATCGTTAAGTTTTTTAAAGAAATCTATATCAACCATAATCAGAGACAATGCTAAATTGTATCTTGATGCTCTTCGTTTTTCTTCTTCTAACTTCTGAGCAAAATAGCGATAGTTATAAGTCGAGGTCAAAGCGTCTGTTACAGTAAGCTCCTCGGTCTGTTTATGTAACTCGGCATTTTCAAGAGCAAGTGCTGCCGAACGGGCAACCGCTGTAAGCATTTGCAAATCTTTATCTTTAAAGTAATCAGCTTTACTTGCTTCAGCAATAATTATCCCTCGTAATTCATCATGTGCCACCATCGGAACAATCATCACAGAATGCGAGTTGGCATTAAGTGGTACGTAATCATCTCTGTTGGAAACATTTTTAATCATAACTGCATTGATTTGCATGGCAACTTTATCTAATAAATCAACAGCATGTAATGGAATTTTTTCTATCTGGAAATTATTTTGTTTGTTATGAAAACGAGCTCTGTAATAATAGTTGTTGTTAGCGTCCTTAAAAACAACAGAATATCCCTCAAAGTGCATTAATCTCCCAAGTAAATTCATTAGCTCCGAGACTACCGAATCAGTATCAAGTATCGATGCCAGAACTCTGGAGTTTTCATATATCATTTCAAGATGAGCTTGGTATTTTTCAAGCTCTGAAGTACGCAAATTAAGTGTATCAAGTAGTTTCAATAACCGTTTTTCTGACTTATGCATAAACTCCGAAGCATAGACAATAGCCAGATAATATACCCAGAAAAAACCAGTATTAAGAGCGACATTAAACATATCGTTTAATTGGATACTGTTGAATACTGATAATATGTAGCCTGCTGTCACTACAACAAGGACCAAAAATGAGAAAAAATTAGCCAAAACATAAGCAGCCACTGAAACGGTTAAGAAAAAGAGAAGAAAGTATGAGGAATGAATCCCGCCAGTATACATAATTAATAATGGAATCAGAACTAAATCATATATAATTGTCGAAAAATAAGCTAATTTTATGTCAAACTTGTTCTCGGTTGAGAGGTAAAAGAGAATGAGATGAGCAACATACGTCCCGAAAACGATCTGAAAAATCATATCATACGTATCTACCAAACTACTGAAAAATAATAACCAGGAAATACTCAATAAAATCATACCTCTTGCAATGAGGTATATCTTATCTACCCGTGGTAAAAGCGTCTTATTTCTGTCTAAAAAGAGTTTCATTTCATATATATCCTATCATAGAATATATCGGCTAATTTGTGAGTTTATTTATTGAAAGAGAACAAATTACAACTATTTCCCTCACAATTCATTTTTTTCTACAAAAACAATCTCTCTCTTTGAGAAGGCGATTTTTTTGTTTGATTTTTTGATTAGAATCTCCATATTTAGAAAGCAACCGAATCAAATTTATGACGTATAGAGTTTTAGAGATTAAAGGATATAAATATGTTTACAACCAAGAAGAAAATTGCATTATTTTTGTATTTATATATAGGCTTGCTTCTGAGTACTTCTCTTTCCTATGCGGCTCAGTTTGAATCAGATGAACATGTACACATTTCCAATATTCATAATATCGACGGCGATCTTTATACTTGGGGCGAAAAAGTTACTATAGATGGCGTCATCACGGGGGATTTGCATAGTGGATATGCGAATACATCGATTAATGGAGTAATTGAAAATTCTGCCAATATCATAGCCAAAAGATTCATTCACAATGGAGAAATAAATGGGTCGCTCCGAGTTTTTGCCGAAGATGCTACTATTGATGGCAGTGTTGACCGTTCGGTCTTACTCTTTTGTGGAGAACTTCTGATTGGTAAAAATGCGGAAATTGGAAAAGATGCGAACATCTATGGTGCCAGTATCACTATCGACGGAGTAATCCATGGTGATGTCACAATTCATTCGGGTGGCTCTGAAATAATTAGTTCTGGAGTTTCATCGATTAAAGAAAACGTGTATATCTCAGGTACTATTGATGGCGATTTAACCGTATATGGTAAAAATATTCATATCATCGCACCAGCCTTAATCAAAGGGAACTTTCGATATATTTCTGAAAACCAAGTCGATATGGATATTTCTTCAGGTGTTACAATCCTCGGAACACACACTTGGGACCTTCCTGACAATACCGAAAAAGAAGAGAGTGAAAGTCTCTTTTTAACAACAGTAAAAACTGTATCTCGATTTTTTGCAACCTTTTTGTTTGGACTACTCTTGATGGTTCTCTGTAAAAATTATATCAGCTCGATGGTTTTCCAGCTTAAAGAAAAATTTGCTATTACCGCCGCTGTCGGATTTATCTCTTTGGCTCTATTAGTTATCTTTGTTATTATTTTAATCTTTACTGTCATTATGCTCGTTACTGGACTTGCATTAATTTCAAAAGGTGATGTAACAAGTGGTACAATCATCGTCGCCCTATCATCTATTTTTGGACCAATCTCTACTGTGACAATTACCACATTGGGTATAATGATTTATAGTGGGAAAATTGTCGTCGCACTTTTTATAGGTTCTACGATAATATCAAAACTAAAATCAAATCCAAAATACCTAAGCATCAGCCAATTCTTTTTGGGCTTAGCAATTACATACATTCTATTCGCTGTCCCTTATATAGGCACATTGCTATTTTGGATAATTTCATTGATTGGTGTAGGAGCTATAATATTAGGGCTTAAAAACTGTAACAAAGGTCTTGATAAAACCAAGATGATTAGCGATCAAGCAGGTATTTAATCTAATAGCCTGCTGTTGTTCCTCTCCCTCTTGGGTCTGACATGCCAGTTTTAAAATGCGATGGATTGATGTAAATCATTTGAATATCAGAATACGCCTCCCGCTCCTTTAGTTGATACCCATACGATTGTAATTTATTTTGAATCTCTTGAGAGAATCGATCTTTTTCAAGGTATAAAACATCTGGCACCCATTGATGATGGAACCTTCCTAACTCGGATGCTTCCTTGAGATTCAGATGGAACCGTGTAATCGAAACAATTGCCTGAGCCACAACGGTAATAATTTTTGAACCACCTGGCGAACCCAATACTAAAAGAGGTTCGTTATCTTTGAGAACTATCGTTGGTGACATAGATGAAAGCATACGCTTATTTGATTCGATTTTGTTTGCCTCTCCCCCAATAAGTCCATACAAATTTTGTACCCCTGCCTTGATTGAAAAATCATCCATCTCATTGTTTAACAAAAAGCCAAAACCATTGACAACAAGTTTACTACCATAGGGAGCATTCAATGTATAGGTAATCGATACTAAATTCCCCTCTTTGTCAGCGATTGAAAAATGAGTCGTCTGGTCTGACTCTGTTTGAAGCATACCACCTGGAAGAATTGCATCTGATTCATTTGCCTTCCCAATTTCTATCAACTCCCTACGGTTATCCAAATAATTATCATCAAGTAATCTCTCAACTGGAACATTATAAAATGATGGATCGCCAAGATGTTTAGAACGGTCAGCAAATGCTAATTTGGATGCTTCAGAGAATATATTGATATATTCAGCAGAATTAGGGTTGTATCTTGAGAAATCAAATGGCTCAATCAGTTTGAGTATCTGCCCTATAACAATTCCACCTGAACTTGGTGGTGCCATACTATAAATATCAAGAGAGTCAAATTTTACATGTAATGGTTCTCGCCAGACTGGTGCATAACTTTGTAAATCTTCTTTTGTTATCAATCCATTTTGAGCCACCATTGTCGCCACAATAGAATCAGCAATTTCACCATCATAAAAACTGTCCTCTCCCTCGGCAGCTATCAGATAAAGTGCTTTTGCTAATTTATTTTGTACAAAAAGATTACTCTCTTTGATGGTTTGATTATTTGGATAAAATATTTCAGCAGTCGTTTCAAACTGTGATAGTTTAGCTCTCTGTTCACGAAAAGATGATTCAAGATAGGCGTCAACGACAAACCCAGAATCGGCAAGTTTGGCAGCAATTGAGACCAATTCAAACCAATCCATCGAACCCTTTTTTTCCCAAAGGGCGTACATGCCAGCCACAGTTCCCGGTACTCCAACAGCTTTTGCTCCGACAGTTGAGAGGTCAGCAATAACATTGCTATCGTTATCAAGATACATTCGTTCAGTAGCAGCATTTGGTGCTGTCTCGCGAAAATCTAATGACATAACTTCTTTGGTCTCACCATCACGTAGTAAAGCGAACCCGCCGCCACCGATATTTCCAGCCTCTGGATGCACCACCGCTAAGACAAATCCGACCGCTACGGCTGCATCAAAGGCATTACCGCCTTGCTTGAGAATTTCTACACCAATATCAGTTGCGAGTGGTGATGCGGTTGCGACGATACCGTATTCATAATACGTTTCAACTTTTAATGCGGAACAACTAAGAAGAAATGAAAAAAGAAAAACCGTTCCACATGCAAGAAGTGCAACAGAACGGTTTTTTATATATCTCAACATAACAAATATTTATTTACTTTTTTCAACGACAAAAATTAATCCATCTGGATATTGAATCGGCAATGAAATTCCATCTTTGAGTTCTTTGGATGTAATTTTCATTGGAACCGCTTCTTCATCATCATTGAAAACATCAATCAATTTCATCTTGGCTGCTTTAAAACCAAGTGCTTTTAAATCTGCTTTAATAATAATTTCTTTTTCACCAGACTCAAATCCATCTGAAAGTTCTCCTGGAGGAGGAGCAACGATATATAAGACGCCACGTTTTTCACCCATTTGGAAAGATACATCCAGCGATGGATCAGAACAGTATAAATGCGACTCATGTTTTTCAGTTTGTAAAATAGATTCAAAGAATGAAAGTTTTTGATGGTTACCACCAGAGGCACAATCAAAAGCAAAGAGATAAAAGTTACCTTTGAAACGTGATGATGATACTCCAATAACTTTGGCATCAGATTTGACAAGTTTTTTTACTTTGGAATCATCTGTAGAGCGAATCGAACCATAGATATATCCAGGATATGAACCTGTTTTATGTTCAATAGCACCAATCCGATAATCAACAGAAGTTTTGATTCTAAAGTGGTTTGCAAGGATCTGACAATCTTTTAAATTTTCATCATACTTAGGCATCAAACCACACATGATAACAGTCACACCAGCCTTGACAAGCTCGACAATTGCTTCTTGTTCTTTTTCCGCCATAATTTCAGTTGAAGCGATAAAGACAAGTTTGTATTTTTTGAGTGATTCAAAATCACGATTTTCACGAATTCCATAGTTCATTTTTAGACGCATCAAATCACGACAGATTCCTACTAATGAATCAGAAACAACTTTGTTTGTGTAAGCAAATTCTTTTTTCACCGTTACTTTTGATAACCATGAATATAAACGGTTGCCAACAACTGCTATCTCATCCTCAGACTCCATCTCTTCAAGCCCTAATTCCATCAACTTGTTATTGAAATTTTTCAACAAATTGTAGCCTTCGGTAATCGTTCCATCAGATTGAAGTGGAGCACCATACCATTTTTCTCGATTCACAAACATGTAGTGATTAAGACCTTTAAAACCAGAAGAAAGACCAGCAGCTAAATAAAACCTACGAGTATTATTGGCGATTGGTGCGATTTCTTCTTCACGAGATGGTTCAGTTGCAGCTGCTCCAGAAGTAAATGATGATGCATAGGCAAAACCATATTCTGACCTCAAGAATTTCGCTTTGACTGATAAGTCAAAATAATTGCCATCAGGGAAAACATTAGAACCTAAAAATGGTGAGCGATCCTCAGGTACCAAATTAAAGGCTGGCAGTAAATCACCATTTTTGAAATAAAGCGAACGGAAAATAAGTGGCTCTACGGTATATGATTTAAAAATATCCTCCAATGTCTCAAGATACGTATTCAGCATAAATTCTCTATAGCGGAACCAATCAAAAGCTTTCGGAAGTTCTTTAATATCTAAATCTTTAAAGTTACGAGGAGGTTGTACTTCCTCGAAGCTATCATTTTTTTCTTTATAGAGCGAATTTAATTTTTTTATATCATCATATCGTTCTTCTAAAAACTCACCATAATAACGCTCGAGTACATCCTGATTATAATCTGCCGACTCAGGATTTAAGAGACGGTTAAATGATGTTTCGTAATCAAGTTCAACCATAAAAATTGGTCCACGAGGATGAATATAGTTTTTGGTCGTTTCGATAAATGCTTTAAAATAACTCTTTAAATGAAACTGAAAATTGGAATGCAGATAACTTGGAAGATAACCAGCATCAACACCCATATCTTTAAGCAATTTTTGTTCGTTGCCTTGGGCATCACGAGCAAATACTTTTATGTCGTTAAAGAGAGATTTCGGTAGTCCTCCGTACTCTAACTGACCCGCTACAAAAGGTCCAGGGCGTAATATGACTTTGAAACCAAACTCACGAGCTAATTCTAAAAAGACTATCAAATCTTTTCGTGGGTCATCAAAGCCACCAAAATCGTATGTTTTAGTTTCGTCCTGATGAATATTCCACGGCACTGTTGTCGTGATAATACGAAAGCCAGCCCGTTTGATACGTTCAAAACAGATTGACCAATATCTTTTATCTATTCGGAAGTAATGTAATTCCGCCGAAAACGGATGATACGTTTCTTTTCCGATTGAAAACTTATTACCAATTATTCCTAACATAATACCTTATCTATCATTGAGTTAAAGTAAATTGTCCTTTTCTATATCCCTGTATAATAGTGTAATCAGACCTCAAAGTCAAATTAAAACTCTTATCTCATTGTTAGCCAACAAGATACTGCAGCCGACATAGATTGTAGCCAAAAAAAGAAGTTCTCTAAGTTGAGAACTTCTTTTTGTAAAGATTTATATCAAAAAATGATTATTTCAAGAGCATCATTTTCTTTGTTTCAGAGAAATCACCAGCTACGATTTTGTAGAAATAAACACCAGAAGCAACAGTTGATGCATCCCATTCAAAAGAATGGAATCCAGCTTCTTGAGCTTCATTGATTTCTTTTACTTTTTGACCAGTTACATTGTAGATAGTCAAAGAGACATCAGATTTTACTGGTAAAGTATAATCGATAGTTGTAGTTGGGTTGAATGGATTTGGATAGTTTTGAGCTAATGAGAACGAATGAGGTAATCCGTCAATGCCACTAACAATATCAGTAGAACCAGAATCAACTATAGTATAACAATGAGGTCCGTCCCATGTTGGGAACGCTTCAGGGCCAGCCCATTTCCATAATCCAGTTGAACCATAGAATGAAGAGTCAAGACAAAGAGTTTGACCATGATGAGTCGCACCTGCTGGAATAGGTCCAACAGTAATTGTGTACGCAATAGCATCAAAGTTAGCAGGAAGCCCACCACCAAATAAAGCAGCTCCACCAAAACCAACAGTATCAGAATCAGCACCAGTAATGCTGTAAGGGTTAATTGCCCAAATCAAATCAAAGTTAGAACCACTTGGTGTACCAGTCGTATCACCAACTGTTGTAGTCCAAGTAGCACCATCGTCAGAGTAAACTCTAAAGCCATTTGTAATACCTGAATAAGTTGAAACAGCAGTTATACGAATGTTAAAAACATATGTAGAACCAGCCATGATAGAATCAGGTTGTCCGTGCCACATACCACCAGTTACGTTATCTAAAGTAATTGATTGTCCAAAAGAGATTCCAAACGACATTACAAAAATCGCAAGAACCATAGTAATAAATTTAGCTTTCATAATATTAAAAGCCTCCATAGCTATTTAATTATTTTCATTTTCTATTTAATAAAACTTCTATTTCAAATTAACAAATTGTCTTAGGCTACTTCCTCCTAAATTTTGGAAAACATTTTTATCTATAATTCTCATTTTTTTATATTATCATTCGTCTAAACATAAATAAATAGAAATAGTGAGTCAATAAAAAACTCAAAAAATAATGACTCAATTTCAAGATTTACTTATTATAAAAACATCCTTTACATTCATAATATCATTCATCATCACTACTCTTATTTATACAAGAAATATGCCAATTTTGATTAAAAATAAAAGCACTTTATAGCTTAAAACCTTTGTTTTCTATAAAAAAACATGCAATTTATTGCCTATTATTTAGTGAAAACGCTATTAAAGAGAAAACCGCCATTCAGTATAATAAATGACGGTTTAAGCTTAAAAAAGTTTATTAAAAAATTTAGTTACATGACGCAGGAGCAGGTCCACTTTGGAACATATAATCAACCAATAGAACCAAGTCAGCAATATCTATAAGTGGAACACCTGTTGAACCGTCGATATTAGCTTCCTCTTCACAGGTAGGTGCTGGTCCACCTTGGAACATAAAGGCTACAAGTCCAACCAAATCAGAGATGTCAATTTGATCGAGTGGGTCATCATTAAAGTTACCACGAAAACCGATACAACATCCACCAACATTAATAATACCTGGAACATATCCCGCAGGGAAATAATCACCATATATCGACCGAACATAAGAGGTCTTTCCATTAAATGTCGTCGTGTCAAGAGTCATCAACCCAGTAGAACCATTATTACCAACAGTCAGATGAAGCTTTAGTACCACACCTGTGTCAGCTTGTAAATATGTTGAACCGACAGAAGTATTCGTTTTTAAGAAAACAGAAATCCGCTTATTCCAAGCGTCAAAGGCGTTCATAGTTACTGTTTCAAAGTAATCAGAACGAGTTCCTTCGACAGAAATAGAATCAAAATCTACATCTAAAGTATTGGCATATGAAAATACATATTGCATTTCCATAATTTGAGACGTGTTATGTAAATAAATTGGAATCACAACTTCACTATTAAATGGAGCATCAACTGAATCACCCAAGATAGAATCTTGTCTGACCCAAACATATCTTTTAAGATGTTCTTCACCCGGACCCAAAGGATTGTTTTCATCAATAATTAAAGAAACATTATAAATCCCTGGATCGTTATAGACATACTGTGGATTTTGGTCAGTTGAAACATCACCAGTCCCAAAAGTCCAGTCCCATCCGATTGGAGAGTTAGGAGAAAGGTCAGTAAAGTTGACTGTTAATGGTGCGACACCTTCGGTGATATCAGATGTAAATTTAGCATTTGCTAAATCAATTAAAGCAGCTAAAGCATCTATACGTCCTGAGCCTAAATTACCTTGATAAAGAGGATTGGCAGTATATAAAGCAAGTGAGTCAGCAGTTGCTAAAATAATAGAATCAACTTGAGCACCTGAGAGTGACGGCATTTGAGAACGAATAAGAAGCGATAAACCAGCAACCATAGGTGCCGCCATAGATGTACCACCAATAGTTGCGGTACCAGGAGTATATGAGAAAGAGTATGTCGAAAGAATATCAGAGCCAGGAGCAGCTACATCAACCCAGTTTCCCCAGTTAGAAAAACTTGATTTATTATCAGAGCTTGGTCCAGTAGAAGCAACCGAAATCACAGCAGCAATCGCATCAATAGCATCAGAGTCATTGGCGTCACTATTACCGGCAGCGTGAGTAAAAGTAACCCCAGCAGCGACGGCATTATTAGCAGCAGCAGCTGAAGTAGAACCACCACCCCAACTTGCGTTAATAACATGAACACCCATTTGAACGGCATAATTTATCGCAGCAGCGGCATCATTAGAGTTCACATAACCAGATTCGAATCCATTATCTGGATTGACAGCAGATGCCCCCATGCGGGTACATATTATTCGTACTCCTCTACGTGATCTATGACCACCATACCAACCACCAGCCGCACCAGTAACATCAATACCATTATTATTCATAGCAGCGGCAATACCAGCGACATGGGTTCCATGTCCATTAAAGTCAGATGGGTCATTATCACGAGTGCCAGCATCTTCACCTGGCCATATCGTCAAACTAAGACCAGAGAAAAAATCATAACCGATGACATCATCAATCAAACCATTACCGTCATCATCGATACCATTAAAATCATCTTCATCAAAAACAACACCATCACCATCAAGATCTTCACCTGGATTAACCCAGATATTTCCGATAAGATCTTGGTGCTTATATAAAATACCAGTATCAATAAGAGCAAATTTTATAGAGTCAGAACCAGTTTCATAATCCCATGCAGAATAAAAATTAGGATCAGGTCCAGGAGAACTCATCGCCCACTGGTTTGCCCAAAGAGGATCGTTCGGTACTGCTCTTACAGGCGTCGCCCATACTTCTTCAGCCATACGAAGGTTTGGATTTTGTGAGAGTTCATTAATAACTTGTTGAATATCGACCTTTTTAGAAAAAGAAAGTTCATAGTAGCGTGTCAAATCAATCATACCAGAATTTGTGGCAGGTTTGCTTTTTTCCATTGGAAAAATTTTCTTTGCATCTACAACGCCATATTTACTCAACAAAATATCTAAGTCTGGCAAATTAAAGGAAACTGAGCCTAAGCCTCGTTGCATTTTGTTACTTACTTCTAAATCGACATTATCTTCAAATTGAATTGTTATAATATTATCTATAACAAATGGTTCTGGCTTATTTTGATTAAGGCCAGGATAATTGATGGCAAAACTGGTTGAGACAAAAATCAGCAAAAACAGCATCGCCAAAAGAGGGGTGAAAGTTAATTTAGCTCTTTGGTTCATCATTTAACTCCATATTATATTAAAATATATTATTATCCATTGTCTATATAAACAATTATCATGCCAAAGTTTACAATAGCCAAGATGTTGCTCTAAAGCTATTTAAGAGTATCATTCTTGTGCCACAAGTGCTGAATATGTTGCAATGCTTTGTCAATTTTCTGAAACTAAATATCGTAAGTACTGTAGACGGTTATTTTCATAACACAATAGAATATAACGGATAAGAGGTATAATTCCAAACAAAAAAACAGCCCGCTAAAATCTGCGGGCTGTTTATCTATAGTTAGATTAAAAATCTACTATGTAATAAATAATACCAATATTACGGACAAGCTACAGGAGCTGCGCCACCTTGGAACATAAAGGCAACAAGAGCTACTAAATCAGCAATATCGATAGGAATAGCACCACCAGAACCGTCGATGTCAGCTTCTTCTAAACAAGCAGGAGCTGCGCCACCTTGGAACATAAATGATACAAGATAAACTAAATCACCAATATCAACAGAACCAGGGAAAGTACCATCATCTGGACCACCGTCAACATTACCGCGGTCAGCGATACAACAACCACCACTACCGAAGAAATTAGCAGCAGCAAATGCGGCAGCATCGTCAGCAGCTGTTTCGATATCTGTAGAAGTACCAGATTGAACAGTTACAAAAGATACATAATATTCAACTGTATCAGTAGCACCAAGGCTTAAGCCTGGGTTGTAACACATAACCATGTGTTGATCTTCAACAGTAGCATCGATTGTATAACCAGATGCGTCCATATTAGTCCAAAGTTCGCCGGCAATAAAGTTACCGTTAGGGAAGACAAATGAATCATTACGTGCTGTATAAGCAGAGTAAGGAATATTAGAGTCTTCAGTTCCATTAAGGAATGATTTCAAGAATGCCATACCACCAAAACGAGTGTTTTGGTCGACACAGTCAGTTCCCTGAGGATTGATAGTACCGTTATCAAGAGTATCATCTTGATCAAATTCAGCACCAATTTGATAAATCAAATTACGTGTTGCATCAAATGCAGCAGAGTTCCATGCACCAGAATCAGAAGGGATATCCCAATCAACCGCATCACCAATTCTTACGCCAGCATGAGCAGCACCATCATGAGACCAAACTTTAAGTTTTTTGATCACATAGTTAGCACCAGAAGCAGTAGGAGCATAATAAGTTTGTTCGAATGCGATAGTAGAATCAGGAGTTACAAATGTACCAGTAGAATACCAGTTATAAGCAACTTCTGAACCTTCAGATTTACCACCAGTAGGTCTGAAACCATTTGGTGACAACCAAGAGTCGTCAAAGATAGAACCAGAAAGTGTAGTATCAACACCAGAGATTTGTAAAACAACTGGAGAGCCGTCATACAAATATACAGTAGCTGTAGTATCACAATCAGCACCATTGTTAACGAAGTCTAAGTTAAGTCTATTATCACCAGAATTACCATAGTTACCAGCATTGTTAACTGCTAATGATAAGTAACCTGAAACAGTGTCAACTTCTTCACCAACTAATGTATCAACAACTAAAAGTAATACAGAAAGTGTATCAGGATTAGAAGGAGCGTTAGAAGTAAAGATTACACGACCAACTAAACCAGCTTCAGTTGTTTGAACACCAGCATTGTTTAAGTGGAGAGTACCAACTTCAACGTTTGAAAGACCAGAAGGAACTGCACCAGATAAACCAGAGACAGCTAACCAACCAGCAGTACCATTATCTTCTTCAATAGTAGTAGAGAATGATAAGGCAACGTTACCGTTGTTTTCAACAGTTAAGTCAAGAGGTAATTCAATACCAGGTTTTGTCCATACAGGAGCATTGATATTGTTTGGAGAATAACTTAGTTGTGGATTTGGAATTGGTTCAACACAAGCAAGACGGAACCAGTTCATATTCGACAACTGCCAAGTACCTTCATTTTGAACGATACCACCAGCATCGCGATCATGAACATATTGGATATCAAGATAAGTAGCACCAGCGTATGAACCAGAAGGATCAACAACTACAGCGCCAGACCAATCTTCACCAGCAACATCAGTACGACCATAACGAGTCATAGATGCCCAGTTATCAGATTCACAATCACCAAGACCACCATTAGGGTCACAACCAGGTGTACGTGAGTTTGTTAAGTTACGAGGAGCATCCCAAGTAGTACCACCATCAGAAGAGATAGCAATATAAAGTTCACCATTAGCTGAACCAGAGTATTCAGATGAAGCACGTGCAGCACAATCATCAGTAATACCGTTAGCTAAATCTTGGAATTGAACCCACATAACGTAGATTTTACCATCACACTCAGAAATTTGCATTTTTGAGATGAAGATATTCCATGCACCAGGACCACAATCAAATGTATTGTCACCATTTGGAAGTGAAGTTGCCCATTCAGCATTAGCAACTGTACGGATGAAAGGAACATTTTCAGAATAATGGAATAGACGACATTGACTATCTAAGAAAGTATTAGCAATATCAGCAGCCCAAGGTACAGCAGACCATACAACGTGAGCGTTATCAGCAGCATCAAGTGTTACTGATAAATCAGTATATGCACGGTATCCAGCTACACCATATTGGTATTTAGTTGCATTAACTCTTGGGTTCCAAGTAACACCTTGGTCATCAGAAGTTTGCATATAAATATCATTATCCCACTGTACAGAGAATGGTGATGTATCGGAACATGTATCACATGTTGCGTTCATTGTACCATCAGTGAATGCAGGATCATATGCTAAGTTGGCTGTCCAAGCAATAGCAATTTTATCAGAAGTTTTACTTGCAACGATATCATGAGAGAGATCGTATACAGTATCAACTATACGTGGAGGGTAATCCCAAACGCCAGTTTGGTTTGCGCCAACTTTACGGAAGTAATAGTTAGACTGAGGATCACCAGCACCAGCAGAAGAAACCTGAGCAATAACGTGAGTTACTGTATCAGTACCTTCTTGATAAGCAAATTTAGGCCAAATAACAGCATGTGCAACTTCACCAAATCCAGCTGTTGAATCAGGGACACGAGCACTGTTAGACCAGAAAGCAAAACCAGGTGCAAAGTCATAATACATGTGTGCTTGGTTTCCAGCACCTTGATCATTATGTCCACCGATGATTGCTCTTGCATCACCAGTAGATTGTACGTTTACATAACCAGCATATTCATCTGTAGGTTGTACATCAGAAACACTACCAACAAGACCGAGATCGGAATTGAAATGGTTGTATGCGTAGTTACGTTCTGCCAAAGCAGCATCTGGAAGTTTCATCCAACTAAAGTGGACTACTGCAGCACCAACGGTAGTGGCGCCAGGGTTATTTCCCCAATCGATCATACGACCGATAGTACCATTATGCTGATAATCATACCAAGTGTTACCAATAGTAACACCAGGTGATACAGCAGAGGCACTTCTTGAAAAAGTAGATTTACCAAGTGAGGTTGTGCTACCTGAAGCATCCTGACGAATAGTTTCGTCTGGATAAGAATAAATAAGAGATTTATTAATTCTTGGGTCAATAGAACGTTTTAGTTCTACTGGGCTTTTGGCAGCAAATGCTGTCATTGCCATAAAGGCAACTAACAGGAAGGAGAGGGTAAAAATAGTTGAAAATCTCCTTAGCATTATCGCTCCTTTCGAGAGTTTTCATAGTTCCCAACTTATTTCATCCTATGCGAAATAAGAAAGTACGAATTAGAATCAGAAAATAAATAAATTTTTATAAAGATTATCATCCAACAATCTTTATGAAAAATTTTACTCTTTGTGTTACACCTAATTTCTTAAAACAAAGAACATCACCATGCTACAATGTTTAATTGTTTCTTTAAGGAAACTTCGTCCGTTTGAACATTTTCCGAATAAGAATTTTTTCGCTCCAAAGAACCCATTACTTATTTCTTATTCGCGTTTTATATAAATTATTATTCATTAAATGTTCTCTTGCGAGAAAAAAACGTAAGACACACAGCTAACAAAAACCCTGGTCCAAGAGGGCTGTATTTAAAAATACTTTTTTTTAGATAAATGTCAAGAGATTTTGGATTTTAAATTAAGGAGATATTAAACAAATAACCAATGCGAAACATATTAAAAAAAGCCGCTGTTTTTAGCGGCTTTTTAATGTTTTTTTCAAATTATTTAGTTCAAATTATCGCAATTATTGCGGCGGACGAGGTCCCGCTTTATACATATAATTCACAAGGTATGCGATATCGGCTACATTGATAGTTCCACTAAGGTCAATATCACCCGCTGTTTCAGGATATGGAGAAATTCCTGAACGGAAGAGATAGTTTACGATGTAGACAATATCATTCATCGTATACTTGCTATCATCATCTAAATCACCTCGCATGAAAGAACTAATGCGTATATTTGTTGTAATTGTATCAGCAAGTAGAAGAGGGTCTGTCACGATAAACGTAACAGGCGTCACCGTACCTAACTGAGTAACATCGGGATTCACAGAGTATGTCGCCTGTCCAATACCTGCGTCTGCAAAGACGGCATTGAACATAACTGGGTTTGCAGTAATAACAACCAACTGTGCTTCAGGGTCAGTTGCTGAGACCACAATATTCAATCCAATTCCGACAAAAACATCAGTAGTATCTGCCAGAACAGTTGTAAACAGTGGTGCCTGATTACCCGCATCAGTCACATTGATTTCAACTATTGTTGTATCAGCAGCACCAAGAAGATCCTCAGCGATAATATTCACGAAGTATTGACCTGCCTGAGTAAAGTCAGGTGTAAATGATAACGTATGAAGATTAGTCACACCAGAAAAGGTCGCATTGAGTGGAAGTCCTTCAGCCCTGAAATTGACAACATCACCACCTTCTGGGTCGAGAACCGCAACCTGGAAGCTCAAGTTTTGACCTTCGTTAACAGTAAATGGTCCGGCACCATCTGGGAATATCATCTCAGGTGGGAAGTTTTTATCTGCTACACGTATAGTAATAACACGGGATAAGACACATAAAGTTGGGTCAAATTCATCACATATATCAAAACGAAGATTATAGAATGTTGCTACAGGAAAATCACCCTGAGTATGATCAGGTACAAAAGTCAAAATTCCAACACCATTTCCAGAGTCTACAAATGTCATATTTGTTGCCAATGTATCTTGACCATCCAAGAAACCTCTAATTGTAGGGATAGTACCATCAAAGTCTTGAGTAAGGATAGAAAATTGTACTGTTTCACCTTCAGAATAAGTACTATCTCCAGTATAACTGATAAAGAAAATCGGCACACGGTTTGTATCTATGACAGTCAACTGCATCATCTGAGAGTCAACAAGCAATGGATCGACAAAATCGGTCGCATAAATCATGATATCATGAACCCCCGCATCTAAATCGGTTGGTGTCCATGTAAAGAATCCAGTTCCGTCACCGTTGTCAGTCATTACCGCACCTGCTGGTGTAGCGGCTGAAATAATCGGGAAATCACCATCAGGGTCTGATGATGTCACGGTAAAGTTGACATCGATTAACTCAGTAGTAAATGTATCAGCAACAAAGTTTAAAACAGGCATTTGATTTCCCGCATCAGTAACAGTAAATGTCACTGTAATAGTGGTCGTTAAAATACCATCTGTTACAATAATATCAACATCAAATAAACCAGATTGAGTAAAGTCGGGAGCAAAGAAATATGCTGCGACACCATTGCCAGAATCTACCAAAGCAAAGTTGGCAGGGACCGTCAAGGTATCAGCATAAATAACGATTGGTAGTGTATCAGGATCAAAGGCAGTAATTACACCCTCTAAGAGATTACCTTCAAGAATAATTGGAGCAGGGATAGAATCAAAGAGCGGAGCTTGTTCCCCAGCTTCATAAATCTGAATAATGACAATTTCTTTATCAATATCAAATCCATCATCAGCAACAATAGCAACCTGTGCCAGCCCCGATTGAATAAAGTTCGGTGTAAATGTAAACGTTCCAGTACCATCACCATTATCAACAAATGCAGAGTTAAGTGGTGCATTCTCAGCACGCAACGCTGGAGCAAGACCGTCTGGGTCAGTTGCCGAAACCAAGACAGTTAGCAAAGTACCTTCGGTCACAACTTGCGGACCAATTGCATTCAGTACTGGTGGAATATTATCAGGAACTACTGTAATGGTAATAATCTCAAAGACTGAGTCAACACCATCGGTAGCATAAAATGTTATATCATACAAACCAGCTTGTCCAAATGATGGAATCCAGTTAAACGATGCAGTTCCGTCACCATTATCAGTATATATTGCACCTGTCGGTAAAGCTGTTGTAGTTAAGACAGGATTGGTACCATCAGCATCTGAAGCTGTTACCAAGAAAGTAAGCAATTTAGTTTCAAGCACTGATTTTGCCCCAATTGAGTCTAAGACAGGCACTTGATTTATATTTCCAACAGTAATCGTCACAAGTTCAGAATCAGAAGCAACACCGTCTGAGGCATAGAACATGACATTATGAATACCTCCCTGAGCAAATGAAGGAGTCCAATCAAACGATGCAGTACCATCAAGATTGTCAACAAATACTGCTCCACCAGGAAGCGTCGATGTTGTCAAAGTTGGAATTGTACCGTCAGCATCGGTTGCTGTAACAACTAAGTTGAAAAGAACATTTTCAGTCGCTACCTGAGCACCAATCGCAGTAAGAACAGGAGTCTGGTTACCAGCTTCTGTAACTGTTATCGTGACAAGTTCCGAATCAGTCGCAAGACCATCGGTCGTGTAGAAAGTAATTGGATACGCACCTACATCGGTAAATGTTGGTGTCCAATCAAACGTCGCAGTTCCGTCACCATTATCTGTAAAGAGAGCACCTACTGGGAGAGGAAGAGAAGTTGAAAATGTAGGCACGTTATCCAAATCGGTAGCAGAAATATTTAAAAGTAATTGAGAGCCTTCAGCAATTGTCTGGTCGCCAATAAGAGCAAGTACAGGAAGTTGGTTGCCAGACTCAGAGACAGTTATAACAACTATTTCAGAATCAGAACCGACCCCGTCACCCGCAAAGAAAGTAACATTGTACACACCAGCATCAGTAAATGTTGGTGTCCAATCAAATGAAGCGGTTCCATCAAGATTGTCTGTTAAGACAGCACCAATTGGAAGTGAAGTAGCCGTGAAACTTGGAATAGTTCCATCTAAATCTGTTGCGGACATATTAAAGAGTAGTTGAACATTTTCAGCAACAGCCTGTGCCCCAATTGCAGCAAGAACAGGAAGTTGGTTCCCAGCATCGTTTACCGTTATAGTTACGATTTCAGTAATAGGACCAGAACCATCATTGGTACCAAAGGTGACGTTGTACACGCCCGCATCGGTAAATGTAGGTGTCCAGTCAAATGTTCCTGTACCATCACCATTGTCAACAAACGTAGCAGTGCCTGGAAGAGGTGATGCGGTCACTATAGGGAAAGTACCATCTGGGTCTGTCGCAGTAATTGTGAAAAGCAGTTGAATGCCTTCATTGACTGCTTGAGGACCTATTGGATTTAAAATCGGAAGTTGGTTCCCCGCTTCATTGACAGTAATCGAAACGATTTCAGAATCAGAAGCGACACCATCGCCCGCAAAGAACGTAATATTATAAATTCCTGCTTGATTAAATGCAGGTGTCCAATCAAATGATGCAGTACCATCGAGGTTGTCAGTTAAAACCGCACCCGCTGGTAATGCAGAAGTTGTGAAACTTGGAATAGTCGCATCATTATCAGTTGCCGATATAGCAAATGATAACAAGTTACCCTCGGTGATTGCTCTTGGTCCGATAGCAGCAAGCACAGGAATCTGGTTACCAGCATCGTTAATTGTTATTGTTACTATTTCACTGGCGGTCAAAAGACCATCAGTAGTTGTAAAGGTAACAGTATAGATTCCAGCATCAGTAAATGATGGTGTCCAATCAAAGGTCGCAGTCCCATCAAGGTTGTCAGTAAAGACAGCACCAACAGGAAGACCAATAACTGAGAAGTTTGGAATGGTAGCATCTGGATCGGTTGCTGAAATATTAAAGAGGAGTTGTGTTGTTTCAGAACCAACTTGCGCACCAATAGCAGCAAGAACAGGAGCCTGGTTACCTGCTTCTGTTACTGTCACAACAACTATTTCAGAATCAGAGGCGACACCATCGTTCGCAAAGAAAGTAACATTGTACACACCAGCATCAGTAAATGTTGGTGTCCAATCAAATGAAGCGGTTCCATCAAGATTGTCTGTAAGCACAGCACCAACTGGTAAGCCAGTAGCAGTAAAGCTTGGCGTGGTTCCATCTAAATCAGTAGCTGACATATTAATGAGTAGTTGTACATTTTCAGTTGTTCCCTGAGCACCTATTAAGGCAAGCACAGGAGTTTGGTTGCCAGCATCGGTTACTGTGACAACAACAATTTCAGAGTCAGAGGCGACACCGTCATTTGCGAAGAAGGTTACATTGTAAATCCCTACATCGGTAAATGTTGGTGTCCAATCAAACGTTCCAGTACCATCAAGGTTGTCGGTAAAGACAGCTCCAACAGGAAGTCCTGTTGCGGTAAAACTCGGGGTAGTAGCATCTGGGTCAGTTGCTGAAATACCAAAAAGAAGTTGTGAACCTTCGACTATACCCTGCGCACCAATTACGGCAAGTACAGGAGTCTGGTTACCTGCTTCTGTGACAGTCACAACAACTATTTCAGAATCAGAGGCGACACCATCGTTCGCAAAGAAAGTAACATTGTACACTCCCGCATCAGTAAATGATGGTGTCCAATCAAAGGTTGCTGTTCCATCAAGATTGTCTGTTAAGACAGCACCGACAGGTAAACCTAAAGATGTAAAGCTTGGTATTGTAGCATCTAAATCTGAGGCGGATATGTTAAAGAGTAGTTGAATATTTTCAGTTGTACCTTGTGGTCCAATTGCAGCAAGCACAGGAGTTTGATTACCTGCTTCGTTGATTGTAATTGTGACAATTTCATTATCTGTCAAAGCACCATCAGTCGCTATAAAGGTAACGTTGTACACACCAGCATCAGTAAATGATGGAGTCCAATCAAATGTCGCCGTTCCATCAAGGTTGTCAGTGAAGACAGCACCAACAGGAAGACCAGTCGCTGAGAAGTTTGGAATAGTTCCATCTAAATCAGAGGCGGACATATTAAATAAAAGTTGTACGTTTTCTGTTTGTGCCTGCGCACCAATTGCCGCAAGGACAGGAGCTTGGTTACCGGCATCAGTTACAGTAATAACAACAATCTCGTTATCTGTCAAGAGACCATCGGTAGTTGTAAATGTAACGTTGTAAACTCCAACATCAGTAAATGTTGGCGTCCAGTCAAATGTACCAGTACCGTCAAGGTTGTCAGTGAAGACAGCACCAACAGGAAGACCAGTCGCGGAGAAATTTGGAATTGTTCCATCTGGATCTATTGCCGAAACATTGAATAGAAGTTGTGTTCCTTCGATAATTCCTTGAGGACCGATTGCAGCAAGCACAGGAGCTTGGTTACCTGCTTCGGTAACGGTAATAGTTACGATTTCATTATCTGTAAGTAAGCCATCAGTCGTAGTGAATGTAACGTTGTACACACCAGCATCGGTAAAGCTTGGAGTCCAATCAAAAGTACCAGTTCCGTCAAGGTTGTCAGTAAAGACAGCACCAACAGGAAGACCAGTCGCTGAGAAGTTTGGAATAGTTCCATCTAAATCAGATGCCGAAACATTAAATAAGAGTTGTACATTTTCAGTAGTAGCTTGAGCACCAATAAGAGCTAAGACTGGAGCTTGGTTACCAGCTTCGTTGATAGTAATCGCAACGATTTCATTATCAGTTAATAGACCATCGGTGGTAGTGAATGTTACATTGTACACACCAGCATCAGTAAATGATGGAGTCCAATCAAAGGTTCCAGTTCCATCAAGGTTGTCAGTAAAGACAGCACCAACAGGAAGACCAGTCGCTGAGAAGTTTGGAATTGTTCCATCAACATCAGAAGCGGATATATTAAACAACAATTGAATATTTTCAGTTTGTGATTGTGGTCCTATAACAGCAAGAACAGGAGCTTGGTTACCTGCATCATTAATAGTAACAACGACGATTTCATTATCTGTCAATGCACCATCAGGTGTCGTAAATGTAACGTTGTAAATTCCAGCATCAGTAAATGA
>JAJRQO010000011.1 GCA_024280215.1 Candidatus Zixiibacteriota bacterium
AGTCCCCCCCGTATTACCGCGGCTGCTGGCACGGAGTTAGCCGGGACTTCCTCTGCGGGTACCGTCAGGTGCAAGTCAGTTACTACTTGCACGGTTCTTCCCCGCTGACAGGGTTTTACACACCAAGATGCGTCATCACCCACGCGGCGTTGCTGCGTCAGACTTTCGTCCATTGCGCAATATTCCCTACTGCTGCCTCCCGTAGGAGTCTGGGCCGTATCTCAGTCCCAGTGTGGCCGTTCACTCTCTCAAGCCGGCTATTCATCGTCGCCTTGGTAGGCCATTACCCCACCAACAAGCTAATGAACCGCGGACCTATCCCTGATCGGTAGATTGCTCCACCTTTGATTATTAGAAGATGCCATCCAATAATATTATCTGGTATTAGACGACCTTTCGGTTGATTATCCCAGATTCAGGGGCAAGTTATCCACGTGTTACTCACCCGTTCGCCACTTTACTTGCTCAGCCGAAGCTAAGCTTTCTCGTACGACTTGCATGTATTAAGCACGCCGCCAACGTTCGTTCTGAGCCAGGATCAAACTCTCCGTAAAATATATATAATATTTATTTACGAAATTTGATTGTATTGATTTTCCTAAATCTCACGATATAAATCATGCTATTCAGGATTTACTGTATTTTGGGGATTCAATTTTATTGAACCCGCGACAAATAACAGAGTCTGTATATTTAACTCTTCACTTCGATTAGCTATTTAGTTGTCAAAGAACAATTTTGTTTTCTTTTTAACTTCTTTCGAAGCCAAAAAAAACTGCCTGCTTTTCGCTGGCAGAGTCAGAGTATATACGTAGCTGAGGTTAAAGTCAAGACCTTTTTTGAATATTTTTTCACTTTCTTCAAAAAAAGTTTAATTTCGTTACACAGCAACAACTTACAACTCAAAATAACTCTAATTTATTCGCTATTTCGACTACTTTCTATAATTATTTTTTCTTTTTATTTCACTTTTTTCTTATAAAATTTGATTTCTTTTCTCTATTGTTCTTAAAATATATCAATTTACTTGCTTTTTACAACAAATTTCTTCAACTAAATCTGTGCCTCTCTTGAAATTATAGGAAATTTTTACCTCTATTTCCTACACTTTATTAAGAAGACTATCGAGTCAAAACCAGTCCATTATTGTTAAGTGCTAAAATTGGATACTCTTATTTTAGAATATTTTCAAAAATATTCTCAATGCAAGGGTAATTATTTTAAACACCATAACAAAAAAAGTTAAAATTCAGACATTTGCTAATTTAGATATTTTACTTTTTATAATATTCGCTCCCACAAAATTAAAAGTAACGACGACTATATCGGTATGCGTTTTTTTATTTCTAATTTATATTTATTTATTATCTTAATTTCAATGACAAAAGAAAATCTACCAAAGTTACATAATATAAAAGAAGTTATCCTGACTTCGATTCTTCTCATAATTTTATCATTTTCTGTTCGGCTTGTTTATCTGAACCAAATAGAATCATCTCCTCTTTTTGAAAATCCTGTTATGGATGAAAAGTATCATATTGAATTAGTTGAGCAGATTAAAACGAACAATGAACCACAAGAACCATATTTCAGAGCTCCACTCTATCCATATTTCCTAACTGCTCTTTCTCAAGCTACAAATGGTTCATTTTTTGGAATGCGATTCATACAAATTTTGTTAGGTTCGTTTTTGCCATTACTTATATATCTTTTAGGAATACAATTATTCAAACGCAGGGTTGCCCTTATATCAGCTTTTCTGGCAACGCTCTATTCGACTTTTATATATTATGATTCTACGCTCTTGATAACATTTTTGATTACGATGCTTTCTGTTCTTCTTTTATGGGCACTATATAGATACAATCCAAAAACTTTTTTTAGTCCTTTAGTTGTAGGACTCTTACTTGGCGTAGCTGGGTTAGCAAGACCAAACATATTACTCTTCGGGCCATTTCTTTTAGTTTGGGTTCTTCTCATACTCAAAAATCAGATTGGACTCAAAAAAGCTCTGCTACATTATCTTATTATTGGTGTTATAGCATTTGTTGTAATACTACCAGTTACTGTGCGTAATTACCAAGTTTCAGGAGATCCTGTCTTTATTGCTTGGCAAGGGGGTATTAATTTTTATATAGGGAATAATCAACAGTCGACGGGATGGTCAGCAACTCTTCCTGGAATTGACAAAAGTTGGGAAGGTGGCTATACTGAGTCTATCTCACAGGCAGAAAAAGCTATAGGGCGAAAGCTCAAACGCTCTGAAGTATCTGATTATTGGTATGCAAAAACATTTGAGGATATATCAAACCACCCTATTGATTTTATCAAATTGCTCATAAAGAAAGTCCGCCTTTTAATAAACGGCTACGAGACACCTAACAATCAAAACATCTACCTTTCAAAAGAGTATAGTAGTCTGTTTAATATATTGACCTTTCAGAATATTTTGTACTTTCCATTTGGACTGCTTCTCCCCTTAGCACTTGTCGGACTATATTTTTCTTTTTCCAATTGGAAAAAGTTCCTTCCCGCTTATCTTTTTATGGCAGCATACAGTAGTTCTTTGATACTCTTTTTTGTATGTGCTCGGTTTCGACAACCGTTGATTCCCCTTCTTTTACTTTTTGCTGTCTATGGTGTATATAAAGGGATTGAATTGTATAAAGAGAAAAGTTATAAACCACTCGCTATCGCTTTCTGCATCTTTATACTATTTGCAGTAGAAAGTAATCATGATATTCTTAATTTAAATCAAGAACGAGTGAAAGCAGAAGATTACCACATGATTGGTAACGCCTACCTTGAACAAAAAAATTTACAACTTGCCGAAAAAGAGTTTATTAAATCAGTAAAAGCTGACCCGACCTTTGCTCGAGGTTTTAACAATCTTGGTCTCATTCAAGGGCGTAGAGGTAACCATATTCAAGCTCAGCTCAATTTCAAACGAGCAATCAAACTTGATCCTAATATCGTTGAGTCCTATTTTAACTATGCGACTACTGAAATTGTACAGGGAAATTTTGACAAAGCGATACAAATACTTTTGGAGGTACAACCTCGGTTTCCACTTGACGACAATCTTGTTTTAAAACTTGGGATGACATATTTACAAAAAGGTAATTTGCAGGAGGCATTAAGATATACGAATAGAGCGATTCAGCTTAACCCATCAAACAAACAAGCTCAGACTATTCTAAAACAAATTCAACAATCACAACCATGATTTTTTTCGAGGCATCAACAAGCCAAATAGCCCTAACGCAATAAGAAACGCACCAAAGCCTATCTGTCCGTAGACATTCCACGCTAACGCAATAGGCAAGCTCCCATCGGAAGGATTTGCTGGGTCATACAATACTTTCAATTGTCTGCCGACAGGATACTCTTGCGTTGTCACATTGGCAACATCATATTGTTTACGTTTATTACCAAACATGGGAGAGTTGAGAGTTGTTGTTATTGAGTATGTCACCGTATCTACGATATATTTATAAGTGACTTCTGGACGATATGCATCTTCATTGCCTACTATCTCGGACTGCACAACAATACCATTCACAAAAGGATACGACTGCCTATCAAGATGTTGACTGAGTTCATTCGTCTGTGTGACAGTCATAAACATACCAATCGGTAAGAGAATCAAGCAGACTACAAAGAGCAGATTATTGATTTTGTACGCTTTATTTCTGACAATCAAAAAACGAACTACCAGGGTCAGTATAATTGGGATTGCGACGACAATTTTTTCTAACATCTGACTACAATACGAAGTTAGATTAAGAAACACAACAAGAATCAATTTGTTGAGAAAGAAGTAGCAGTTTAGAGTATTAATACAAACAGCCCCTTCAAATTACTCAAAGGGGCTGAAACACATTTAATAGGAAAGTTGACCATCTTCCTTGTCACAGACTGTGGCGGGACCGCATTGCTTTTTAAGGGCGTATCCCAAAAAATGGTTCTTTCTCTACTAATATCGTCATTTTTACAATTCTGTCAAGGTATAAATATGGATGTTAGTCAAAACAAGACGAATTTCGTCCTTGACCATTTAATGGACTTATTGTATCTTTTATTACTAGTATCAAATCAAAACAATCGGAAGAATTAAGTTAAGAGGAATAAATTCATGTACCTACGCCCAACATATAGACAATTCACAGTTATTGTATTGTTATGTATAACTGTTTTTCTCAGCTGTTCCAAAAAACCAACTGATGATAATAAAGGCAATAGCGACCCGGCTGTACTTTCTGTTATCCCTGCAAATGCTGCTCCAGGAGTAGTTTTGTCGGTATCAGGATTTAATATCGATACAACACAGATAACATCATATACAATTTTTATCGGAGGGCAACAGTCACTTGTAATAACAGACACAAGTGGTGTGGTTTCAACTATTGCTCCAATGTTTTTTGATGACACTTTAGATACATGGCCAACTCCTCCAGCAGGAGCTTTAGATATTGAGATTTATCTTGATACTACTCTTGTAGCGGTTGGAAGAAATATCTTCACAGTCGACAGTTTAGTTCCTGCACCTGGTGCAACACAACAACTTGTACAAAATACAATAGCAACTGTTGAATCTTATAAAACTATACTTACTGCTTTAACAACTGAAGCAGGTCTTTTTGAGCAGATGGTCTTTGGTATAACAGAGGGACTAGATTCTCTTATGTATAGTGACAACGACTCAACCTTAACAGCTTTACTTACTGAACTTCAAACAACAGACCCAAATGCTGTTGCACTTTTAGATGCTACATTTAATTCCAGCGGAGCAGTTGAACAATCAAGAGAATTTGCGAATGCATTACAAAACATTGTTGATTCAATAAGCATTGGAAATCTTAAAAGTTCATCAGCTGCTATAAATGATGTAAACCTTGCTGTTATGATGCAGTTGTCTACTGTTTTTAAAGATTTTGGTGAAACTTATATTTCTGGTGTTGCAGCTTCTGCTTCTAATGTTTCATTTATAGGCGGATGGTTAGGTTTTGTAGCACAACTTAATCCATTAATTGCCGGTGCAAGGGCACTATTTAGTTTTCTCTCGCTTCAGACATCATTGGTAAACCTCATTTTTAACAAAATAATAGTAGCTTCTCTACCAACCAGAATTGATTCCTTAACTATTACATTAGCAAGTGACACAATATCAACCGGTGATACAACAAATTCTATTCTCACAATCTATTCAAGCAACAACCCACCAAACATCACAATGGGTGATCTTGTCGGTCAATTCTTATCAATAGCAGGACTTTTTGTTCCTGGAGCACAAACTTTAAAAGATAGACTATTAAGAACTCTTAATTTTATTATTGGTAAGATTAAAACAGCATTAAGTAGTTACCATTCATCTCATCCAGAATTTGAATATGACCCTGCAATTTTTGATCTCTTTTCAATACCAATAATAAAATGGGAAACAGAAATACAAGACCCACGTCTGCTTGAATTGCATTCGACTGTTCCATCAAAACTACAACCTTCTGATTCTTTATTAGAATGGTACTCCCCTGGTGATTTCGGTTCAAGCAATATATCTATCACTCCCGCCAGAGGACCGGAATTAGTTCTTATTCCTATACCTCCGTTTATTGAATATAATGGTACTGCTTTTGGGATACTTGGTGCTTCCTCTGCTTTTAGTTCTGAACCAACAGAAGTAACTATCTTACCAGACTTAGCCCTTGAAGTTGATTTTGCAACTACGATTGCTCGTGAAGGTGTAAATGCTTTAGGAGTCAGAGCCGGCAGAATCAGTATTCTTGGTGACACGACTTGGACAGACGGATTGAATGTAACTCTTACTGTGATTGGTGGCGGCGCCGATCCATCAATTGGAACAACCGATGCCAACGGACAATTTGTATCGCTGATTTCTTTAGACCCTTTTTCTGATACAGTAAAAGTTGAAGTACGGGTTACACATTCGTTAGGTGGTTTTGTCGCTGCTGAGGTTATGGCTACGACACAAACAGATACTGGTGGTACTTTTACTGCTTCTGTACGAGGTTCTATTATCAGCATTTCTTCAGATGGACAAGTTATTGATACTATTCTTACTAATCCTAATATTGACGGTAGTTCTTATAATTGGTCTCCTGATGGTACTAAGATATTAATAGGAGCTAAGTTTATATTAGGTCTAGACGGTTCAGAACTACAGTTAGCAAATGTAGGAACTACAAACTGGGCAACGTGGTCACCAGATGGCAAATATCTTTATAAATCAGATCGTATTCAAAGCTCGATAGTCGATTCTTCAATTATCAGAGTTATTCCGACTGACGGATCAGCAATTACAAACCTCTATTCTGTTGATGATTCAGAACCAAGTATTCGAGTTCGTAAGTTTCGACAACCCGCCATATCTCATGACGGTAATTCTATCGCAATCATGATTGAAGAGGGTATGACTTCAGAAAATGTAGTAACCAGTGGAATTTCAAATTCATTTATATTAAGGATTGTAAATACAACTACAGGTGCTACAACTGATGTAATTACTATTAATGAGCCTTGGGGAAACGGAGTTTACAATAATGTTAGTGCAGGTGGTGCCGGTCCGGGAGCATCACCCACTTGGTCACCAGATGATAGCAAAATAATTATTGGTTATAATTGGAGCGACACATCTGGATATAAAAAAAATGGATTATACACGGTAGATGTGGCAAGTGGCAGCATGACCAGAGTTTCTCCGCTAACTCCTTCAACGGAATTTTATTCATTAATAAATCCTGAATTTTTACCTAATAACACAGAAATACTTTTTATCAGACAGCTTAGCTCTTACCCTGTAGCTTCTCCATACGAATTAATGATAACTAATATATTTTCTTCATCGATACAGATAACTTTCAACACGACTGAAACACCAGTTTTTAGCTCTGTTACTATGTCAGGAGACGGTTCAAAATTTGCAGTTATTTATAATTTTAATTCATTAAAAATATTTAATAAAGACGGTTCTGTATCAGGTATCCTTCCTAACCAGCCATTTATAAGTTCCATTAGATGGAAACCTTAATGAAAACGAAATTGGAAAAAAAATTAAACAACCAATCCCATCAACGACTATGGTATTGAGGATATAATAAGTTGTCCCTTAGGTTGGAGTAAAGCGTTGGTAGACGAAGATATCTGTCATACAGATTAAACTAATAAGTCAGGTCTTAAAAGACCTGACCTTTATGATATTTGACAAGAATTACTTAGTCGAGTTTGACGTAATACTGTTCAATATGGAAAGTACCATGTTGTTTTTTAGTATGACGGATAAAACCTTCACCTTCTAAAAGAGTCGTCATATCTTTAATCATAAATGGATTGCCACACAAGAAGACATTAGTATTTTCAGGAGTAGGCTTCACACCCCACGCTTTTTCAAGATGTCCATCTTCCCATAATTTTTGAACAAAACCTTCTTGACCATTCCACGGAGTCACTTCTTCATGGGCATGACTTAATGTAGGCAAGTAAAGGAAATCTTCCGACATATCATCGAGAGTAGAAAGCTCAGAGTGATAGCCTAAATCGCCAGACTGATAAGCACCATGGAAAACTGCTAATTTACGATTGAGCTTCTGAGCAATTTCGGTGCGAATCATACTCATATATGGAGCGACACCAGTACCTGTTGCGATAAGCACTGCATTAAAATCTTCAGGTACTTGTGAAAGAGTAAACATCCCTTTAAACTTTGGACCCAAAAATAATCTGTCGCCAACTTTTAAATTTAAAATACGAGGTGACAATGAACCTGAATGCACCATCCCAATATAAAATTCTACATATTCTTTGGTACGTGATGATGATGCAATCGAATATGCCCGCATGACAAATTTATTTAAATCTTTCGGAGGAGATTCTTCTTCGGTTGCACCATCAGAACGTGGATATGTTCCAGGTACGCCAAGGGTACCAAACTGACCAGGTTTAAATTCTGGAAGTTCCCATCCATCTGGAACAACACGAAGTTTAATTAAGTTTGGAGAGATTTCAATTCTCTGAGCAACAATTGAGTTGAGTACTTTTTCAGCCATTAATATACCTATCGTTGTAAATCATTTTGAAAACATTTTATTCGACAATTATAGCTATTTGAATGGAGTTGTCAAGGTTTCAATTCAGGAAACGGGGCTATTTGACTTTGGTTTTTTATCTTTTTCTTTGACAATATATACTTCATCATTTTTACGGATATCCAAAATTTTTATTCCAACAGATTGCCCTTTTGTAGCTTTAGAGACATCTTTGTTCTCAACTTGCATCGATTGTATATAGAGCCTTTTGAGTCCTGTTTTTTTACCAATGATAACAAGTTGGTCACCAAGTTTGATATTTTCGTTGAGTTTTATCTCAGCAACAGAAATTTTCTGATAATAATTGAACACTTTTCCGATAAACAGTTTTATCTCAGTTGCTTCATTATTTTCAGCAGTTGAAATATCATGGCGTGATGGTTTACCCAGATAAAATCCAGTTGAAAATTGACGGTTGAAAACTTTTTCAAGCTCGACAACTCCCGCATCAAGTTCTTCCTGCGAAAGATTATTATCGAGTGCTTTGCGATAAGCACGAGTAACAACATCGACATAGCGAGGATCTCGTCCTCGACCTTCGATTTTGTAACTATAAATCCCAGCCTTTTTCATATCTTCAATAAGATGCAAGGTACACAAATCTTTTGCCGACATCACTCGAGAGTTTTCAATCTGTAGTTCGTTACCCGAGCTGTCGGTCACGGTATAACTACGACGGCAGTTTTGGTGACACTCGCCACGGTTAGCAGATTTTTCCGATGTCATCTGCGACATAAAACCACGTCCCGACACGGCAACACACATAGCACCATGAGCAAAACATTCGATTTCGATAATTTCTGAAATTTCTTTTATCTGTTCTAAATTTAATTCACGAGCAAGGACTGCTCGTTTGGCACCAAGCATTTTATAAAACTGAGCCGATTGTTTATTTGAAATCGAGGCTTGGGTTGAAACAAAAAATGGTACCTCATGTTTGTTACATAACATGATTACGGCGTTGTCCCAACAGATAATCGCATCAACTTTGCCTTTGACGGCAATAATCGTTTCTTCAAGTTTAGGAATCTCTTCAGGGTAGATAATTGTGTTGAGAGTAAGAAACAGTTTTACTTTGCGTTCTGATGCTTGGCACATCTCCCTCATCTCGTCGAGGTCGTCAATATTAAAGTTTTTTGAATTGGCTCGCATTGAAAATACGTTCAACCCAAAGTATACCGCATCCGCCCCTGCGTTTATAGCAGCGGCAAGCATTGGAAAATTCCCAGCGGGAGACATCAGTTCGTAGTTCTGTTTCATGGGGAAGAAGATACACAATAATTGATTAAGTGGGTAGATTATTTTTATGCAATATTTTCATATATATTCCATGATAAATCGGTAGAACAGACATTCTTGCCTGTTCTCATGGTCGGACAAAAATGTTTCTGTTTCGTCAGTTTCTGATTTTGATTTATCAAAATTGTGAACTGACGTTTTAGTATCAGTACTCAATTCACTTTCAGTGAATCAGGAACTGACACAACTTGTAATAACCCGATTATTAAACAACAATATAAGAATCTATTAGATAAAGGAAAACCGAAAATGTTAGCTTTGGTAGCATGTATGAGAAAACTACTCATTATGGCTCAAGCTATACTCTTAAAAGATATCCCGTTTAACCTTAATTATGCTTGACTGTCAAGACGGTATCTACTTTTTCCTTCGCAACATTGTACCATAATTGTTGTAGTGCATTTTAATTATTTCCACTCAGGAGTCATTATCCTTAAAGCTTCTTTTATACCAAGACATTCATATATAGGATAACTTTCTCGCAAATCGGTCAAGTTAAAATATGCTTTTAATTTATATTCATTTCCATCTTTAATATATGTTCCATACCTTAATCCGTCAGTTACAATCAATCTTTTACAATTTCCTTTTCCTTGCGCATAACCTTGAGCTTGACTTTTAGCCGACAAACAAGAGTTACCTTTTCTCTTTGCTTCAACTACTACCGATAAATTATCATCCTTTCTTGGTAGTTGGTCAAATAAAGCCAAATCCACATTATGCCACTCTATTGCCATTTTTTGAGGTGTCCAACCTAATGCTCTTAAAATTGGTACAACCAAATAAGAAACTGTCTCAAATTCTGACGGTGTTTCTTTTCCTAAATACCATTTTGCAATTCTCCTAAGTTCATCAAATTCCTTTGTCAAATTTTCAATTGAATTACTTGAAATTCCTTGTTCAAAGAGATATTCCGCGATTTCATTTTGGTCAATCAAACGCCCTTCTTTTGGAAGCTTAACAGGTTTTCTGTCGTATTTTTCTTCTGGTATTTCAAGTTGTACTAACCAATCTTTGACAATTTTGGAAGTCATTTCTTGGGTAGTATCTCCTTGTTTAAGTGCATAAGTGTCAAAGTACTTAGGGCTGTCAATACCTTTCCACAACCAGTTTACTCGTCTTACGTGTTGTAAATCCCAACCGTCAACGTCTCCAAAACACTCTAACCATTCATATTCTCCAATAATTTGACCAACTCCAAGAACCGTTCCTGTTCCAAGTCGAAGAACAACAATATCTTCGTCTTTCATTTGCTCCGCAAATCGCCGAATATCTGTTCGTTTTTTTGAAGTCCAACCGTCTTCCTTGAGAATGCCGTCACACTCCGGATATTTACCGGCATATCCAGGTCCATTTAAAATAACGTCCCATTTCAAACAGATTCTTGAATAATTCCTGTCTGTATCACCACAGGCTTGTTGCCATATTTTTTTATTCTCAATATTCATTTTTTATATTTTCCTTGATTTACACATAACAATTTACATCCTCTAAATTTAAAGAATACCTTCTAAACTACCAAAGACCAACTCATCAACCTTAGGTAGATATGAGTCTTTCATCATTTTTGATGGTGGTTCTTTTTCTTCTAATTCATAAATCCAACAAGAAATAATATTATCTCTGTTAATAAGTACTTTTAGTTTGTTTCTCAAGAGTTGTAGGCGATTAATTAGATATTCATCTTTTACATAAAACAGGCATCCGATTAATCCTCCTTCATGGGCAATAAAATTCCTCGCTTCTCTAGCTTTATCTAATAGCTCTATATCTTTACTCAAAATTTCAGGATTTTTTTCAAATTGAACAATTATTCTATTTAGAGTTGGGTCTTTAAGTTTTCTTACTAATTCAAGCGATGCAGTAGCATCTTTAGTTTTATCAAATTTGTCATATAGATAAAACATTCTATTGATATACTGGATTATAAAGAGGTTTATTTCCTAACGACCATCCCAAATGAATACTCCTTTTATTAGTATTTTGATAATACTAACTACAATTTAACCCTTTTTTCATACTATATTATCCGGAAATAGTCTACCAGTGTACACCTACGTGGGCGGGTGAATGTAGATGCGCTCGTCAGCCCTTCGCCTGTAGTGCCAGCGATTGACATAGTTGTAAATCCCTCACCACCATAACCGAGACCCGCAACATTCGGACCATTTTTGACAAAGATATTTGCACGACAGAGTTGTGCCATATTGGAAAGATTAACAATCGATGTTGAGTGCATCACAAAGGTATGCTTAAACTGATGCTCAACAATGACCGCTTTTTCCATCGCTTCTTCAACTGTCTTACAACGCACCATCGGAATGACAGGCATCAACTGCTCAGCCATGACCATCGGATGATCCCAAGCGGATTCAAAGAATACCATCTTGGTACCAGGTGGCGGGACAACATCAATCTGTTTCAAAATTTCTTCAGCAGATTTACCGACAAAGTTACGATTGATTTTTACATGACGGTAACCTGTTGGATTTGGATCAGACTCGATAAGAATTTTCATCAGTTTATCTATATGGATTCCCTCAAGTTCAAAGGCACCATTGGCAACCATTTCATGCTTAAGTTTGTGAGCGACTTTATCAACTACAAATATTTCTTTTTCATCAGTACATAAGACATTGTTATCAAACGATGCACCAAAAACAATATCACGTCCTGCTTGCGCAAGTACGGCGGTGTCATCGACAACGACAGGAGGGTTCCCAGGTCCCGCACAAATTGCTCGTTTGCCTGACTGCATCGCAGTTGCAACAACTGCTCCACCACCTGTAACAAGTACAAGGTCTATTAATTTATGTGTCATCAATGCCTGAGCAGATTCAATCGTCGGTGATGCGATACAAGTAATAAGATTTTCAGGACCACCTGCTTCGACAATAGCATTATGAATAACTTTTGCCATTTCTGCGGAAACATTTTTGGCTGACGGATGCGGGTTAAAGACAGCTGCATTACCCGCAGAGATACACGAGATAGAATTGTTCAGCACTGTTGATGGTGGATTTGTCGATGGCGTAATAATCCCGACAACTCCCCACGGTGCTGGCTCTACCAAAGTAAGACCATTATCACCAGAGAATGCGTGCGGTTGGATATCTTCCACACCTGGAGTTTTGTTCGCTTGTAAAATAATTTTGTTCATTTTGTCTGGCATTTTACCAAGACCAGTTTCGGTGACCGCCATTTTACCAAGCCGTTCGGCATTTTCTAAAGCACGCCGACGGATATTTGCAATTATAATTTTTCGTTTTTCTAATGAGATATCTAAAAATTTTCGTTGGGCTAATCTGGCTGATTCGACGGCATCATCAAGAGAATTAAAACAACAGAGAGAACCTGTGTTGTCAGTCGTTGCTCTTTCTCCTACTTGCATCTCTGGTAATTTATTTATCAGTCTTTCAGAGATATCAGATGATAGAGCTTGTGAGGATGGTGAGTGTACTGAGTTTAGTCTACCGTTGTTAATTTGTTCTAAGACAAGATTAACAATATTTTCAACATTTTGTTTATCATCAGCCATAATTATACCTATATAAAAAAATAGAGTTTGCCCTATGAGCAAACTCTATAGATTGTCAATTTATCTATTGGTCGTCTTCGCCTAAACCTGTAGGGAAAACGTCGTGTACGTTTGAGTGAGGACGTGGGATAACATGAACAGTCACAAGCTCACCAATTTTTTGAGCAGCAGCAGCCCCTGCATCAACAGCAGCTTTACATGCGGCAACATCACCACGAACGATAGCAGTTACATATCCGCCACCAATTTTTTCATACCCGACTAATTGAACTTTAGCCGCTTTTACCATCGCATCAGATGCTTCAATTAAAGCAACCAGACCTTTGGTTTCGATCATTCCTAAACTTTCCATCGATATCTCCTAAATAAAGCATAATTGTCTTATTTTACACCTCATTATAGTATCATTTGTAACTGCTTGTCAAATAAAAAAGTAAGTTTTTTATTTTTTTTAAGAAAAGTCAAAGAACTTAACCTACAATAACTTAGAGCAGAAAGCATTTTAGCTCAGGATATATTCTTATACTGTTTGTTATAATACTCCCCTATTTCGAGCAATGACTTCTTAAGTGACTGAGGTGCTATAACTTCAACTTGTTCACCAAAACCAAGTAACCAGCGTTGAATCTCTTCGATTCCCTTGGTGGTCACCGTATATCGCACTTTTCCACTTTCAAGAATTTCGACTTGCTCATCTTGATGATGCACCGACGAGGTCACGACTCTTGCGGCCGAACCAGAAAAGAGAGCAATCACTTCAATAGGCTCTCCAGAATAAACTGACCAACTCCCTTCAAAATATGTCGTAGCAGAAATGTCATCAGACTTGATAAAATCATCATCGGTGATGACAACATCGATAATTCGGTTCATTCGAAAAGTCCGATAATCTTCTTTCATCTTACAAAACCCGACAAAATAAAATGCTGAGCCTTTGAAGATAATAAAATATGGACAGACCATTCTTTCAGTTTCACCAGACTTGATCGACTTATATTTTAATATGATTTTCTTTTGAGTAGAAATTGCTTTTTCTACTAATTCATAAAACTGCACATGATTCTCATCGTTAGTTGAATCTTTAATATCAATATGGGTCGTTTGTGGTTGGTATTTTCGTTCTTTTTGTACATGGTCAGAGAGACAATTTTCTATTTTGACCACAAGAGATTTATAAATTGGTTCATACTTATCGGTTTTAATAATTGGGCTTGACTCAAGGGCAGTTTTTAATAATTGATACTCTTCCATTGAAAAATTTAGAGGTGGCAAAAAACTATCAGAGGCGAGTTTGTAGCCATTGTCAAAATAAATAGGAATGTTCATTTCAGACAAAGAGATAATATCTCGATAGATAGAACGCTCTGTTACACCGCACTCTTCGGCAAGTTTATCGGCATTCATATTTTTTCGAGAGCGTAATAGATTAAGGATAAAAAGCATACGATCATATTTATTCATGGCGACTTACAACCCTTCTTTAGATTAGACTATAACTTTAATATACGACATTAAAAGTACTAAGTCAAAGTATGGGGTTTATCCCCCATTTCTCATATTACTCCAACTATTTCCGACCCTTACAAACGTCGACTATTAACCGCATCCGCATGAACCACTATGCCTTAGCCTCTCTAAATCGGATTGGCATAACCTTTGCTTTATAGGCACTCGAAGAAAAGAAACACCCTTACAAGGAGGTGCTATGTCAAAACGAAAAGCGGGGATTAACCGCAAAAAAGAACCAGATAATTTTTGGGAATCATTTTTATTCAAATATTCTACAAGATTTATACTGGGATTAATAATAGTAACTATCTTTTTAACTTTGGTACAATGCTCTGTTAAATCGCCTGAAGCCCCAAGTTGGAATACAACATTTTCTGTTCCTGTTGTGAATAGAACATATCAGATGGCTGAACTTGTTGATAAAGTTGGTCAGAGTGAGTTAGGGATTGACTCGCTCGGTAACGTCTCTTTCTCAGTGACTGAATCTATTGATCCAATTGGTATTGATGCATCTCAGCTTACAACAGCTGATATTGCTTATAATCAATCTCAAGTATTAGGATTGATTTCTATTACTCCACCGACCTTCACTCCATTAGCGGTCAGTTTAAGTTCTATCACAGGACTTGCAACTGGATTACCGGGTGATTCTGCAATTGTGGCTCCAGTGATGTTTACAACATTTAACAATCTTCCGCAAATCCAAGAGTTTACCTCTGCTGACATTGGAACAGGACAACTTGATATTACGATTGATAATTATCTTGGTGTTACTTTAGATACTTTACTTATTCAATTATATGACCGTACGACAGGAACTTCGATACAACTTGATACTATAGTACAACCAATTGTAGACAGCACATCGTATACACATTCGATTATTTTAGATGGTCGTACTCTTTCAAATTATTTACGAGTTGATGTTTCTGCATTCACACCTGGTGGAACAGTACAAAACTTCTCACAAAGATCTATTGCGACTAATGCTGACTTTGGCTCTACTATTACTGTCACCTCAGCAGTTGCTCAAGTGCCAGCCATGCCAGATATTTCTCTCTCACAAAAAATTGGCTTAACGCTTGGTGCTGGCGAACAGATTGATTCTGCTCAACTGAGTTCAGGTAATATAATAATGACTATTACAAACAATTCAGGGCTTGATGCTACTCTCAACCTGAATGTCCCGTCGCTTGAAAATGCTGGTATATCATATTCGGTCAATCAACCAATTCTTGCTGGTCAGACAGTTAATCTCAATACTGATTTAGCAAACTACAACCTGATCCCTATAAATGATTCAGTACAGATTGATTTGTCACTTGCTATACCAGGCTCTGGTACAACTCAAGTGATTGTAAACGAAACTGATGATTTTTCGGTTACTGCCTCAATAGGTAATTTATCATTTAATTCTATTTCTGGAATTATCCCAGACAATACAACAAGTTTTGCTAATATAACTCAAGAATTAAATGCACCAGACGGTTTCAACGAGATTTCATTTGTTACAGCAATTTTGACTCTCAATGTTGAAAATGGTGTTGACCTTCCTGGTAACTTAGCATGTACTTTGTCAGCTACCAATGGAAAGATACTTGAAATAACAGGTACGATTGCTCCAAGAGGTTTAGCTGTCAGACAACTAACGACAATAACAAACAATGATGTCGCTGATTTTTTAAATCCAATTCCTGATTCAATTACCATTGGAGGTTCGATTACTTTTGGGGACAATGTCTCACATACGATAACTGTATCTGATTCGATTTTTGCATCATTTGATATTTATGCTCCACTACATGTGAAAGTGAACAACGCAGCAATCACTGACATCGATATAGAACGAACCGACTTAGACTCTGCTAACATGGTACAAATAACTGACCATGTTACTGAAGCACGATTTGTCTATACAATAACAAACCATCTGCCACTCGGTGTTTCAGCGGTGATTCAGCTTGGCCCAGACTCGGCAGGATTATACACAAATCCCGCTTTGGTTCTTGACACACTATATGCCACAGCAGCACCAGTTGATCCTTTGACTGGTATTACTAATGCGGACCAAATCACAGAAGGTGAAATATTTTTAGACTCAACAGACATACAGATACTTAATAACGATACTCTCTTCATACGTCCTTTACTTTTTTTAAATAGTTCCGACACATCAGGAGTTCTCCTGACAGGCTCTGACTATTTTACCATTCAGGGACGAATCGAAATAGAATACTTATTTGACACAGATTTATAAGGAGGCGACAATGAAACAAAACAACACAAACACCGTTGTCGTTGAATCGACAAACCTGAAAAAACTTTTTATACTATTACTTATTATAACAACTCTTTTAGCACTCAGCTCTTCTCTACTTGCTCAAGGAAATTCATCAGCACGTGCGGTTGCTTTAGGCTCTGCCTATACCTCGCTTGCGATTGGAATCGATGCGGCGCGTTTTAACCCTGCCAACCTTGGCTTCACTTCTCATCGAAGAACTGCTATCGAGTTTGCTGGTGTTGGTGCCAATATCAACAACAATTCTTTTACTTTAGATGATTACAATCAATACAACGGTACATTTTTAACTAACTCCGACAAAGATGACATCTTGAGTAAAATTCCGAATGAAGGTCTCAAACTTTCTATTGAAGCGGAAGCATCGGCAGTAGGTATCTCAAAAGGAGCTTTCGCATTTACAACATCAGCGGTTGCCTTGGTAGATGTCAATTTAAACAAAGACATCTTAAATCTGATTCTCAATGGTAACACATACGCTGATACTATCAATATCACAGGTTCATACTCTGAAGGATACGCCTATGCTTCGGCAGGTATTTCTTTCGGAAGATCAATTTACAAATCTGGCTATCGTCAACTGTCTATCGGTTCAACGGTTAAATACATCAAAGGTTTTGGTGTTGAAAAAGTTGTCGAGCTTGATGGCATGGTTGCCACATTTGCGACAGGTATTGAAGGGAATGGCTCTGCTATAATCCATAAGTCTGAGGGTGGTTCTGGTTATGCTATTGACTTTGGTACCGCTTTACAAATCTCAGAGAAATATACCGTCGGTGCGACGATTAAAAACTTCTACTCATCAATTACATGGAATCAAAACAACGAAGAGATTGGTTATGTTTTCAACTTTGATACAATGACAGTTGATAACATGGGCAATGATTTTATCACTTCCGATGATTACACCGTTGCAATTGGCAATTTCACAACAACTCTTCCATCTACTTTGAATTTAGGCTTTGCCAAAACTTCAGGCAAAACATTATGGGCACTTGAATGGGAACAAGGGTTCTCAAGTAGGACTGGTGCTTCAACAGAACCACGTCTTTCTGGTGGTGTAGAATTTAACCAACTTGGTTTTATTCCAATCCGTTTTGGATATGGAACAGGCGGAAATAAAAACTCTGCCTTTTCATTTGGTTCAGGATTACATCTTTCAGTTTTTCAAATAGATATGGCTGTCGTTACAGGAAATTCATTTAGCGGAGGCTCTTCCAAGGGAACCAACTTCGCTTTCACAACAGGATTGTATTTCTAATACAAGGAGTTATACAAGATGCTACGAATTATTTCACACAGTACGTTCAGATTTCTGATGTTGGCAAGCATCATATTGTTGTCCATCGCCTCAAAGTCAGAGGCAATGCCTCCTCATCCACAAATGCTTGAGGAAGCAAAAATGAATAATCAGCAATTGCCTTATTTCATTTCAAACTTAGATGAGATGCACGCACAAGGAATTTGCACAGGTAATTCGGCCTATGAAGCGATTTATCAAAACGCAAAGTTACAAGCGAGTAACTCATCTCAAATAACTGGACAGTTTCGAGTCTTGGCAATTTTAGTACAATTCTCAGACCACCCAAGTAACTCACCAGCGGTCTTTTTTGATTCATTACTTTTTGACTCAAATGGAGTTACTGTACATGACTATTATAATGAAATTTCTTATGGTCAGCTTGACTTGATGACTGTCAACCTACCGTCTTCAATGGGATGGGTTACAGCACCACAAACATACGCTTACTATGTAAATAATCAAACAGGTACTGGCACTTATCCAAACAACACTCAAAAGCTAACAGAAGATTTAGTAGACTTAATAGATGCATCTGTTGATTTTTCCCTCTACGATAATGATAACAATGGTGCAGTAGATATATTAGCGATTATTCACCCTGGTCAAGGTGCCGAAGTATCAGGTAGTAATTCTGATATTTGGTCACATAAATGGGGTATTATTCCAAAGCTTACAAACGATGGTGTCTATGTATCAGATTTTACCATTCAACCTGAATATATAAATACCCTTGGTGATATGACTATAGGTGTTTTTGCCCATGAGTTTGGACATGGCTTTGGACTACCTGATTTATATGATACTGACAACAGTTCCTATGGAATTGGTAAATGGGGCATTATGGCATACGGTAGCTGGTTAGGACCTTTAGGCAAAGGTGGACGTCCAGCTCATCCATGTGCTTGGAGTAGAATCCAACTCGGTTTTACGTCCGCTACGAATGTCGCGGCTAATTTAAGTTCTCATCAAATTAACGATGTCAAAGCAAGTGGTGACATATTCCGTATGTGGACATCTGGTAATATCGGTTCAGAATATTTCTTAGTTGAGAACCGTCAGAAAACAGGGTATGATTCCTATCTCCCAAATTCAGGTTTATTAGTTTGGCATATTGATGACGCTAAATCAAACAACACTCAGGAATGGTGGCCAGGTGCGGTTAACAGTAATCATTACATGGTAGCTTTAGAACAAGCCGATGGATTGTATGAGCTTGAACATAAAACCGACCTTGGTGATATCAATGATGTCTTCCCTGGTGGGTTGAATAAGACGTCATTTAATGCGGTCTCTTCAACAAAATCTGACAGTTACACAAATGGAATTTCTTTTGTCGCAATTGAAAATATAATTTCTGGTGGGAGTATTATTACTGCTGATCTTAATGTTGGCTTAGCGGCAGCTATAGACGATGAAACAACTGTCCCTGATGCTTTTAATTTATCACAAAATTATCCTAACCCGTTTAATCCATCTACAACGATTGAGTTCTATATTCCAACCAGTGGACATACTCTTTTAGAAGTGTATAACATAACGGGGCAGTTAGTAAAAACATTATTAGATGAAAACAGAAATTCGGGACAAACAATTGTCACTTGGGATGGTACTAACAATTCTGGGGCTGAAATTTCTTCTGGCATCTACTTGTATAAACTTTCAGTGAAAGACAAGACAGAGACAAAAAAGATGACGATGTTAAAATAATTCTTCTTGCACTCCTTGTTACAGAAAACCCCGAACGATTTGTTCGGGGTTTTTTGTTAATCTGGGTACTGCATAGCAGTTTGTTGACGAGGTTTTCCACCACGTTGTCCTTTTTTGTACAACGTGTGACAGCTCTTACAACGCTTTGGATCCTCAGAATATCCTCGCTCAGCAAAGTACTCCTGTGCTTGGATAGTAAAAACAAACTCCTCGTTACATTCTGTGCAGATTAAGAATTTCGGTTCTAAACCGTTATCCATTAATCCCCCTCTCATAACTACGACTAACCTCCCTGTCAGCCGATTTGGCGGTTATATTATACTATATGATAATTTTGATTTAACTCGTTGTCAACTAATTTATTAGTATGGATTGCATGGTGGATATGCACCGTCACTAAACATATAATCGACCAAAGTGACGATATCTGAAATATCAACAGCATTAGAACAGTTAAAATCACCTGATAAAAGGACTGGTTGAGGGGCAGGACCTGAATTAAAACTATACTCGACTAAGAAAATTAAATCTGAGATATCAATCGCTCCGGTAAAATTAACATCTCCACGAAACAAGTCAATTTGACCTGTTCTTGACTGAATATCAAAAACTGTCGAATCACCCCATGACTCAGCTTTAAAAGTCAAAAGTGAGTTAGAGCCAAGAGCAGTGCCTTGAGGAGGATTTACATCTACAGACACAATAGCACTATCACCAGAAGCAATTGCGATAGCAAATGTATCCATTGGTAACCACCCTTGCGTATCCCAATAGATAAGATTATAAATATCATCTACAATTGCAGTGTTATAAATTATAATATCAAACGTTCTTGTTCCACCTGAATAAATTGCTGAGTCAATTGGCAAGGCAATTTGAGAGACAACCTCAAATGGTTGAATTATCTCTGCGGAATATGTATATAATACACCCGAGGAATGTTCGTCAATGTTTGCTCCAACAAGCGTTATAGAATAATAGTTCTCAAAATTCTCTACGACAATCTCACCATTCTGACTAACAGAGTCAAGATTCAGATATTCAATAGTATGAGAGTTTTCAGTTGTAGATTTAATAATATAAGCCGACCAGTTTCTGGTGTTAGAGCCATTAAATGTTATCTTTAATTTTCCTATTTCAGACCCAGGGAAAAAAGTAATATACCCTGCCCCATAACCACCGACATTAGCAGGAAAATTTGTTATACCTATCGGATAAGAAATATGAGAGGCACCAATTGAAAGTGGGTAATATCCTGAACCTTCAGAAAAATGAAGTCCATCATCATGAGAAGCAGTATTAAATATCCAGTAAGTAAAATCAATATATGCGGAGTCTAACACCCAACCATAATTCTCAAACAACGTATCTGAATAGGCAGTAAACAAATCATCGAATCGAGCAGCCTGCCATGCGGAGACATTTAAAAGGGTGTCAAATTTTTGAGCTAAATACAACGGCCATAGAAATGCCCCATATTTATGATTGCCACTATTATCCATAAGAGAAGTATGAGGTGCAGTTAGATAATCATCCAAGTAAATATAATTATCATTTACCGTGTCAAAAATTACTTCCTCTATATAAGTCGCCGCTGCTTCCATCGCCCAACTCCCCTCACCAACATCATAACCAAACTGAACGGCATGTTGAAATTCATGGGCTATTGTTACTTTTGCAGCACCCGCAACCTGCCCCTCTGGGTCAGAGTTAGCGGGAAACCCAAGAAAATCTTTGTTGAGAATAATATAACTATAATAATCATTCCATGGATTACTTGCGATTCCTTCAGGAATTGTAACGCCATAATATGAAATATTTTCAAAATAAAGGTCATATAACGAATCACCTCCGAAAACACCATCATTTGGCGGATACATATATCCTAATTCAAGATGTTTGGAAAGACTCGTGTCAGCATATGCGGCACAATTTTCTATAAAATCAGGAATAGAATTTAAGTTCAAATCTTCAGTAGGAACAGCATTACTATCTGTCACATCATAGTGAAGCTTAAAATAACCAGATGGCGAAATAAAGGTAAACTGCATAGTATCACGTGCTAATGCTTTTGAAACATAAATTTTCGTAGCCTCAGTCAACTCATCCCAGTGAATCCTCATATCAATTAATGCCATTGTAGCACCACAATCTTTATGAGAAGAAACAGAAGAGGACAAAGATTGATACTTTAACAGGGATTTATTCCTTTGCCTTACACTATTCACATAAAGTATTACTTTATCGTCAAGAGAGATATTTCCATTGAGATAATCTTGTTCTATATTATAAAAAAGTGAGTTTTTACTAAACTGATTACTACCAGCATACGACAAATTGTAACTCATACAGAGCAAACAAACAATGAGACTTAATATTCGTAAAAGCATCCGTTTCCTTTTTTACAAATTAGAAATCGTTAAATATATCGGGTGGCGGTACGAGTTCAATAATAGCACTATAACTTAAAACTATATATAACAAGAATTGTTCCAAAAAGAGTAGTATTTGTAATAATAACGACAACATTATTTAAAAGTAGTTATACACTCCTAATGTATTGTAAAGCAGCCATTTGTCAAGCTTAAATCGATTCGGTAGCATTAAAGTACTGCCCTGAACCAAGAGAAAACTGCCAGCCATTCTGACGAGAATATGCAAAATCGAGACGTAGAATATTTTTTGACGATTTATCAAAAGCTGCACGAAGCCCAATACCAAAACTTGCATATGTTTCTGAAATCCTAAACTCTTTATCATCCTGAATTATATTACCAAAATCTCCAAACAAAACACCTCCAAAACTAAATGATGCTATAGAAAATTTGGGTAAGATTCTCACTTCTGAATTCAGTACAATTCTTTGATCCCCAGTCAACAGAAACTCATCTGCTCCTCTCAAGCCACTTTTCCCACCAAGATTCAACAGATTAAATCCATCCCTATTCAAGTCTGCCCTATAATCAAGATTCAAAGCAAAGGTTACATCATCAATTGATTGATTAAAATATTTAAAATTTAGACCTGAAAATTCCCTCAATTCAATCGTCGAATTATACCAGTTGACATATTTTGCATTCAAGACAAAAAGCTGATCCTCAGTTATGTAATTTTTTCGCAATGAAAAACTCGCCTTATTGTACAGTTTTGATTGGTGATTTGTGTAGGCATAGGCATATTCTATTTTGAAAACAAGACCGCTATTAAAATCTTCGGTATAGTTAAAACCATCAATATTGTACAACTTTTTAAAATCAAAATCGCTAAACTCAAACCCTACTTGACCAAGATGATAGGTAGAATCGTCGATAGCCGATAGTAGCTCTTCAGTATCACTGACTTCATAATTATAAATATAGTTCGTAGTAAAAAGAAACTTTCTTGTGTATGAGCCGACTCGGTATAAGGCAACAACTTCAGTATAACTTCCTTTGTAGAAAGTTTGAGATGTTAAGGAGTCATTGATATAGTTATCAATTCTACCTTTGTTTTTTTTGGTAACGAGACCGAACCCAAACTGTTGTTGTAAGTCAAAGTACGGTCGCTCAAGTAAAATAGCTCGGAATTTATCTTTCGGGTTTGTGCTGAATGAAAACAATCCTTTTAGTTTTTTCCCAAACAAGCGAGTTTCAATGAATGAACCTTCTACATAATTTTCATCGGTAGTTTGGCTGATATGATAAAATGAGATTAATCTATTAAGTCCGAAAAAGTTTTTTTCTCTCGCTCCAATTTTATATCTTTTTTCATCTCCCTCTAATCGAAACTCTACTCCTGCTGAAAGCGACCATTGATCAATAGTCACTACTCGTACAAGTAACTTATCAGAATCATACAATTCCTTTTCAATCCAGGCATCATATAAAACAAATCGTTGCCGTAGAATTCGAGCAGTTTCTTCTGCTAATTGTTCAGAATACGGTTCATTGATACTAAGAAGAACTTCTCGTTTGATAACATTTTTTTGTGTTATGATATGAAAACGATTAGCAGCTTTGTAAATAAATTTATTATATTTGTCTTGGTTAAGATCAAAAATGTTTCGATTCTCAATTACTATAGAATCAACAATTTTCCCCTCATAGCTTATTTCAGCAGCTTGTATTAATCCCGAAAAGCATAGCACTAAAAGAATAGTCAAACATTCAAGATAGACATGATTAAATTTAATTCTCTTCTGACTCATACGATAGAATACTTATCCTACTGTTACACTTTTAGATACAATAAATTTGTTTGTTTTTAGTTATCGACAGTTTACAAAAAATAACCATTCAGAATCGTAAGGATTTATATTTAAAAACCGATAATTAACATGATAATAGAATAATCTAAATTATACAAATAGGTAATATGGATAAAAAGAAAATAGGTGACCTTTTAATAGAAAAAGGGCTCATTACTAAAGCACAACTCAAAGAATGCTTGCAATTGCAAGGATTTTCTGGTAAACGACTCGGTGAAGTATTAACTGAAAAAGGGTATGTCACCGAAGACCAGCTTATTGATACAATTTCAGAACGACTCTCTATCCCAAAAATCTCTTTAGCTTCTATGGTTATTGACCCAAACGTTCTTCGACATGTTTCGGTTGAAGTCGCAAGACGGTATACACTCATCCCTATCTTTGAAATTGGCAATACTCTCACAATTGCGATGGCCGACCCACTAAATATTATTGCTATTGATGAAATCAAATATCAGACTGGTTTAAATATAAAAAGAGCCATCACCACAATATCTGAAATTAAAGAAGCAGTTGAAAAATACTATTCTATTTCTGACTCTCTTTCACATATCATCCATGAAACTGCTGACAACAAAGCGACAACCCAGAAAAAAAAGTCAGATGGATTCATCGTTGATTCGGCAGAAACAGATTCTCCTATTGTAAAATTTGTTAATATTATTATTTCAAAAGCTGTCCGCGAAGGTGCTTCTGATATTCATATTGAACCAGAAGAAGATCGAATACGAATTAGATATAGGGTGAGTGGTATTATGCGAGAAGAGGCATCCCCACCAAAAACGATGCAAAGCGAATTAATTTCAAGAATTAAAGTTGCAGCAAACTTAGATGTCTCTGAAAAAAGACTTCCACAGGATGGTCGCTTTTTAATGAGTATGGATGGACGAGGGATTGATTTACGTGTCTCTACCCTACCAACTATTCATGGTGAAAAAATTGTTATTCGTATCTTAGACAGAAAAAACCTCTCGCTTACATTTGCCCAACTTGGTTTGACTGAACAATTAGAAGAACGCTGGAAAAACTTAATTCACAAACCTGAAGGACTTATTCTAATTTCTGGTCCAACATCAAGTGGTAAAACCTCTACTCTATATGCTACATTGCAAGACATTAATTCGATTGAAAAAAATATCGTCACCGTTGAAGACCCAGTTGAATATTCGCTCCCGTTGATAACTCAAGTGCAAATCAATGAAAAAGCAAACCTCACATTTCCTTCAGCATTACGGTCATTGTTACGACAAAATCCTGATATTATCATGATAGGCGAAATCAGAGATAGCGAAACGGCAAAGATGGCAATTCGCTCATCATTGACAGGACATCTTGTCTTTTCAACCATTCACACAAATGATGCCCCATCGGCAGTAACACGGTTGATTGATATGGGCATTGAAAACTATTTGGTGGCTTCAGCTATCAAAGGAGTGTTAGCCCAAAGGTTAGTTCGTAAAAATTGTCAACATTGTATTGAAGAGTATTCTCCCCTTGAATCACTTCTCGAAAAGACAGGACTTTCAGAATTAGCTGCGACAATATCTTTTAAAAAAGGTGTTGGCTGTCCAAAATGTAGAATGACAGGCTATGCAGGTATGACTGGAATTTTTGAATATTTTGAAGTAAACCCTGTACTTGCTGAAATGATTTTATCAAACTCGTCAGTCCATGCCATACGTGAAGAAGCACGTAAATATGGCTTTGTACCTCTTTTTGAAATGGGACTTGAAAAAATTTCAAAGGGTGAAATTTGTCTTGAAGAATTACTCAAAGAGACATCAAATATTGATGCATTTCAGGCTGACCACTCTCAAGATTTGGTAAAAGTATAAAATGGCTACACAGTTTGAATACAAGGCAATAACTCCTGATGGTAAAACTCATCATGGTGAATTTGTTGCTGAGACAAGAGATCAAGTCTCTACCTACCTGTCTGATCACGACCTAATTCCAGTTACTATTGAACAAAAAAAAGAGTCTGGTAATATATTCTTATCAGAGTTTTTTAATAAAGTTAAAACTGAAGATATTATTATGTTCACTAATAATCTCTCCACTATGTACCGAGCAGGGATTCCAATTTTACGAGCTTTATCAATTATTAAAATTGGTAAATCAAACTCTCTTTTTAATATAGCACTTCCTAAAATACATGCTGATGTCCAAGCAGGAAAATCAATTTCTGATGCCATGAAAGACCATCGGAATATTTTTCCCGAAGTCTATATCAGTTCAATTGCTGCTGGTGAGGAGTCAGGAAAACTTGACGAAATCCTTAATCAACTTGCTAAGATGCTTGAAAGAGAGATGGAAATAAATAGAATGATTAAATCTGGGTTACGATATCCTATTATTGTTCTCACAATTCTTGGCTTAGCATTTACCGTTGTGATGACTTTTGTCGTACCTAAATTCATCGACTTTTATTCATCGTTTGACGCAGCTTTACCGCTTCCAACTCAAATAATGATTGGAACCTCCAACTTTATTACATCTTACTGGTACGTTTTGTTAGGGCTAATTGGTTTAATAATTTATTCTTATAGATATATCGTGAGTAAACCAAAAGGGAAATTAGCAGTCGACAATGCAATTCTGAACATCCCTGTCTTTGGAAGTTTGATTATAAAAGGAAATGTTGCCCGATTTGCTCTTATGTTTCAAATTCTGTTTAAATCTGGGTTACCGATTATAAAATCTTTAGACATTTTAACAACTTCAGTTACAAACAGTATGATTCAAAAAGAGATATATAAGTTAGCAGAGCTTTTTCGAAAAGGTTCTGAACACAAGCTATTGCAGACCAAATTTATTTTCTTCCCTGATTTAGCTAAACAGATGATTGCAATCGGTTTAGAATCTGGTTCACTTGAAAAAATGCTCCTCGAAGTTGGTGAGCATTATTCAAAAGAAGTACAGTATACCTCAAGAAACCTCACCGCCATTTTGGAACCGATTCTGACAGTTGTAATTTCTGGATTTGTACTATTAATGGCTTTAGCTATTTTTATGCCAATGTGGAATTTAATCAAGGTTTTCAATGGTTAGCAGGCTCAATAATTCGATAAATTTGCCGATTAATAACGTAAAGAAACTTAAACCACCCATTTAATTTGGAGCGTCTCATGAGACTCAAAAACAACCAAAGCGGCTTTACTCTTATAGAGTTAGTCATGATAATCGTAATTTTAGGAATTTTAGCTGCTGTAGCAATTCCAAAATATCAAGATTTATCTTCTGAAGCAAAACAAGCAGCAGCTCGTAGTTCACTCGGATCACTTCGTTCTGGTATCACTATTTTCTATGCCAACGAAGCAGTCACAAATGGAACCGCCGTTTGGCCTACTATTACACAGTTAAGTACTTCAGGTACGGTAATGGCACAAGCACTTCCAAAAAACCCTTACCAACTTAGTACAAATGCACCTGACTCTGTTGTTACTGGAGTTACAAAAGGTGTCATTGTTGGTTCTCGTGGTGGATGGGCTTACAATGCTACCACTGGTGAACTATGGCCAAACACGTCTAATAATGGCGACCCATCAGTTACTGAAAACGAATGGTAATTCGAGATACTCCTTATGGAGAACGTAACTAAAAAAATTCATGGCAAGCTCAGTCAGAGTGGTTTTACTCTCATTGAGCTTGTTATTGTTATAATCACTCTTGGCATCTTAGCTGCGGTAGCGATTCCGAAGTTTACCGACATGACGGAAGCTTCTAAAAAAACTGCAACAAAAAAAGAGATGTATGCTATAAAAAGAGCGATTACTGGCAACCCAGAAGCACTATCAGGTGGTAGATATATAGACCGTGGATTTGAAGGAGATGTCGGATTTGCTCCGTCATTACTTCAGGACTTAACCACCAAACCTGGCTCGGTTTCAGTTTATAATAAACTGACTTCGTTAGGCTGGAACGGACCCTATATAGACAATACTGAGAACTCGTATTTAACTGATTCATGGAGTAACAATTATATCCTTGATGCCACCAATAGACGGCTACTATCAATCAACGGAACAGATAGTATTATTGTAAATTATTAAATGATGATAAGAAAATGCTAAACAAGTTAAAAAATTTCTTTTTAAAAAATGACGAGCAATTTTCCAAGGAGAATGAGACAAACGAAGAATACTCTATTACAGGAGTAGCTCCACGTCAAACGCTTCTTTTTGGTAAAGTACTTTCATTTTCAATTGATAATCATTCTATCCAAATGGCTGCTTCATTTCATTACGGTCGTTCTTTTAGAATCATTGATGTCTATAAAGAATATTTTATTCAAGACGAAGCGAATATTCTCAAAATTGAAGATTTCCATGAAGAACGTATTCAAGAGTTCATATTAAAACATCATAGTTGGTTTACAAAAATATTTATAACTATAACTGGTATTTCAACACTCTACCGAACATTTTTACTACCGCAATTAAAGCCTAAAGATTTATCGTCGGCGGTACAATTTGAAGTTAAAAAAGTTATCCCGTTCCCTATAGAAGAGTCTGTTTATGATTTTAGAATAATACAAAGAATTGAAGACTTAGAAAGCAACCGCGTTAAAGTTTCGTTACATGCTACGACAAAAAGTAATATTCAAAAACAACTTGCCTCTTTTCAAAAATTAAATATTAGGGTTGATAAAATTCTGCACTCTCAAGATACCATGGGACAACTCCTTGGACTCTTGAAAGATTTTGAATCCAACAAAAGTTATATTCTCATAAATATCGGAAGAAAAGTTACTGAGATCTCATTTTATCACGGAAAAACATTGGAGTTCTCTCGTTCAAGTGAACTAAGTACAGACATGCTTGGTACGGATGGCGGAACAACAAAACTTGAATATTTTGCCGAAGCAATAGCAAACGAAATCCAAAACTCTCTCGACTTTTATTCTGGTCAATTAAACTCAAGTAACAATAACAACATCATGCTCTACGGTGATTTTGCTTATAGTGATGAATTCATATCATTGTTAAATGAAAAACTCGATATAGATTTGGCACGATTCCCAGTTGATAATTTAAAAATCACCTACAGTAAAGACCATGACATTGAATCGTTTCCTGTCTGCCTTCCTGTTTTCGCAACTTCGGTAAATTACTCGAAGCTACCTGATCTTCTTCCTCTTCCATTAAAGCAGGAAAGAAAAGCACGAAAGATTAATTTATACTTAAAAACTGCCGCCGCCATATTGTTGGTTACATTATCTTCATCGTGGTTTTATATCAACACTTCAATTAATACAATGCTCTCAAACCAAGCTGCACTATTAAAACAAATTCAAATTTTTGAAGATTCTGAGGCATTCCATACTTATAAACTGATAAAACAGGAAATTGCCTACGACAGGCTTTACATTGATTTAGCAAAAGAAGAACCAAGCTATATGCATCTAAACCTCAAAGAGCTTTCTCATTTAACTCCATCGAATGTAAAGCTCTTTCACTTAGATTATAATCCAAATGAAGATGTTCAGAATTATTTCATTCAGGGAATTGTTCGCTCAAGAGATATTCCCCCTGAAATCACTCTTGCTGAATTTATTGAAAATCTGTCAGCATCACAGTTTTATGAAAATGTGCAGATTATCAGACATGTCAAAAAGAAAAATAAATCAACATTTGAGATTGAATTCTTAATCAAGATGAAAGGAATTGTTTAAATGAACAAGCAATCCTACATCTATATTTCATCAATCAGCTTAGCTTTATGTCTTTGGTTTTTTCTCATTTTCACCCCATATACAAAAGAGAAAAAGACATTGAAAGATGGTATTGAAAATTCAACAGTACAACTAAATGATTTTGCGAAAACAATTGATTTACTCCCTAAATTTGTAGCTGAACGAGAGTTGTTAAAAAAGAGAAAAGATTTTATAAATTCAAATCTGTATACAAAAGAAGAAGTCATCAATTTGTTTAGTCGACTTAAAATGAATGCTTCAAAACATAATTTAGAAGTAACTGAGATTACTCCACCCATTGCTGAACTGCTTCACTTAAACAGTTTTATCCCTGACTCAACAAAACCTCAGTTTCTCAATATTGGAGTACAGGTTTCAGGCTCATATATTGAATTTGCTAAATTTATCAAAAAGATTGAACAAGAACCATACTTCCGAGGTTTAAATAGCTGTCGTATTTCTGGGAGTAAAGACTATAACCAAGAGCTTGATTTATACATAGGCTTTAAAGCATTGCTTGGGCGGATTGGAAATAAATCATGAGTGAAAAACGTCGCACACAACTCATTTCTCTATTCTTAGTTGTAGCAGTTATCTGGGCAGGCTTCAATTATAAATCTGAAAAATTCATTCAAAACATTGAAACACCACAAACTGTGCAACCTCTAAAAGCTGACATTTATAGAAGTCAATCAGAGCATAGCTTCTTAGACATTAAAAAGTATGAGGCTGCATCATGGGGGAAATCTCCATTTCAAATGGCAACACTTTCTACCATGAATAAAAGCACTCAAACTGTTTCACAACCTAAAACGCTTTCATGGATTCTCTCTGGAATTTTATTTAACAAAAATTCACCAACAGCTATTATTAATAAAAGACCTGTAAAAATCGGACAAAAAATTGATAAAGCTATTGTGACAGAAATTGATAAAGACAAAGTGATTATTCAACATAATAATAATGAAATTACACTCACTGTTTCAAAAGGATAAGATTATGAAATTCAAAATAGTATTTTTAATTCTCTCTCTCCTCTTTACTGGAATTGTTGTTCGTGCTGAGAACACCGTTCTAAAGCAAGGTGATAAAATTTCGTTGGAGCTTGAAGATGTATCACTTCCTATGGTTTTACAAATGATAGCCAAAGAATACAATTTAAATATCGTTCTTTCAGATGCTATCAAAGGAGATATTAGCCTACGACTTAATCAAGTTGACGTACAAACGGCCCTTGAAGCAATCCTCTACCCAAATAATTTTAATTATTATATCAAAAATAATGTTATAATTGTAAAAACCAATGAGGTTAGTGCCTTTGATGAACTTGCTTCATCTGTTGTAACTCTCAACTATATTGACCCTATTTCTGTAAAGTCAGCTTTAGAACTCATGAAGTCTGAAAAAGGTAAAGTAATTATTTTGGACAAGCGAGGTAGCCTACAAACATCGTCTGGACGTGTTAGCTCTTTTTCGGGAAGTTCACAAGGCAATGGTACGTTTTCTCCAAACAAAGTATTTATTACTGACTACCCGATTGTCATTAAAAACATGAAAAAAGCAATTAAAGAAATGGATGTTCCTGAACGAATGATTTCAATTGCTGTTAAAATTATCGAAACTACTATTGATAACACTCTCAAAGTCGGACTCAATTGGCCAACTCAATTAAATATTTCTGTTGCTAACGCAACCACAACAAGTAATACTTCTACTACCAACACAAGCGCAACTACCAATGCCGGGGGAGTTCTTACAAAAAACTTAAATAGTGGTGGATGGGTGTGGGGTACTTTGTCGGTATCTGAATTAGGGACTGTGTTACAATTACTTGAGGAAAAAGGTAACAGTAAACTTATCTCTGATCCACATGTCACAACTTTAGAAAATTATGAAGCTGAGATTAAGATTACTACAGTTATTCCTATTCCTACAATCAGCAGATTCACAGAAGCTGCAGCGACACAGGATATTGTAACTTTTATAGATGAAGAAGTTGGCATCACTCTTACGGTCACACCTCGTATAAATGAAAATGGACAAATCACGTTAACTGTTGAATCAAAAATTGAAGATATCGTTGGTTATACTGGACCAGCTGATTCACAGAAACCAATAACTATTTTACGTTCTGTAGATTCAAAAATTACTGTAGCCAATGGTGAAACTGCTGCCCTCGGTGGACTACTTAAAGAAAATGAAATTGAACTCGTTCAAAAAGTTCCTGTATTGGGTTCTATTCCAATATTAGGAAAACTCTTTCAGTCAAGACATAATGAAAAGACAACAACGGATTTAATAATATTAATCACGCCAACTATTTTACCATAGTTATTTATCAAGCATCATTTTTTTTGATTTACTAAAACAAAGCTGTATGGTCATCGCAAGTATTCCGAAATCCCATAGTAGCGAGTCCAGTGCCGAGCTATTGGTTGCTGCCGCAGCTTTAAAACAACCACAGTCTATGGATATACCTCTATACACCGCTGTTGCTAAGGCAATCATAAACATGAACATCATAAGATTCACAAGAGTCACAGCACCTTTATATTGAAACCCTACTATCAAAGCAACCCCACATACTAATTCAACCCACGGAAGAAATACAGCAAGTAGATTAATCATATTGCCAGGAAGTAAATGATAAAACCAAATACCTTTAGCAAAGGTAGCAGGTTCAATAATTTTATAAAAAGAAGCATAGATAAAAATAGCCCCGACGACAAATCTAAATAGAACTGTCAGCATGTCGTTATCAATTATTCTCCGCATTGCTCTCCCCTTTCAAGTGTCAACTCAAAATTTTCCCATTCTCTGGCACCACCAAAAAAGATAGAGAGATTAGTGTATCCAAAGTCCTGAAGATTACGAGCTAAATGAAGCGACAAATCACACTCTTCACCAGAACAAAATATTATAAGCGGGGTATCTTTTGAAGCATGTTCTAAAACTGAATCAACATAGTTTTCTATATTTTCTTCAGGAAGATATTCAAAAGGCATATTCAGAGAACCTGGAATTGTACCGCAAATAAATTCTTCATAATCCCGCGCGTCGACAAATACAGCACTTTTGAGAGAGAACTCTAATTCGGCAACATCAATCGCTATAAATGGAGGGTCTCCTTCGCTCGCAGTTGGTGGGATAATCGGCCCATCACCGCTTGATAAATCTCGATATTCCCCTATAAATGGAATCTTATTGGGAGAGACAAAATTTGTCACAACCCCCAAGACAAGTGATATAACTAACAAAATGAGAACTTGCTTACCTAACATACGCAGACCTTTATAAATTCTTATTTACTTAATAATTGTTATACTCTACAAAAGTGGTTTTGGTTGAAAAAATTTGTTTAATGGCCGTGATTTATAAAACTCATGAGAACAATACCTAAAATCAGTAGCAGTAATTTTGACCAACGATGAGATTTGGTATGGAACACTTCTGGCAAAAGTTCTCCAACCGCAACGTATAAAAACGTTCCAGCTGTCAGCCCTAATAATGGTGAAAGCAGATGTTGGTCTACTGTTGTTATTACATAAGAGAAGAACAATGCACCAAGTGGGGTCATAGCAGAGAACAACAGAATCAACAATACTCTCTTTTTTAAGTCAATTTTTGCCAATAAAAAGAGCGAAGCCAATGAAAATGCCGCTGTTGATTTATGTGCTATAATTGAATAAAATATGAGCGACCCAATACTCTCAAAATTTGAGCCTACCGCCAAACCAAGCCCAGCGATCAAAGAATGAACTGAAAGCCCAACAAGAGCAGTTATTGAGATGACATAATGATTATGATCATATCCACCATCTCCCTGCACAACTAAAAACTTCTCAATAAAGAAAATCAACATAAATCCAATTAATACAAACAAGGGAGCATGACCATCATGACTGTGGGCAAGAGCCTCAGGTAGAAGATGTAGAAACACTGTCCCGATAAATATCCCTGCTCCAAAAGAGACGAACAGATGGAGTAAATCATCAGACCATTTCCGAATAAATGGCAATATCCCACCTAATACACCTGCGGCAAAAATCAAGATACAATATGTCAGAAAACTTTCATTCATGTCGATTGAATGAAGAAATAATTTCCCTCTCTGTCAAGACTAAAATCTTTATTTTAATTTAATTGACTTACCATTTTAGCCGATACTAATTCTACTATGAGATTTTCAGAACATATAGACAATATAAAGCCGTCTGAGACATTTAAGTTTTTTGCCCTTATAAAAGAGAAGCAAAAAAATGGTATAGAAGTCACACCTCTTGTTGCGGGTGAGCTTGATGAGGAAACACCAGTACATATTGCCGATGCTGCCATAAAAGCAATCCAATCTGGCAAGACAAAGTATACGATAAATAGTGGCATTCTCGAACTGAGAGAATCAATTTGTAAAAAACTTAAAGCCGAGAATGACCTATCATTCAAACCTGAAAATGTACTGATTTCAAATGGTGGTAAACATGCTCTCTTCAATTGCCTCTACTCGTTATGTGGTCACAATGATGAGGTGCTTATTTTTGCTCCATACTATTCCAGTTATCCAGATATGATTAAACTAACAGGAGCAACTCCAATAATTGTCAATACAATTAAAACAGATTATATCCCAACCGCTGAATCTATTAAGTCAGCAATCACAAACAAGACTAAAGCAATAATTATAAATTCTCCATGTAACCCAACAGGCATCGTCTACGATAAATCAACGCTTGAAATGATTGCAGACATTGTCCATGAAAATTCTCTTTGGTTATTATCAGATGAAATATATGAAAAAATTCTTTTTGATGATGCACAACATTTTTCTCCGGTATCAATTTCCCCAGAGCTATATAACAAAACTATTATATTAAACTCTGTTTCTAAAACATACGCAATGACAGGATGGCGAATCGGCTATGCTGTTGGACCCGCTGAACTGATTGCAAAAGCTGCCCTCGTACAATCGCAAACGACGTCAAACGCATCGTCAATTTCACAGTATGCATCCCTCGCAGCAATCAATTCAGATGATTCATTTATCGATTCGGTTATACCGAAACTTCTTACCAAAAGAGACCGAGCAATGAAAATATTGTCACGAATGGACAATATTGAATACATCAAGCCAGCAGGTGCTTTTTATCTCTTTCTAAAAGTCTCATCATATTATAAGAAAGATAAAATCACGAACTCTACTGCACTTGCAATGTATCTTCTAAACAATCATAATGTTGGTATCGTCCCAGGTTCTGCTTTTGGGGCAGATGACTATATTCGTATATCTTTTGCTGCATCGCTTGAAAATGTTGAAAAAGGTTGTCAACAAATTGTTGATGGACTCAATCAACTCAGTTCATAATTATAATATTTTCCCTTGAAAAATCATTTTATTTACGTACTTTCTGCAAGTGGTTTTATTAATATTGAATAAATAAAATTTGTTTTTCAAGACCCTTCGACTCCGCTCAGGGTGACTTGAAAGACAACAGTTTACAATCTGTCGTACTGAGCGGAGTCGAAGTATGCTCTTTGTTTTTGAAAGTGAATTATATATAGGAGTTTTGATGCCAACATACGAATACAAATGTAACGATTGCGACCACCAATTTGAAGAGCTTCAGTCAATAAATGCTGATCCGCTCACTGTCTGTCCTAAATGCGACGGTACAATAAAACGAATCATCAGTGGTGGAGCGGGTTTTGTTTTTAAAGGCTCAGGCTACTATATTACTGAAAATAGGTCTGCCAGTTACAAAGAATCTGCCAAAAATGATTCTGCTCCAAAATCGGAATCAAAGGAGAAGAAAAAAACTGTCGACAAAAAGACTGAATCCAAAAAAACTAAAGTAGAAACACCTAAAAAATAATATGACCTCTACCCTCTTAATACAATTATCAGAACAACTCTCATCTCAAGCTGAAATAATAACAGACTTTACCGAGTATGAAAACTACTGCCATGACGCAACAATTGAAACAGGTCAACCATCTGCTCTGATATTTGCTTACGACGAAGATGATATTTGTCAGGTCGTCAATTTTTGTATCGCACACAAGATTACCTTGGTGCCTCGTGGAGCTGGTACTGGTCTCTCTGGCGGTGCTGTTCCGCAAGATGGTGCGATTGTCCTCTCTCTTGAGAAAATGACCGCACTCCGTTTTGATGAAAGACAAAAAGTTGCCTTTGCTCAAACAGGTGTGATCACAAAAACAATTTTAAATGAAGCAAAAAAACTCAATCTCTTTTACCCGCCTGACCCAGCCAGTTATGACGAGTCGACTATCGGTGGTAATGTTGCCGAAAATGCAGGTGGTCTCAAATGTGTCAAATATGGTGTCACTAAAGATTATGTCTTAGGAATTAAAGCAATCACCATGAATGGCGAGATTATTAAGACTGGGCTTTACAATCATAAGGCAGGGTTTGATTTTACTGAACTTTTTATCGGCTCCGAAGGGACACTTGTTATCATTACAGAAATCGCTCTCAAACTTATAGATATTCCAGAGACTGGAGAAACTATTTTAACTGCATTTGACAAGCCAAAGGATGCCGCCCAAACCGTTGCCGATATTCGCATGCAAGGTATCACTCCTATCGTTCTCGAGTTTCTCGATGGAGATGCTGCTGCCTGTTCAAATAGTTATGAACGCAATGACGCTCTCGACAATGTCGCCGCAATTTTACTTATCGAATCAGAATCGACAGATTCAGAGGCAATCGAATCTATCTGCCGCAAAAACAACTGTTCTTATTTGAATCGTGAAGATGACCCAATTAAAGTTGAGACACTATGGAAAGTTAGACGAAATCTTTCTAAAGCAGTCAAAGAAATGTCGATTGTCAGAATCTCAGAAGATGTTGCCGTACCAATTTCAAAGTTCCCTCTCTTGGTTGAATTCGTAGCAGATATGAATAAAAATTCCAACCTCCGTATCAACTCATTTGGGCATGCTGGTGATGGAAATCTCCATGTCAATTTTATGGGTCAAACAGGTAGTGATAATGAAATCAAACAAATCGAAATTGAGATAAAAACTCTCCTGCAAAAAGCAATTGAATTAGGTGGGACACTTTCTGGAGAACATGGTATCGGTCTTGCAAAAAAAAGATTTCTCTCTATGGAATTTGACGATAATTGTCTTGATTACATGAAACGTGTGAAATGTACATTCGATGATTCCGCTCTTCTCAACCCAAACAAAATTTTCCCTAAATACACAAGAATATAGGTCGAAAAGCCGATAAAAGTATTGACAAGTTTGAAAATTATATATACAATATAGGCTAAATGTGAAATGTTTCACATTTGAATGAATAGTAAATGTTAATTAACATAATATTTTTTAGATAAAGGAGTCAGCGATGGCAAAAGCAAAAGTCAAAACATTACATGACACGCTTGAAGCGATCATTCCAAAACTTCGTGAAGAAAAAAAAGCTATTTTAAAAAAAGTCGGAGATAAAAAGATTTCTGATGTGACAGTAGCTCAAGCTTTCGGTGGCATGCGTGGAATCAAAGGAATGATTTGTGATACATCTGTAGTAGAACCAGATCAAGGATTGATTATTAGAGGCTATCCTCTTCTCAAGTTAAAAAAACGTTTACCTGAAGAAATTTTCTGGTTACTTATTACTGGAAAGTTACCTAATAAAAACGAACTACAACTTTTCCAAAAACAGTTAAGTGAACATAACAAAGTTCCTGCCTATGTTTGGAAAGTTCTCAAAGCTATGCCTAAAGGTTCTCATCCTATGGCAATGCTTGACACCGCAATCTTAGTTATGCAAAAAGAATCTGTCTTTGCTAAAAAATATAAAGATGGTATGCCAAAAACCGATTACTGGCACCCTGCTCTTGAAGACTCCATGCAGATTCTCGGTGTAATACCAGCAATCGCTGCTGGTATCTACCGTATGAAATATAAAAAAGGTCCAATCCTCGAACCTAAAAAAAATCTTGACTGGGCAGCCAACTACGCCCACATGCTTGGACTTAAAAACAAAGAAGAAGTTCGCGAGATGATGCGTTTGTATATGGTTTTCCATTCTGATCATGAAGGTGGAAATGTTTCTGCAAATACATGTCACACTGTAGGCTCTGCTCTTTCTGATCCTTACTACTCTGTTTCAGCTGGCCTTAATGGTTTAGCTGGTCCACTTCATGGATTAGCAAATCAGGAATGCCTCGGTTGGGTTTTAGAAACTATGGAAAAATTTGGTGGTGCTCCTACAACAAAACAGATTGAAGATTACGCTTGGGAAACATTAAACGCAGGTAAAGTTATCCCTGGATATGGACATGCGGTTTTACGTGTGACTGACCCTCGTTTTGTTGGCTTTAATCAATTTGGTCGTAAGTATTTGAAAAACGATCCTGTTTTCAAAACTGTTGATACAATTTTTAAAGTCGTACCTAAAGTTTTAGTTAAACATGGTAAAGCAAAATCTCCATGGCCAAATGTTGACGCTGGATCAGGTGCATTACTTTATCATTACGGTATTAAAGAATTTGAATACTATACTGTTTTATTCTCAGTCTCTCGTGCGATGGGAATGCTTGCCCAGTTAGTATTAAACCGTGCTTTAGGCTCTGCTCTTACCCGTCCAAAATCTGTCTCAACTGAATGGGTTAAGAAAAATATCAAATAATATTTTAAATTTTCAGATAAAAAAGGTCTGTATTACTACAGACCTTTTTTCATAACAATTCTTGATATCTAAAACTTGTTTTCTACAACAACTTCCGACAATGACAATTTCCCAGGGTTCGGCCATCCCTCTTTGACACCTTTACCTATAACTACAAACATTGATATAATATGGTCTTCAGGTAAATTGATCAACTTACCTACCGCATCAAAATCAAAACCATCCATTGGGCAGGAATCATAGCCCATCGCTTTGGCTGTAAGCATCAAAGTCTGAGCAGCAATGCCACAAGAACGAAATGCTTCATCACGCTGGGTCTGTTCATTGTTGCTATAGTACTGTTCAATTGCAGGCACCATAAACTGTTGTACTGGCTCGTCAGCATTTTTCCAGTATCTAATCGCTTCTTTATCCCATGCCTTAGTATCAGCAGTAAGAATGACCAGCATCGAAGCATCAGTCACTTGTGCTTGATTCCATGAAACTGCTTTAATTTTTTCTCTCAACTCTTTATCAACGACATTAACAAATCGCCAATGTTGAATATTAAACGCAGTAGGCGAATGCGTCGCCATCGTAAATAGTTTTTCTACTTCTTCTGTAGTCATCTGATGGGTCGCATCATACTGTTTTACAGAACGTCTTTCTTTGATAGCATCAAATGTATCCATTAAATACTCCTAATATTTAAACTTAATTTTATCTTTATAGAACTGGAAGATTCTAATATAGTTTCAAAAAGTGAAAAATATTCAAAATAAATTTTCAGAAGTTACGAAAATAGGATTATGAATTTTGCTCCACCAAGCTCACTTTTCTCAACTAAAATCTCTCCTCCCATATCGGCAATAATACGATAAATGGTTGGCAGTCCTAAGCCTGTCCCTGCTTCTTTTGTTGTATAGTATGGAGTGAATATTTTTTCTCGAATCTTTTCAGGTATTCCTGGACCACTATCTTCAAATATAAGTTCAGTTTTATTTTGAATTGAATGTATAGACAGCTTAATTATCCCCATACAGCTGTTTAACGACTCTTTAGAATTATTATACAGATTTGCAAGGACCTGTTTTATCTCATCAATGTTGCCATCAATATAGTATTGAGATTCAATATCTATTTCTATTTTGATTCCTAAACTCTCAGCTTCAACAGAAACAAACTGACAGAACTCTTCAACAGTCTTTGAAAGACTAATCTTTTCTTTTTGATTTGCTCCACCTCGAGCAAGTGCCAGAAACTTTGTAATAATATCGTTGAGTCGTTTCGTTTCGTTTTTTATTTGTTTAGTAAACGAAAGATATTCATCTTTATTTTCAATAGGAATAAACTCACCCGCAAGCCGTTGTGAAGCAATTGAAATTGTGTTAAGAGGATTGCGAATCTCATGTGCAACACCTGCCGCTAAGTCACCCATTTCTGAAAGCCGTTCTTTTCGGGCGGACTTTTGTTCAAGCTCGCGAAGGTTTGTAATATCATTCATAACAACGACAAAACTTTTATCGTCATCCTGCTCCAAGGCAAGATATGATAAAACAACTAAGACTGTTTTTTCTCTACTATCGAAATTAAAAGTAATTTCTTTTTCAACTAACCGAGATTGCATGTTTGAAAATTGGGGGAATAATGGGATTTTAGAAATAACCGCATCTTCCCAAGACTTTCCTGACAATTCATCTATTTGAACAATTGACTCAAAAGCATTATTAACCAAAAGTATACAGCCATTTTTATCAACTGCCGCGACACCGGTTTTCATTTCGTCAAATATTTTATCAGAGATAGATTTTATCTGGTCATACTGAGCCAATATTTTTTTCCTCTTTTTTCTACTATTTAAATAGACCACAGAAATAATTAAAAGTAAAAGTAAGCCTGTTGAAAAAACTATCATCTGATTATCAAATCGTTTTGTAATACTGTTATAATCTTTTAACGATAATCCTATTCGAAGCAGACCAAAGGGATAATCAGAAGTTGAAAATGGTCGAACAATTTCAAGAAGCTCAGAATCCGCCATAGAATAAATTCGATGCATGATTGTATCCGCTTCCAATGCTTGACTCAAAAACGTATCAGATTCGATAGAAAGAATTCCATCAATATCCAATGAGGAAAAAACAATCCCGTCAGTTGATTGATAAATTATATATTCAATAGAATTCTCAGACGCCATCTGTCTTGCCAGATAACCAATTTGAGTTTGTTCCAATGCCACAGTAAAATACCTTGCATCAGCAACTATAACGGTAATACGATCAAGTTTATTAGATAATTTTATATAGTAATGACGGATTTCTCCAGAGGGATTGTCTTCGTCCAAAAGAAGTAGATAGTTTTCATCACGATTAGAAAGAAGGTATTGCACTTCATCAATAACAAATGAAGGTAATCGTAATTGAGAACCTCGGGCAAATGAACTTGCGACAAGAGTTGAGTCTACGTCAAAGATATGTGCCGAATATAAGTTATGCATAACACAATGACGATATAGTTCATCATTGGTAATTTCATAAAGTTCTTCTTGTTCTAAATCGACAATGATTTCATTGTATCTTTTATGGGCAAGAAAGGTATAAAATTCTTCAGACGAAATAGCATTTTTAGTTGCCGAGCTTAAGGATTCGATAAAAGATTCTCCTTGAATCACTAAGAGCTTTAAACTATCTGCTCTGCTCTCTTTTATTGAGAAGTACGCTAAGAAAAAAATTGCGACTGAAAGTGGGATTAAAATAAAAAGTGCGTTTTTTTGCTCTTTAAATGTATTACGTATAAAGTTGTTCATAGATAAACATACAAAAATGTTATTTGATTTGGCAACAAAAAGTTATACTTCTATGTACCGAGAATCGCAAGGTTCATCCGATTGTTCTACATCCTGATGGACAGGTAGTACAACTCGAAACAAAGCACCATGACTATATTCATATTCTAAACGACCAGAATGTGTATCAACTATCTTCTGACAAGCGACTAAAGAAATTCCATGTCCATGAGCTTTAGTTGTGAATCGTTTTTTAAAGAGATATTCTACGTTTTCTTTGGAAACACCAGTACCATTATCTGAAACTGTTATTGTCACTGTCTTATCATCATCTGAGCCAGTAAGCGTTGATTTGATTTTGATTTTCTTCTCGCCTTCAAGTGATTCAATCGCCTCACCTGCGTTGTAGACTAAATTCACAAACATCTGTCGTACATGCCCAATTTGTGTATATACTAATGGAAGGTCTTCAGATAATTCCATTTCAATTTCAACAAAGTCAAATAAGTTTTGTGGTTGCAAAAACGACTTTACCGCACTCAACAACTGATTCATATCAACTTGTACAAACGAATCATCACCATCATTCGCTTCAAGAAGACCATCGGTAAAACTAACAATCCTATCGACCTGTTTTTTCATCAACTCTAATTTTTTTGTTATTTTCTCAGGATCATTTTTCTTTAATATTAAAGGCATCAACTCAATATTTCCTGACAAAATTGCTAAGAAATTATTGATCTCATGGGCAATATCTCCAGCCATCTCCCCTTTGACGTAATACCTATCCATCTGAATCATCATATTATGAATAGTTTTTGATTCTGAAATATCCTGCATAACATACAGCCAAGAAGATAAATTTAATTCATTATCATATATAGGAGCAAAAAGTAAAAAGGCTGGGAATACAGTACCATCATTTCTTTTACAAACAACTTCAATTTGATCTTGAGAGTTATCATCTAAGATTTTAAAATTAAATCCATCAGCAAACAAGTTATTTATATCAACCCCTACTGCTTGCTCAGTCGATAACTGAAAATTTTCACTTGCTGTCTCATTGAACATCTGAACTATACCATCTGGACTTGTAGTGATAATCGAACTTGAAGAATTATCTAAAACCTTTCTCAGATGTTCTCTTGAACTTAAGAGTTTATTATTAGACTCCTCAAGACGACTATTATATTTCTTGAGTTTTTGATCTTTTTCCCAAAGAGTCTGGCTCATTTTATTAAATGATTCCGTTAATTTATTTAACTCAGCATCCTTGTTCGTCTCAACCATGTAATACAAATCTCCCTGAGTGGTTTTCTCAAAGCCTTTCATGAGACGTGCCAATGGTTCCTGAACTCGTTTGCGAATAAGATAGATTGTCAAAAGAGAAATGAGTATCCCACCTAAGAACAAAAGTCCAAAGACATAAAGCACCTTGCTTTCAGAAGTAACAAAATAATGATGTTCAAACTCAACAGCAAAAAGTGCTTTTTGTTTTTCATTTAATTGAAAGGTATAGTAGTAAACAATGTTTTGTGTACTCGGTATATTTTGGAGAAGATGTTTTCCCTCTCTTAACAATTCTGATTCAATAATCTTTTGATTATAATTATCAGCACTATTATCATCATTTTCGTCTAAGGTAAATAAAGCGGTAAGTACTTTATTGGTATCTAAGATAAATACATTACTGTTCAAATACTCCAAGTTATTCATTGAATTTTGAAATGATTGCTCAAGCATACTCTGACAAGATGTAATTTTTTCTTGTTGAGAACATTTAGCTATTTCCTCACCAATGATTTTAAACTTAGATTCTATAACAGACGGATTTGCAGTTGTAATTTCTTCTTCAACGGGATATAAAAACAGTAATCCAAATGCTGCAAAGATAAATAGTACTTGCAATAGTATAAGATTGCTTAATCTCGTAAAAAAAGCGGGTCTTTTCTGCCGAAGCTTTTGTGAAATCATAATAATACCTTCATTGTAAAAGGTATCGACAAGTATAGCTTGAAATTTATAGGAAGACGCAATTTAAGAGTATTAAAATATGGGAGTGGCGGAGGGGGGATGCCCGACGAATCGTCAGGTGGCTGAAAAAATCAGCACACACCACTCCCAAATCTATTTAACAAAAACATTCTATTTTCTATTCATAACTAAAAGCAAGATGTATACCGAAATGTAAGTTGTAGTAATATTATTCTTCTGTTCAAAGATAATAGATAACCTATTGGATAGCAAGACAATTTAGCCTCTATTGAAGACAATTGAAGTCGTTATTCGTTTTTGTAAATAACAAATCGGGTAAAAATAGAATTAATTTCGAGAAAATATGCAATCCATTGCACTAAGAAAGCACACTTTAAAAGCATGAGCTATAAGTATTTGACTTACAGCTCATTTCAAATTTAGCCTCTATTAGCGAATCTATCTTCGAGTTCTTCGATATACTTTTCAGCGGCAACCGCAGCTGTTGTACCATCCCCCACAGCGTTTGTTATTTGTCGTACCAATTGTGCTCTGACATCACCACAGGCAAAAATACCCTTGATTGAAGTCTCCATTGTATAGTCAGTAATAATATAACCACCCTGATCTGTACGCAAATTTTCACGGGTTACTTTAGAATTAGGTCTAAATCCTAAAAGTGGGAAAAGAGCCCCTACATCCAAGTCAGACTTTTCTTTTGTTTTCACATTTTTGAGTTTCAATGTCCGAACCTGCTTGTCATCACCAGTCACTTCTTCGACAACGGTATCATATATAAATTCGATTTTATCATTAGCAAATGCACGTTCCTGAATAATTTTAGCCGCACGGAGTTCGTCTCTTCTGTGAATAATATAAACTTTAGATGCAAACTTTGTCAGAAAGGCACCCTCTTCAACAGCTGCATCTCCACCACCAACGACAGCGATAACTTGATTTTTGAAAAATGCTCCATCACAAATAGCACAATATGATACACCTCTTCCAGAATACTCTTCTTCACCTGGAACACCAAGTTTGACAGGAGAACCACCAGTAGACAAAATTATAGCCTTTGCTTTATAGATAGCCCCTGAGGCACATTTTGCATAGCGGTAATCACCATCGACATAAATCTCTTCTACTTCTTCCATATCAATTTCTAAACCAAATGATTTAGCATGGTCAGCAAATTTCATAGAAAGTTCGGCACCAGAAATATGTTCAAATCCTAAGTAATCTTCCACTTCATGAGTATTTGCAATCTGACCACCTGGGATATATTTTTCCAAACAAACTGTTTTACGCATCGCACGTGCTGAATACATACCCGCACAGAGTCCACCAGGACCAGCACCTACAATGACAACATCATATTCTTTTACTTCTGACATAGTTACCTCATATATTTTTGTAATCCGTCTTCCAAACTGACTGGATTGATTGAAAATAATTTATTCATTTTTGTCAAGTCGCAAGTCGAACCCAACTCCATCATGAGCAACTGGTCGCTGGTAATCGGAGCAGGTTTGACAATTCTCTCAAGGAAAGAAGCTACAAACTTCATAAACATTGTCGGTAGGAAAAAGTTCAATCTTTTTTTTCCTAAGACTTTTTTAAGTATATCTAAAATTTTTAAATATTCAAGCTTTTCAGGACCACCAACTTCAATTATTTCATTTTTTATATCTTCGACTTGAGTCATCATAGCAACCAAGTCATCAATATACAATGGTTGCATTTTATACTTCCCAGTTCCAATCACGGGGACAAAAGGGGAATACTTTATAAGCTTATCTAACATACTTATAAAGCCATCTCCTTGTCCATATAAAATTGATGGTCTGAAGATAACATACGGAATTTGTGAACTCATCACCGCTTGTTCGGCACTGAATTTTGTTTGGTGATACATTGAAAGTGACTTCTCCGATGTACCAACTGCCGAAAGATAAACAATTTTTTGGACATTTTTCTTTACAGCCACATCGATAATATTCTGTGTCCCAACAGCAACCGTTTTTTTAAATGTTTTCGTATTCGTTTCAGCAATAATACCAACCAAGTGATACAGGACATCAAGCCCTTCACAGAAATCTTCTAACGAGTTGACATCTTCAACAGAACCATCACACAATTCAACATTGTCGCTATACCCAATAATCTTTCTATTCTCATGAACCAGAATTTTTATATCATGGTTTTGTTCGCTAATTTTTCTCAGCAAATGAGAACCGACAAATCCAGATGCTCCCGTTATACCGATTTTCACCAATCAATCCCTTTTTGTGCTAAAATACCTTGTTGATAAGGATGCTTTATTTCTTTCATTTCAGTTACCAAATCAGCTTTTTCTATAAGATAGTCAGGAGCATTCCGTCCAGTAATAACAAGATGTTGTTTTTCCGAACATGCCTCAAGCACCGACAAAACATCCTCTTTGTCTATAAGCTTTAAATCAGCAGCAATATTTAATTCGTCTAAAACAACCAACTCAAACTTTCCAGACTTAATTTTATCAATCGCAAAACGTACTCCTTCTTTGGCAGCTTTCTGATGTTCACTGAATTCTTTCTTGTCGTCGATAATTCCGACAAAGCCTTCGCCAACTAAATGCAACTCGACATTTGGTTCCAACCGCTTAATTCCTTTAAGTTCACCATATTTCCAACTGCCTTTAACAAACTGAATAATACAAATATTCCAGTCGTATCCTACCGCTCTGACAACCATTCCGAGAGACGCCGTCGTTTTCCCTTTTCCGTTTCCTGTGTAAACAACAAGCAACCCTTTATTAATACTATTCTTATCTTGTACCATACTTACCTCACTTTAATGTTCAACTTATACAATATCCTGCTTTTTTATAAATTTGTCAATCCCCTCATTGAAAATAAGTTAGCTCGAACTAACCAATAGAATATTGTGAAATTTTTAACAAAATATAGTTTGACAAATCTATCTATAATTAGTATTCTTTAGTAACAAGACAAACCGGGTACTAATTATGAAGTTAGTGTATGAGAACTAACTTCAAAGAAAGAAGGTCGCTATGCAGTTTACAAAAGCTGAAGAATACGGAATGCTTGGAGTACTTTATTTATCTGAAAAAACTCCAGGTTCCATCACTCCCCTTTCAGAAATTGCTGAGGCAAAAGCAATACCAGAGAAATTCTTGGCAAAGATTTTTCAGTCTCTTTCAAGGGCTACAATTGTAAGATCCCACCGTGGTGTACGAGGTGGTTTTTCTCTTGCGAAAGACCCAAAAGAAGTGACCGTTAAAGAAGTCTTAGAATCTATCCATGGACCTTACCACTTAATCAAATGTACAAATAACGCTGATATTTGTGAAAAAGCTGAATATTGTTCATTGAGAGAGTTGTTATCTATTGCTGAAAGAAAACTAATTCAAATTTTTGAAGATCATACGCTTGCTGAATTAGTAGAATGGGAAAAAGCTAAACAAAGTGTCAGTTAATATATATACTTAAAGATACTGTTTCTCTTGTTTTTGGTTTACAATGTATCTATAATTTATTATGTTCGGGCGAATATTTATTTTTGATGCAAATTAGGAGATTCAACAAATGCCCGTGATGTCAGACAAATGGATTATTGAAATGTCCAAGTCTAAAGATATGATTAAACCATTTTCAGAAGTACAAGTGAAAAATGGGATTAGTTTTGGGGTTTCATCGTATGGATACGATATAAGTTTATCGGATGAGTTTAAAATTTTTGATCCATCGAGTTTATCAGAATTGGATCCTAAAAAAGACTCTTCTAATTCTTTTAAAGATGTTAAAGCCGACTCTGTACTAATTCCACCCAATTCATTTATATTAGCAAGAACAAAAGAGTATTTTAAGATTCCACGAAACATATTAACAATCTGTCCTGGGAAATCTACCTATGCCAGAAATGGTGTAATTGTCAATGTAACTCCATTTGAACCTGAATGGGAAGGTTACGCAACTATCTCAATTTCAAACACAACCCCAGTACCAGTACGTGTATATGCAAACGAAGGAATCGCACAGCTTATATTTTTGAAAGCTGATGAAGAATGTATTACTTCCTATGGAGATAAAAAAGGAAAGTATCAAGCCCAAAAAAAAATAACATTGTCAAAGGCAGACACTCAAGTTGAAAAATAACAATTTTGATTCATTTATATATATAATACAGGAGCAATTTTAATGTTAAAAGATGCTGTTCAAGATAAAGAACAAAACGACTCCAAAACCTCAAAAGGTAAACGGAGAATGGTTACTATCGACGGAAATTCAGCAGCCGCCCACGTAGCCCACGCGACTAACGAAGTTATCGCTATTTATCCTATCACCCCTTCATCAAATATGGGTGAAATTGCTGATGAAAAAACTGCAAGAGGCGAAAAAAACATTTGGGGAATTATTCCTGATGTTGTTGAACTTCAATCAGAAGGTGGAGCCTCTGGTGCCGTTCATGGTGCCTTAACTACTGGAGCATTAACTACAACATTTACTGCATCACAAGGTTTACTCCTTATGATTCCGAATATGTTCAAAATTGCGGGCGAATTAACACCAACTGTTTTCCATGTTACTGCCCGTGCGGTTGCATCACACGCTCTCTCAATCTTTGGTGACCATTCCGATGTTATGGCTGCTCGTACAACTGGCTTTGGTTTCTTAGCCTCTGGTTCGGTTCAAGAAGTTATGGACATGGCACTTATTTCACAGGCTGCTTCACTTGAAAGTCGAGTTCCATTTATACATTTCTTTGATGGTTTCAGAACATCTCATGAAGTCCAAAAAGTTGAAGAAATCACTTATGACGATATGAAACAGATGATGAACGAAGATTTAATCGCAAAACATCGCCAACGAGCTCTCTCACCTGACAACCCAACCATCAAAGGAACTTCTCAAAACCCTGATGTATTTTTCCAATCCCGTGAATCCGCTAATACATTTTACAATGCGACTCCAGCAATCGTCCAAAAACAAATGGACATCTTTGGTAAACTTGTCGGTCGTCATTACAAACTATTTGATTATTTTGGACATCCCGAAGCTGAGCATGTTGTCATCGTCATGGGTACTGGTGCTGAAGTCATCCACGAAACTGTTGACAATTTAGTCTCAGATGGTGAAAAAGTCGGACTCATCAAAGTTCGTTTATTCCGTCCTTTCTCTACAAAAGATTTAGCATTAGCACTTCCAAAAACAGTCAAAAAGATTACTGTTTTAGATAGAACAAAAGAACCTGGTTCAGTCGGTGAACCTCTTTATACTGACGTACACACTTCTATAAACGAATCTCTTGAAAGTGGTACTGCACCATTTAAAACTCACCCACTTATTGTTGGTGGTCGCTATGGTTTAGGTTCCAAAGAATTTAATCCACCAATGGCAAAAGGTGTTTTTGATAACTTAAAATCTGATAAGCCAAAAAACCATTTTACCGTTGGTATCAATGATGACGTCACTCATTCTTCTTTAGATTCAGATTTGTCTTTTGATTTAGAAGGTGAAAATTTTAGAGGTCTCTTCTATGGTTTAGGTTCCGATGGAACAGTTGGTGCTAACAAAAACTCGATTAAAATAATTGGTGAAAACACTGACAATTTTGCTCAAGGTTATTTTGTGTACGATTCTAAAAAAGCTGGAGCAATTACAGTTTCCCATGTTCGTTTTGGTAAAGAAGAAATTCAAAAACCATATTTAATTTCTTATGCTCAGTTTGTCGCATGTCATAACTTTACATTCTTACAAAAATATGACATGGTAGACAAATTAGTTGACGGTGGAACTTTCTTATTAACTTCTCCATACTCAGCATCTGAAGTTTGGGATAAAATGCCTAAAGAAGTCCAGCAACAACTGATTGATAAAAATGCTAAGTTCTATGTAATTAATGCTCTCAAACTTGGTAAAGAACTTGGGCTTGGAACACGTATCAATATGATTATGCAAACTGCTTTCTTCTTAATCTCTGGTATTCTTCCAAAAGAAAAAGCGATTGAAGCTATCAAAGGCATGATCAAAAAGACATATGGAATCAAAGGTGATAAAGTAGTCAAGATGAACTACGCCGCTGTTGATGCTGCCGTTTCAAACATTGAAGAAGTTACATATCCAAAGAAAGTAACCGCGACATTTTCTCGTCCACCAATTGTCCCAGTACATGCTCCAAAGTTTGTACAGGATGTTACTGCTGAAATTATCGCAGGACGTGGAGATGACCTTCCTGTTTCTTCCTTCCCTGTTGATGGTACTTTCATGACAGGTACGACAAAATATGAGAAACAAAATTTAGCTACTGAAATTCCTGTATGGGATAAAGATACTTGTATCCAATGTAACATCTGTGCCATAGTCTGTCCGCATGCTGCGATTAGACCTAAAGTCTTTGATAAAGAATTTGCTGACAATGCCCCAAAAGATTTCTTATTTGTTGATGCAAAAACAAAGCACTTCAAAGACATGTATTACACCCTTCAGGTTGCTCCTGAAGATTGTACTGGATGTGAAATCTGTGTCCACGCTTGCCCTGCAATTGCTAAAGATGAAGACGGTAACAAAACCGAACTTCATGCTATCAACATGGCACCTCAGGCACCATTACGTGACAAGGGTATTTTAAATTGGGATTACTTCCTCAATGAAATCCCTGAACCTGACACATCAAAATTCAACATCGAAACAACTAAAGGCTCCCAGTTTGTAACTCCTCTCTTTGAGTTCTCTGGGGCTTGTGTTGGGTGTGGTGAAACTCCATATATCAAATTGATGACTCAACTCTTTGGCGACAGAGCATTATGTGCTAACGCTACTGGTTGTTCATCTATCTATGGTGGTAACCTCCCTACAACTCCATATACTCAAACAGCCGATGGGCTCGGTCCAGCATGGTCAAACTCTCTCTTTGAAGATAACGCTGAATTTGGTATGGGTATGCGACTCACCGCAGACAAACTCAATGACTATTCATTATTCTTAGTCAAAGAATTAGTCCCTGAAATGTATGATGCTTTTGCAATTGCTGATCAATCTACTCAGGAAAATGTTGAAGAACAACGTGAACGAAAAAATGCTTTACTTGACAAATTAAAAGCAATGAAACCATCTGACAAGGTAACAGCTCTAATCAACGTCGCTGATTTCTTAGTCAAAAAATCAGTCTGGTCAATTGGTGGTGATGGATGGGCATATGATATCGGATTTGGTGGTCTTGACCATGTTTTAGCATCTGGTCGTAATATCAACTTGCTTGTTTTAGATACCGAAGTGTATTCAAACACAGGTGGTCAGATGTCAAAATCGACCCCTCGTGGAGCAATTGCCAAATTTGCTGCTGGTGGTAAACCAGGTGGCAAAAAAGATCTCGGACTTATGATGATGTCTTATGGTACAGTTTATGTTGCTCAAATTGCTATTGGTTCAAGCCATAACCAAACAGTAAAAGCAATGGTCGAGGCAGAACGTTTTAATGGCCCTTCATTATTAATTGCTTACTCTCACTGTATTGCTCATGGTATCAATATATCACTTGGAAATACTCAGGAAGATATGGCGGTAAAATCTGGTCATTGGCCATTATATCGTTATAACCCTGATTTAATTGAACAAGGTAAAAACCCACTTCAATTAGATTCCAAAGCTCCATCTATCAAATTTGAAGAGTATGCATATCGTGAAAACAGATATCGCTCCTTAATAAATCAAGATCCTGAAAAAGCGAAAATGCTTATGAAGTCTGCTCAAACTGATTGTGATCGCAGATGGAAATTGTATTCTCAACTTGCCAAGATGGAATACTAATCTAACTATTTATGATTCAATAGATAAGGCGAGCTTCGGCTCGCCTTTTTTTATTCTTTTTTCAACAGATTCTCAAGTTATCAAACAATTTTTCCGATAATAAATCAAAACAAATAATCTAAAATGATACGGAGAAATTATGCGTTTTAAATCAACCCTCTTAATTTTGTTAGCTCTCATCTTCACTCTTTCATCAGTTGCAACTGCCAATGATACCGAAGAAGAATTGACCAATAAATTCTTACAAAGACTTGAGGATAAGCATACTCAAAAACTTACATGGTTGTCTGGCTACTTTTCATTAAATAGAATCAATAGAGACAACGACTACAACAAATTTGCAAATTACGAATCAAACAACTTTTCTTCCACACAACTCTCATGGCTTGATCAGTCTAAGTCTTTTGGAATTGAAATGGGTGTAATTTTCAAAGAAAAATATGCATGGTCTCTTGGAGGTGAATATTCATTGAAGCTAGGTGAAGATATAACTGGCTCTTATCTTTATAATCCTTCAGGTACAATCGTTGATAATCCTTCATCTAAAATATCGCTCTACGGCTTTCATACGGGTGTTCAATACTATTTTTATAATGCTCCAAGTTTAACTCATAAACTAACATCATTAGCACTTCGTACTGGAATTTCAGTTGGTTATTATCAAGTAAGTTGGGATTTATGGTCTGAATATAGTAATCTAAATTTAGCTACTGCTACTCCAACAGGTTCAAATACTTCTTTTAAAGATACCGCCCCATCTATTGAAATTCATTTTGGTGCTGACTATCCAACAAAGATTTTTGGTCTTGCTTTAGGTTTAGACATGAGTTATTTATACTTGAACTTTAACCAAGTTTCTTGGTATAACACTCAGAATGAAGAAGTAGTTGCATCATTTGACGGAACTTCGGATGGTCGGGTAGATTTGAACTTCTCGGGTGTACGTGGTAAAGTCGAAATCAAACATTTCTTTAATTGGTAGTCAACTTGTAGAATAAATGGTTGACTCAGGCAAATTTAGCTCTATTTTATGTCAAAAGTTAACCAACAACGGAGAAAAGATTTAAAAATGAAAATATCTATGAAAAAACTATCTGCTCTGATTTGTATCTGTCTCTTTTCAACAGGTCTCATCAATGCTCAGGAATCACTTCCAGCTGAAAAAGCAGGTACAATTGGTAAGCCAACTGGCAAAATTGCTTTTATCAGAAATGGTGATATTTGGCAAATGGGTGCTGATGGACAAAACCAAGACAAAGTGTGTGCCTCTGGTAATGCTGACGGTCGCCTTTCATGGTCACCAGATAACAAAACAATCGCATTCACTCGTTCAGGTCTTGTGGAATACAAAAGCCCTGACATGTTGGGTGGTAAACATAAGTTATATGATATTTTCCTCTGCTATCTTGACTCCGCTTATGCTAATAATAGAAACTACTGGTACAGAATCACAAATGATTTAGGCAACCGTGGACCTGAATGGCAAAAAAATGGAAAACAAATTCTTTTCTGGAAAGACATGAATGCCAACAAAGTGAATTCTGAAGCTCCTAATTATCAACTTTGTACAATGGAACCAGACGGAAGCACTGTCGTCTTACTTCGTAAAGATTGGCAAAATTTAAACTTAAATTACTTGATTGCTCCTACTATGAATTCAAACGGCGATGTCGCAGCAGTCTATCTCAATGAACATCGTCAAGTTGGTGCTATCGTTATGCCAGCTGGTCAATATATGCCTGAGATGGATTCACTATTAGATGTAGCTGAAACACACCAAGGTATTATAGCACCTTGTTGGTCGCCAGATGGTAAATGGCTCGCTTATATCAGTAACGACTTAAAAAAAGGTGGATTATATATTACAACACCTGATTTTAAAGAAACATATCTTATCTCAACTCCACCTGTCGGTACTTACATGAATACATTTGCCCCATCATTTTCTCCAGATGGCAAATGGATTACATTTTCGACTACAGATGGCTCAATTTGGATTGTTGACATCACCGGTAAAGGGAAACGTCGCTTATCAGGACCTGGCCCTGACAAAGCACCTGCTTGGTCAAAGTAAATAAGACTTACTTATAATATAATTTTGTAGGGGCAGACCTGAGGAGGTTGTCGCCCACTAAAATTTGTACCGACAGGGCATTGCCCTGTCTATCGTGTCGGAACCGCAGGGGTTCCGACCTACTTCACTATCTCAGCCAATATACTATATGGATGGAGGTAGTATTTAATGTGTTGGTTACATCCAATAATGGGTTAAATG
>JAJRQO010000012.1 GCA_024280215.1 Candidatus Zixiibacteriota bacterium
AACTTAAGATATTTGAGTATATTGAATTGTTTTATAACCGTAACCGTCGTCATTCGAGCTTAGGATACAAAAGTCCAGCTCAATTTGAAGTGATGACAAAACATACTTAACTCCGTGTCCGTTTTTGCGGGGGAAGTCCACTTTATAGTTAGTGTACATGGTGCTGCAAACGGTTATATATATAATGGAGGTAATGCTTTTGATACTATTCAAGACTTTATAATAGTACCCTCATTTGAGCAGTTAGAACCAATAGGAGATGTCAACAATGATTCATTTCCAGATTTTATTGTAGGAGAACAACCATTTAAAGGTAGAGCTTGGATTTATTATGGTGGACCCACCGCCGATGGCTTCGTTGATATAAAAGTTGATCCCCCCTTTTATATAAATAACTTTGGTAAATCAATTAAAGGATTGGGCGATGTTAATGGTGATGGCATAGATGATTTTGCTGTAGGCTCAATGAGCAACGAATCAGGTTGGTGGAATGGATATGTTCATGTATTCGCAGGCTATAATGGAATTCCTACCGATGTTGAGTATGAATATGAACCAAATTTACCAGAGGACTTTGTACTTGAACAGAATTATCCTAATCCGTTCAACCCCACAACAACGATTGAGTTTCAACTACCTCAAAGGGAACATGTAACACTTTCTATTTATAATACTCTTGGTCAAAAGATAAGAACGCTTATAAATAAAGAACTTACTGTGGGGAGTTATTCCATAGATTGGGATGGAAAAAACAGAGGTGGAAACATAGTTTCTTCGGGAGTGTACATCTATAAATTAGAAACTTTAGAAACTACCCTTTCTAAAAAAATGCTATTGTTGAAGTAGTACTCGTATCAAGGACTGGATCCCTGGTCAAGCCAGGGAAGGGGTTGGCGGAGCTTGTCTAAGCATAGCTTAAAAAGAGGTCTAACATAGACAACTACTACAATCAACTAACAGCTTGACCTGTTAGCAACAGCTACTACTAACACAGACAGCTTGACACGTAACACTTGAGATTGTACCTTGACCATCTATGAATACACCAAACAAATTGACCATATTACGCATCATAATCGCCCCGATTTTCATCTACTTTTTTGTGATTGAAGAGTTTCATATGCGGATTATTGCGATGTGTTTATTCATCATCGCCGCATTGACAGATATGGCTGATGGCTATTATGCCCGTAAATATGGGATTATTACAGGCTTTGGGAAATTTATGGATCCGCTTGCTGACAAGATATTAGTAGCGGCAGCATTGATTTCATTTATCTCGCTTGGCTATGTTTCGCCTCTCCCCGTTTTTCTCATAATCGGTCGTGAGTTTTCAATTACAGGACTTCGGTTGTTAGCTGCGTATAGAGGTGTCGTAATTTCTCCTACATGGTGGGCGAAGACGAAAACATTTTTACAGCTTTCATTAGTTGGGTTAATGCTGGTGTACATCACCCTTATGGATGGCTTAGCGTATTATGATTCATCGATGTATGCGACTTTACTTTTTGACTATCGCTTTTATTTTAATATATCAATGTGGGTCACTGCAGTCATAACGGTTTGGACAGGGATTGACTATACCGTAAAATACTTTTACATGCTGAAAACGGTGCTAAAATAATGAAGAAATTTTTTGCTCTATTGACCGCAACTGGTCTCTACTCGGGTTACTTACGTCCTTTCTCTGGAACATGGGGAACGATTCCCGCTTGGTTAATCGGCTATTATTTTATACAAGGTGACAATCTTTGGATGATTGCTGCGACCCTGATTGCATTTGTCTTGTCGGTTTGGTCAGCAGGAGAAGCCGAGAAATATTTTGGACATGATGGCAAGTCGATCGTCATTGATGAATGGGCTGGCATGTTTGTGACATTTTTGTTTTTACCGTTTTCGCTCGTGTCGTACGGTATCGCATTCGTCGCATTTCGGGTCTTTGATGTTGCTAAATTTTATCCCGCCGCACAATTTGAGAAGCTTCCTGGTGGTTGGGGTGTGACTATGGATGATATAGCTGCTGGCGTCCATGCCAATATTTTTACCCAGTTAGTTTTGTTTGCTCTCACATATTATGGAATTATAAAAGGATAAGATGAATATAGAAATTCTTACAATCGGAGATGAACTTCTCACTGGTCACACAGTTGACAGCAACGCCTCGTATATAGCAGAAAAGTTGCTTCAGATAGGGCATCAAGTCAAGTATATGAGTTCAACTGGCGACTCGCTTGAACAGATGGAAGAAGCCTTTCGCTTGGCATTAAACCGAGCCCAAGTAGTCATTACGACTGGTGGACTGGGACCGACAGATGATGACAACACTAAAAAAGCAATAGTAAAAGTATTCAAGCGAAATCTGATATTCCATGAAGAAGTTTTGGAAGATTTAAAAAAACGGTATGCGATTCGTAATATGGAAATGCCAGCCATCAATCAAAATCAAGCTCTTCTTCCTCAGGGAGCAAAATTTTTCCCGAATAAACATGGTTCGGCTGTTGGACTATGTATTTCAGAAAATGGTCGGACATTTATTTCTCTGCCGGGTGTACCTCGTGAGATGGAACAGATATTAGATGATGAAGTGTTACCATATATTAGCAAAATGCCAGATTCGGATTCAATTACTGTTTTAAAACTTCGGACAACTGGTGTAGGAGAATCAAAACTTTCTGAGTTAATCAACCCAAAACTGAAATTAGAATCATCTATCAAACTTGCCTATCTTCCCACATATTCAGGTGTTGATTTACGAATTATTGCAACTGCTTCAACCAAGGACGAGTCAGACTCATTGGCACTCTCATTAAAACGACATTTGGAATCAACAGTTGGCAAATATATATATGGAATAGACTCTGACAAGCTTGAAGAAATTATCGGGCAACTTCTCAAAGATAATGATAAAACAATAGCAACCGCAGAATCATGTACTGGCGGTTATCTCGGTTCGATTATTACATCGATAGCTGGTTCATCGAACTGGTTTATAGGTGGAATTATTTCATACGACAATGAAGTTAAAAAGAATTTATTACAAGTTGATAAAACTATCATAGAACAACATGGAGCGGTTTCAGAAGAATGTGCCGAGGCAATGGCGGTTGGGTGTCGTAAACTACTCGATACCGATTACGCTCTTTCGATTACTGGAATTGCGGGACCCGACGGTGGCAGTGATGAAAAACCTGTTGGGACGGTCTATATTGGTTTAGCGACGAAACGTGAAAAAGATAAAGCGATAGTGAAAAAATTTAGTTTATTCACAGACCGAAATGCTAATCGGATTCGTGCTTCTTATGCTGCTTTGGAACTACTAAGACGAGAAATACTGGATATACAATGATACGACTTTTTATCGCACTTAAAATTGAAAGCACTATTCAACAAAAGTTTGATGCGATAATATCAGATTTTCAGACAAAGGGTGGGAAAGTAAAATGGGTCGATGGCAAAAACCTTCATCTTACACTTAAGTTTTTAGGTAACCAAGAATTTAAATTTGTAGATCTGATTTCTTCACAACTCAGAAACGCTTTACAGGATTGTCAGACAATCGAATCTGAATTTTCAACCCTTGGTGGTTTTCCAAATTTACGAAAGCCAAAAGTTGTTTGGGCTGATATAGATAAGAATAAAAATGCTATAATCGAATTAGCAGAAAAAGTAGATTCTGCTCTTTCTGATTTGAAATTTGAAAAAAATGATAAACCATTCAGACCACACCTGACACTCGGACGAGTAAAATCTTATGAAAACTTAGATGGTTTAACAGAATATCTCTCAAGTTATAATTTTGAAAATATCCCGATCAGATTTAAGAGTGTACAGCTTATACAATCAAAATTGACACAACAAGGTCCGATTTATAAAGTGCTTGAAGAGATTCAACTTGCTGAACGTTTTGGCGGGTAATCAAGAATCATTTCAAATTCAATTCTCTAAATATAGAGAGTGAAAAAAAATAATCAATAACTATAAGCTTTTCGGGTAAATAAAAAGATACACTCCTTATTGCCCCCATCTGAATAATTACATATATTACCGTCCTAAAATAAGGATTTTGTACGTGGTAAAACCTTTGGAAAAAAAAGCTGATTTAATTCCATATAGTGAAGAATATGGTGAATATGTACGAAAATGGATAGAAACTGAAGAAACATTTCAGTTTGTCTGTCGTGGCAAAGATTTCCCGCCACCTGAAAATATCATTTCAAGTTGGCAACGCTCGACGGTAAAGTCATATCTTTTAGTCGATTCGGGAAAACCAGTGGCGTATGGAGAACTATGGCGTCGCGAAGATGAAATGGCATACGAAATTGGTCATCTTCTTGTCGACCAATATAAACGTTCTGAGGGTTACGGAACAAAACTTGTTGAGCTTCTTTATCAACGGGCAGCATCACGACCAGAAATTGCCAAAGTAATTATTAAACTTTTCCATGAAAATCCAATTGCATTGGGCTGTTTTATGAAGTGTGGATTTGAATTAACTGGCACAACATCATATACCGCTGGCTTACGAATGATACGATTTGTTAAATAAATAAACAGGAGTTATATAATGATTAAAAAAGTAGGTATTGTAGGATTTGGACAGATGGGTTCGGGCATTGGACAAGTCGCTGCTGGGAATGGATACGAAATTGTAGCGGTCGAAGTAACCGATGATGCCTTTCGTACAGGTCTCAAATATATCACCAAATCTTTGGACAAAGCGATTGAAAAAGGGAAAGCGGATGCTACCCATAAAGAAAAAGTTTTAGCCAACATTACTGGAACGACCGATTTGCATGCTCTTGCAGATTGCGATTTGATTTGTGAAGCAGTTATAGAAAATATGGTTGTCAAAAAACAATTATATACTACAATTGACAAAATTTGTAAACCTGAAGCAATCTTCGCATCGAACACCTCCTCCCTTTCTATCGGAGATATGGCTGCCGTGACTGATAGACCTTCACAATTTTTAGGGCTACATTTTTTCAACCCTGTACCAATCATGAAACTGTGTGAAGTTGTCAAAACATTGGATACATCGGAACAGACATTTGATGCTGCGTTCCAGTTTGCTGAATCAATGGGCAAAGCATGTGTCACCGCCAAAGACTCACCTGGATTTATTGTCAATGTATTGTTAGTGCCATATTTGTTAGATGCTATCAGAATGTACGAGCGAGGACTTGCCTCCAAAGAAGATATCGACAACGGAATGATGCTGGGATGCGGACACCCGATGGGACCATTGACACTGACTGATTTTATCGGCTTGGACACTATTTTATATATCGCAGATATTATGTTTGATGAATTCAAAGACTCACACTACGCTGCCTCTCCACTCTTGCGTCGCATGGTCAATGCTGGCTATAATGGCAAAAAAGCTGGTAAAGGGTTCTACGACTACGCTAAGAAATAAAAAATTGATGTGTCCACTTCGACTCCGCTCAGTGTGACTCATTTAAATAAGGATATATTATGAGCAAATACAATAATTTAGATGTAGAAGTCAAAGATGAAATCGTGATTGTAAAAATCAGTCGCGAACGGGCTTTGAATGCTTTGAACAAAGAAACAATTCAAGAGCTTCAAAAGTTTTTCAGTTTTTACTGGTCAGATGAAAAGATCAAATGTATCGTCGTGACTGGTGCAGGCGAAAAAGCATTTGTCGCTGGTGCCGACATTACAGAACTTGCCGACTTAGATGTACGCACAGGCAACGAAGCGATGGCATTGGGGCAGTACCTTATGAAAACTATTCAGAATTTCCCAAAACCTGTTATCGCTGCTGTCAATGGTTTTGCTCTTGGTGGTGGATGCGAACTTGCAATGGCATGTGACATTCGTTTGTCATCGGACAAAGCAAAGTATGGTCAACCTGAAGTGAATCTTGGAATTATACCGGGCTATGGTGGTACACAACGTCTGCCTCGTTTGGTCGGTCGTGGCAAAGCGATGCAGTTGATTTTCACTGGTGATATTATCGACGCTGCCGAGGCACATCGTATTGGTTTAGTTGATGAAGTTTATCCGCATGATGAACTGATGGATAACGTGATGAAAATGGCACAGAAAATTTGTTCGAAAGCACCTATCGCTGTAGCTCTTTGTAAAGAATCTATCAACCGTGGACTTGATGGAACTTTGACAGCTGGTTGTGATTTGGAAAAAGCGAACTTTGCTCAGTGTTGTGGTACAGGAGATAAGAATGAAGGTATGGAAGCGTTTTTAGAAAAACGCCCCGCCAAGTTCACTGGTCATTGATTAATCTGTCACCCTGAGCTTGTCGAAGGGTGTATAAAATGTCATTCCCAATTTTTGTAGGGCAGCCCGACTAAGTGGACTGCCCTTTTTTTATTGATTATCAACTTTCAACTTTTAAATATATTAAAAGATCTCACAAATGTCATTCCCAACTTGATTGGGAATCCAGTACAGTAATACGAAGATTGACAAGGTATTCTTAAATTTGTAAATTAGAATACTATAAACAGGTAATAAATGGAGATATATAATGGAAAAGTGGTCTTGGGAGTTATGGGCAATAATAATTACATTAGTTTTATTTGCTTTAAGTCAGATAATCAATTTAACAATAGTACTTATTAACAATAATAATAAAATTAATAGCATTGATTTCACTAGAACTCGTATTTAACCTTCAATGGTTGGAAAACATTTTACCTAAAGATATGGATAAGAAAGTTATTCGTGATAAAATTGAAGTTATTGCATATATATTCAGTGAGATGGAAACAAATATTTATTCAACATATTTATGTGAGTTAAAATATTTAAGTGCAAATGAAGTTGAAAAAATATATTCGACTTTTCAAGCTATTAAGAATACACAAGATGTATCAAAAAAATTATTGAACACTATGTCAAACTCCGAACTAAGTGAAAGTATTAACTCATTTCAAATCAATCATTTCACTCTTTTTATACAACCTACTTACAATTATATAATTGAATCCCTGATAATTCTAAATGGTAAAAACTATAGAACAAAATTACCTTTTGAAAGAATTGATGGTGTTAAGGTAACCGATGATGTTAAACAACAACTAATTGATCATATAAATAAACATCAATAAGTTCACTCAACTCGCAATGACTGCGTACTGATGGCAGAACCGCTAAAGGGTTCTTTCCTACTACTGCCGCACATCTGACCCTTCGACAAGCTCAGGGTGACTAATATTAAAACCTAAAATTCTGAATAAAACCCAAATTCCCAGGTATATATTATATACACACAATATCAAAACTTGACTGGCGAAAATTTTATTCGCATGTTACCCCTATCAAGAAGAAAAACAGATTAAATTGAATTAGAACGAAGTACAATATAAAGGAACTTATTATGATACCATTTTTGATTTTCATAGGCATAGTTATCGCATTTGCAATGTTTGCTATCGGGATTTATAACAGCCTTGTCAAGCTACGCACATCGACCGAATCATCATGGTCAGATATCGATGTACAACTCAAGAAACGGTTCAACCTCATCCCCGCTTTGGTCGAGACTGTCAAGGGCTACGCCTCGCATGAGAAAGACCTCTTTGAAAAAGTAACCCAAGCTCGCTCCCAAGCAATGAACGCTGGCACACCCGAACAGATGGCAGCTGGTAACAATATGCTAACGGGAACATTGAAGTCGCTCTTTGCGGTATCGGAAGCATATCCAGACTTGAAGGCGAACACAAATTTTATGGACTTACAACGACAGCTCAAAGATATCGAGGGTGATATCGAATCTGCACGTCGGTACTATAATGCTATCGTCAGAGATTATAACATTAAGACTGAGACCTTTCCCTCGGCGATTGTCGCATCGATGTTTAAATTTGTCAAAAAAGAATTTTTCGAAATTGAATCTCCAGATGAACGGAAACCGATTAAACCAGATTTTTCTTAAGAGGAGATTAGTATGAGAAAACATTATTTAAAGACATTTTTATACACCGCACTTATTTTCTTTTTGTTCATAGTTTCTGAAAGTTCGGCACAGCATTTTACGATAACAAACTTTGATGCCAAGATTGTCATTGACGAGGATGGTTCTTTTACTGTAACAGAAACTATCGACGTTGAGTTTCATCGGAAGAAACATGGCATCTACCGTGAGATTCCATATCGCTATGAAGATGAGCTTGGCAATGCTGTCAATATGCCGATTGAAGTTCTCTCAGTCACAGATGGTAACGGGTACGATGTTGGTAGTAAAGTCAGCAAGATGGGCAACGTCGTAAACATACGAATTGGCGATGCCGACATATTTGTCTATGGCAGTCAGGTCTATAAAATCAAATACAAAGTAACCAATGGGCTATTGTACTTCGAAGATAAAGATGAACTCTACTGGAATGTGACAGGCAATGCATGGGATGCAGAGATTCAGCATGTTGCTGCAACGGTCTCTCTGAACTCATCGACTGAAATTCAAAATTATGATTACGCCTGTTATACAGGTGGCTATGGTGCAAATGAATCGGAATGTATGTTTGAAGAGGCTCCCAATGGTGGTCAATTTCAAACGACAGGAAGTTTGGAATCATACGATGGATTCACCATTGCCTTTTCATTTGATAAAGGAATTGTCGCTGAACCATCAGAGATGGATCGGTTTCTGATGACTATAAACATCACTGAAAACTGGGGTTTTATTCTACCGATAATTTCATTTTTGTTTATGCTTATGCATTGGCGTAACAAAGGACGTGACCCAGAAACAGGTAGAGCAATCACGGTGCAATATAATCCGCCTAAAATTGGTGACCGAGAACTTACTCCCGCCGAGGTTGGGGCACTCATCGATGAGTCGCTTGACCCTCGTGATATATCGGCAAGTATGATTGGGTTGGCAGTTAAAGGATATATTTCAATTGAAGAGACCGAAGAGAAAGTTTTGATATTCACCAATAAAGATTACAAGCTCACCGCACTCAAAACAGAGTTTGATGAACTGACTGAATTTGAAAAATGGTTGATGACTGGACTATTTCAGGATGGACGTTCAGTTGTTATGATTTCTGAGTTAAAAAATAAATTTTACACCTATCTTCCAAAATTGTCAAAAGCAGTTTTCAGACAACTGGTCGAACATAAATATTTTTCAACTGCTCCAAATTCGACAATTGGTAAATATATTCTTTGGGGTTGTTTAATTGTAATTCTTACGGGGCTATCTCAATTTTTACTAACAACAAACTCGACTCTCTTAAAACCAATAATAGTAACAATACTAACAGGCTTGCCAATTTTTCTATTTGCTGAAGCGATGCCTGCCAAAACTCGCAAAGGTGCCTTGGCACTTTCTGACATTAAAGGTTTTCAAGAGTTTTTGGAACGTGCTGAAAAAGATAAACTGGAACGAATGGCCGATAAAGAACTGTTTAGCAAGTACCTTCCTTACGCGATTGCTTTGGATGTTGTCGATCATTGGGCAAAATCTTTTGAGGGAATCGAACAGAATATGCCTAACTGGTATATCGGCTCTCATGGCATGATGTATTTTCATCCAGTCGCATTTTCACAGGCGATAACCGCAACGACTTCACATTTGTCGACGGCGACATTTTCAGCTCCTCGTAGCTCTGGTACATCTGGTGGCGGTGGTTTCTCTGGAGGTGGCGGAGGCGGTGGTGGTGGCGGAAGCTGGTAGGTTTCGCTTAACCGAATTATCATTTTATCGCAAGTCCAAAAAAAGGCAGAACCACTAAAGGTTCTGCCTGATAATTTTTGACGAAACCTCAAGGGTTTCGTCTTAGATTCTACGTATAATCTATTCAACAGTAACTGATTTTGCCAAGTTACGAGGTTGATCGACATGACATCCACGCATCACAGCAATATGATACGACAACAACTGCAGAGGTATTATCGAAAGAAGCGGAGTCAACAGACGGTATGTCTTCGGTATATAAATAACATGGTTGACTTTTTCGGCAATCTCTGTGTCTCCTTCGGTAGCAATTGCAATAACTTTGCCATTACGTGAGCGAACCTCAGCAATATTTGACATTACTTTGTCGTAGACAGGATCTTTGAGTGCAATCACAACGACTGGCATATTTTCATCGATAAGAGCAATCGGACCATGCTTCATTTCCGCAGCAGGATACCCCTCGGCATGAATGTATGAAATTTCTTTTAGCTTTAAGGCACCCTCTAAGGCAACAGGATAATTAATTCCCCGACCAAGGTACAAAAAATTATCTTTCTTATAATACTCTTTGGCTATCTCTTTAATCTGTTCATTGTTTTTTAAGATAGTTTCAACTTGATCAGGAATCTGTTCTATATATTCTATAATTTCCTGACCAGCTTGCACCGACATATTACGCATCCGACCTAACAAAGTCGTGACCAATGAGAGAACCATTACTTGAGATGTAAACGCTTTTGTAGATGCGACCCCAATTTCAGGACCAGCATGTAAATAAACACCGCCATCAGATTCACGGGCAATCGTCGAACCGACAACATTGACAAGACCAAGCGAGGTAATCCCTTGTTTCTGTGCTTCCTTCATTGCTGCCAATGTATCAGCAGTTTCTCCTGATTGAGAAATAGAAAGTAAAATTGTATTGTCCTCAAAAACTGGAGAACGGTAACGAAGTTCGGAAGCATACTCTACTTCACACGGAATACGTGCCATTTCCTCAAGGAGATACTCACCTATCAGTCCAGCATAGTATGAAGTGCCACATGCAGTGATAAGGACTCTTTTAATCTCACGAAGTTCATCATATTGCAAATTAAATCCATTGAGACGTGGAATACCTTCTTCATAATTTAAACGACCACGGATAGCATTACGCAGAGTTGTTGGTTGCTCATAAATTTCTTTAAGCATAAAATGGTCGAAACCACCTTTTTCAATCTCATCAAGCGACCAACTAATCTCTTCTACTTGTGGAGAGATTTTTACATTTTGAATTGTTGTAATATTATAATCATCTTGTGTGACAGTAGCAATTTCACCATCATCAAGATAAATAACACGGTTGGTAGAATCCAAAATGGCTGAAACATCGGAGGCAACAAAATTTTCCCCATCACCAATACCAATAATTAATGGAGACCCCATACGAGCGGCAATAATTGTATTTGGATGTGCCGATGAAATCACTGCCAAACCATAAGTACCCTCTACCTGAGTCAAAGCTTCACGTACCGCTTCGGTCAAATTCCCTTTGTAGCTGAACCTAATAAGCTGAGCAAGAACTTCTGTATCAGTTTCTGTTTTAATCGGAAAACCTTTACTGACCAAAAATGATTTGAGCGTCCGATAATTTTCAATAATTCCATTATGGACTATTGCAATATCTTCTGTTGTATCCGTATGAGGATGAGCATTCAGTTGGTTTGGTTCGCCATGGGTCGCCCATCTTGTATGAGCAATTCCATGAGAGCTTTCTGTTTCATCAGTAACCAGAAGCTTTTCAAGTTCTACAATTTTACCAGCAGCTTTAGTAACATAAAGACCAGTTTCAGAAAGAAGAGCTATCCCAGCTGAATCATATCCACGATATTCAAGCCTTTTTATGCCTTTTAGCAAAATCGGTTTTGCTTCTTTTGGGCCTACATATCCGACTATTCCACACATAATTTATACCTTATTTATTTAAAATACTTTTTTACTTTATCGGTCAAACTTGCCGTTAACTTTGGTGAATTTGTTTCAGTTATTATACGGTAAATTGGCTCAGTATTTGAAGTTCTTAACTGTAGCCAGCCTTCTTCAAAATCAAAACGGAGACCATCACGACGGTCGATTCTTGATTTTCCCAGAAGTTTGCCTGCTTCTTTCTCAAATTTTTTGAGCTTTTTGAGAAATCTCTCTTTATCTTTTAATTGAGCTTTATCTTTTATATTGTAATATTTTGGAAAAGTTTCAACTAAATCAGCAAGACTTGTTTTTCGATCAGCCAAAACAGTCAAAGTAAGAGCAGCAGCAATGAGACAGTCACGACCAGCATGAAATGATGGAAAAATAACTCCACCGTTGCCTTCACCACCGATAATACCATTTTTCTTACGCATCATTTCGACAACATTGGCTTCGCCAACTTTTGAATATATAACTTTTGAACCGAGCGATTTGGCAACATCTTCGGTCACTTTTGAAGTCGAAAGGTTAATAACCGTTGAACCTTTCATTTTAAGAAGTACCGCCATAACACCAATTGTGAGGGTCAACTCTTCACCGATAGCCTTGCCGTTGTTGTCAACTAAAGCAAGACGGTCAGCATCAGGGTCGCATGCCATACCAAGGTCAGCTTTATGTTTTTTTACTGCTTTACAAAGTTGGGTAATATTTTTTGCGACAGGTTCGGGAGTATGGGTAAAATTTCCGTCCCCTTTGCAATTTATTTTTATAACCGTCACGCCAAGTTTCTCAAGCATTTTAGGAAGAGCAACAGAACCGGCACCATTTACCGCATCAACAACAACTTTGAATTTTTGTTTTTTTATCGCAGGTTTGTTTACCGCTTTTTGGGCAAGAGTCTCTTTGATATGAACATCAATCCATTTATCTTGGGTTGAGGTTTTACCAAAACCATCATGAGCTTTGTAGGCAAATTTCTTGGATTCAAAAACTTTGTTTAATTTATTGTATTCAGCAGGAGTAATAAACTCACCAGTCTTATTAAAGAACTTGAGAGCATTCCATTCTATTGGATTATGCGAAGCAGTAATACAAATTCCACCGACTGCTTTTAATTTTTTGACTGCGATTTCAACCGTCGGAGTTGGCACAACGCCAACATCGATAACTTCCAGCCCAACCGATTGCAAAACCGAGATGATAAGAGGGTTGATAATAATTCCCGATGGACGACTATCACGACCAACAACAACTTTACCACTTTTAAGCATCGTTCCAAAGGCAGCAGCATATTCAGCAAGCATGTGCATATCAAGTCCGTTACCCAAAACACCACGAACCCCAGATGTCGATTTTACTAATTCTCTTTTTTTCATATTGTAACTTTATACCTTACATTCTTGTTTATTCAAAATATTGTACTAAACCATTTTTAGTGCCAATCCAGAGATTACCAAACATATCAACATTGAGAGTATTAATCCAGTTGTCGGGTAAAAATGAATTTGACGTTGTAAAGAGAGTCCAAGTTGTACCAGAGAGCGAGACAAGCCCAAATCGAGTACCAAACCATTTTGTTCCTTGATTGTCTATGACAACGGCAGTGACAACATTGTCAGGAAGTTCTGAGTTGGTTGTTTGATAATTTGTAAAAATTCCACTTGAAAACATAAACGCACCCGCATCGGTACCAAACAGCATCGTATTACCTGATGAATGAATATCCCATACAGCCTGATTGGTAAAATTATCAAGAGAACCATAGGTACTGAAACTACCATTTTCTAAAACAGAAGCACCCCATAAATTTAATCCTGTCCAAATCGCATTATTTGTATCAACTCCTAAAGTAGTAATAATTCCATCGCCAGGAAAAGTTGAACTTGTCGGAACAACATATTGTTTCCAACTATTTCGAGTTATTAAATCAAATGCATGAAGTCCATTTGAAAGAGTCCCGACCCACAATTTGTCTTGCGAAATCATAATATCACGAGTGGATGTCAACAAACCTGAATCATTTGAGCGATAAAAAATTGTTGAGTCTCCCTCATGCAAAGCGACACCACTACTTTGGGTCCCGAACCATATTCTGTTTGAGTTTTCAATCGCAATAGAATTTACAATACTAAACTTGATTGTGTCAATAGTTGTATCGGTAGGATTTATAATGGTATCTATAATTAATGGAAAGTTATTTGCGTCAAGTAATGTATTCCAAGTCGTATTATCATATTTAGAAACACCACCTGCTGTAGAAATATATTTTACACCACCGTCAAATTGTATGTCGATAATATCATTAGAGAGCAAATCAGAGTTGTCTCTATTATAGACAGTCCAAGTGCCTGCGTGCAAAGTTGAAGCAGAATCAATATTTGAAATCTGTGACCAATTTGCGGCATCATCAACAGATTTGAGAGCAAAATAATATTTTGTATTAGGAGCCAAGCCAGTCACGATAACAGTATCATCCACCCCACCTACATGAGGTCTGTTTGTAGAACTAAAAGCTGTTGCCAAGAAATAATTTGCTGAAGTAATAGGTGTTGTAGAGTATCCAACTTCATAACTTGTAACTCTTCCAAGCACATCGTCATCTCCTGGTGCGGTAAAAAGTAGCATGACAGTGCTTCCAGTTGAAAAGTTTATACGCAAATCTGTCACCGTATTTGGTGCAGTAGTATCATCAGGGCTTATTGGATTAGAGGAGTCATCCGAACAGGAGACAAGTGTAGATACAATAAGTATACTAAAGATTATAAAATTTTTCAAAATATAGAATTTCCTCTCAAAGTTGTACCTTTTATACATGGAAAATATACAATGAACGCAAAAAAACAATAATTAAATAATTATTTTTTACGAACAAGAATGCCTTGCATCTTGTTATGGATCAGTCCATTAGAGGCAAGAAGACTTTTACTGAACACAGAGTATTGTGACAAGTCGATTTCGGTTACTTTTCCACCTGCTTCGGTAAGAATTATAACACCCGCAGCTGAGTCCCATGGTGCCAGATTGTACTCCCAAAAGCCCTCAAAACGACCATCCGCAACCCAACAAATATCAAGTGCAGCAGATCCAAAACGACGAACCGCTTGGGCATGCTTCATCATACGAGCAAAAAGTCCAAGATTGTTTTTTTTCAGAGTTGCAATATTGTAAGCAAAACCTGTTGCTAATAAAGAACGCTCTAATTTCTTTTCAGAAGAAATTTTAATTTTTTTCTTATTCAAATACGCCCCCTGCCCTATTGATGCCGAGAAAAATTCGTTCAACTCTGGAGCATAGACAACCCCAACAATCGATTCTTTTTTATATTGCAAGGCTATCGAGACCGCATAGCTCGGAAGACGATGAGCATAATTAACTGTCCCATCAAGAGGATCGATAATCCAGCAGAAGTCAGAATTATTATCAATAGAATGTCCCTCTTCGGTAAGTATAGAATGCGACGGGAACGCTTTTTGAATTTGTGTGATAATATATTTTTCAGATTTTAAATCAAACTTTGTCACAGGGTCGATACGACCTTTGTATTGTACATTTTTATTTTTTAAAAAACCATCTGCTAAAATTTTACCGGCACCACGTGCAATTTTTTCAGCTACTTTTGTGAACTGAGACAGTTCGTTTTTTGAAAATAAATTTTTTCGCATATTTAGTTAACTTTTATCGATGGTTGAAGTTCTCTTTTATATTGCAACTTATACAATGTTTCGTAAATACCTTTTTCCTTCAAGAGCGATTCATGGGTTCCGATTTCACGAAGTTCGCCATGATGTATGACAATAATTTTGTCTGCTTTTTCAATAGTAGAAAGTCTATGTGCTATCACAATAGAAGTTCTATCTTTGAGAAGTTCTATCAATGCATTTTGAATCAGTATTTCTGTTTCGGTATCAACAGATGATGTAGCTTCATCGAGAATTAAAATATCTGGGTTAAATGACAATGCTCTGGCAAAAGAAAGAAGTTGTTTCTGACCAGTCGAAAGAGTCGCTCCTCTTTCTTTGACAGGTGTTTTGAGTTCTTTTTGTATGTCATTCATAAACCTATCAAAGCCAACTCTCTTAATTGCCGTTATAATTTCATCATCGCTGATTGATTCATCTCTCAGGCGAATATTACGAGCAAAATCACCAGAGAATAAAAAGACATCCTGTAACACCAGTCCAAGATGCGACCGAAGTTTTTCAACTCGGTAATCACGAATATCAATACCATCTATTTTTATCGACCCTTTTTGAAAATCATAAAAACGATACATCAATGAAATAAGTGAAGTCTTCCCAGCTCCAGTCGCTCCAACAATGGCAATTTTTTCACCTGGCTCAACAACGAACGATAAATCTTTAATAACCCATTGTTCATCATTATAGGCAAACCAAACATTTTCAAATTCTATTTTCCCGTCAAATTTTTCTGGAGACTTTGTTATTGTTTTGTTTACGATTGCAGGTTCAGAATCTAACAAATCAAAGATACGTTCCGACGATGCCATCGACGCTTGAAGTACATTATATTTATCAGAAAGGTCACGAATCGGTTGGAAAAACCGTTCCACCAAGTAGATAAATAAGACTAAATCGCCAAAGCTGAGCGTATCAGCACCAATCATTTTCCCACCATAATAAAAGAGCATGCCCAATGAGATAGCACCGATAATTTCAACTGCAGGATAAAAAATTGCATAGTATAAGACCGAACGAAAATGCCCCGTACGAAGTTCTTTATTGATTGAGTCAAACTCTTGATATGTCGCTTTTTCTTTTGAAAAAAGTTGAACAATCGTCATCCCTGTAAGATGTTCTTGTATAAACGAATTCAGTCTTGCAAGTTTTAAACGAACTACTCTGTATGCATCGCGTGCTTTTGCCTTAAAAAAGAAAGTCGCCACTAACAAAATCGGAAGTGAAATAAAAGTAATACAAGCAAGTTGCCAATTAACATAGAGCAAAGCCGAAACAAAAAAAGTAAGCATTAAAAGATCGCCGATGATATTGACAACACCAGAGGAAAAAAGTTCATTGAGCGTGTTAATATCATTTGTTACCCGTGTGACTAAACGACCGACTGGATTTTTATCATAAAAGCCTAAGTGTAATTTTTGTAAATGGGCGAACACTTCCATACGGATATCATCTTGTACTTTTTGTCCAAGCCACATGGTAGAGTAAATTTGAAAAAACGAAACTATCATGATTCCAAAAATAATCGCAAGATATTTCAGAGCAATAATTTCAAAATTCTCAGCATTTCCAGTCAGGATAAAATCATCAATACCAGATTTTGTAATAAATGCAAGAGCGGTTTGAAAAAGTGCCGACATGACCAACATCGAAACCGCCAAAGCAACCACCCACCTGTACGGCTTTGTATAAACCAAGAGTCGTTTCATCAGACGACTATCGTATGCCTTACCGAGAACTTCTTCATCATGCATCTGTTTTTTACTCATAATTGCTCTAACTCTTCTTCTAACAGTTGCGATTTATAAAGCTCTGCATAGTAACCATTTTGCTTCAACAAACTTTCATGGCTACCCTCTTCTACGATAGCACCATCTTCTAAGTAGATAATCAAATCCGCATCTTTCACAGATGAGACTCGGTGAGATATAATAATCGAAGTTCTGCCCTCAAGGACTGTCCGAATTTTATCATTTATCTGATGTTCTGTTTCGGTATCGACCGCCGAGGTGGCATCATCAAGTATCAATATCGACGGCTTACTAATAATCGCCCGAGCAATAGCCGTTCGTTGTTTTTGTCCACCTGAGAGAGTAATCCCCCGTTCACCGACGATAGTATCAAAGCCATCTTGAAATGTATCAATATCTTTTTTGAGCGCAGCAATATCGGCTGCTTGTTGGATTTCCACATCGGATGCTTCTGCCTGACCAAATCGAATATTCTCTCGGACAGTCGCCGAAAACAAGAATGGTTCCTGAGTAGCAAAACCAACTTGCTGCCGAAGTGGCTTTAGTTTCCAATTATTAATATCGACATCATCAATAAAAAGTTGACCCGAAGAGACTTCAAAAAGCCTTGCCAAGAGAGCAACAATCGTTGTTTTACCTGACCCAGTTTTTCCAACTAACCCAACTGTTTGCCCTGGTTGAATCGTAAGATTTATATCTTTAAGAACTTTGCTTCCGTTGTAAGCAAATGTTAAATTTCTGAATTCAATTTTACCAAGCATCTTTTTTTCATAGGTTGCGGTTTCGGTATCAGCGACAGAGGATTTGGAATGCAAAATTTTATTAATTCGTGCAAGCGACGCTTTACCACGTTGATAAAGAGAGGTCACCCACCCAATCGCCACAACTGGCCAAATTATCATAGAGAGATAACCAAAGAATGCAATAATATCGCCAAGGGTTAACTCACCAGAAATAACTAAAAGTCCACCAAAGTAAAAAACTGTAAGATAGGAAAGCGATGCGAACATGCGCATGGTCGGAACAAAGACCCCTTGTAGTTTGGCAAGCGACATATTGAGTTTGATATACATTTTCGAAAGAGTGCCAAAATAGGCTACTTCGTTTTCTTCTTGACGATATGCTTTAACAACTCGAATGCCTGCAAGGTTCTCTTGGGCGTTAGAGGTAAGCTCGGAAAATTTCTCCTGCACTTTGAGCGACCGTGAATGCACCATGTTACCAATTTTATACACTGCCAATGGAAGAATCAAAAGTGGTATAAGAGCGTATAATGTCAAAGTCGGTGAAAGATAAATCATAAAGGCAAACGAAATTGTCAGTTTTAAAATTGTGTCAGAAATATACATCACCCCAGGACCTACCATCTGTCTGACCGCTTCCAAATCATTGGTCATGCGAGCCATCAAATCGCCTGTACGGGTTTCATGGTAAAATGATGGTGGCATATTTTCAAGATGCTCAAAGACCTCACAACGGAGATCATATTCGATATAACGGGACATCCAGATTATCGTTCGTCTCATTCCAAAACGAAAAACTCCCGAAAATGTCGCTGCACCTATTGACAAGAGAACATAATTTAAAATCACCGATGATGGTTCATTGTTTTCAAGTGCTTCAAATACTAATTTTGATAAATACGGCATGATTAAAACGAGAACATTTGAACATGTTACCGCGATGCCACCTAAAACTAAATAACGTTTGTATTTTTTGAAGTATTTTATGACTGTGTCAAACTGCTTTTGTTCTTTTTGATTCCTGCTCAATGAAACTCTCTTTATGCAATAAATTCTAAATCATTTCTTTCAAAACCTTTCGACAAGCACAGGGCGACATAAATGAAATAGTTACAATCCGTCTTGCTGAACACTTACAATCTGTCATACTGAGCTTGTCGAAGTATGCTCATGCTTTATTAAAAAACATGAAGTCGTAATATATAGAATTATTGAACAAGAATAAAGGCTAATAGTTCAGGATATTCGCAAAAAGATGAATCGCTTCAATATCTAACCCCGCAACCATGCCTAACAGAGGGAAACCACAGAAAATAATCTGCCCTTCACCTAATCGTGATATCGAAAGAAGTGTCGCTCCTGTGTTTGTCACAAAAACTCTCTCTGCTGGAGAAATCACAGCAGGTTCTATAACTCTCTTTTTATAAAATGACGAAAGTAAATTTTTGTCAGAAATCGAATACGGTTTTGTCAGTACGCGTGCCTCTTTTATTCGATTAGTTATCTGAGTTTTATCTACAACCTCAACTGTAGGAGCAAATGAAACTGGAATTGCAGAGTTTGGCCAGTTTTCTGACTGTGGTAATATGACAAGAGAACCACCCTGTCTCAAGTATTTTTCAAAACGATCTTTTAAATGAGAAAATGATGGATAGTTTTTAAACGAATTTGTCCCGATAATAATAACATCATAGGCTTGTAAATCACCTTTGACAAGTGTCCGATTTGTAAGCGGACGATAGGCGGCATCGGTCATGGTTAAAATATCTTCAAGCAGACCAGTCTCATCAGGTAAGAAACCGATTGTACGAGTGTCGGAAATTTTACATGATGCAATTCGGATTTTCCCTGTATCAGAGGCAACTATCTGACCATCGACCAAAAGTTCGACAGACTCAAATTGGGTTCCAAGTTCAAACAGATTTGAAATTGTAAATGGTATCCGAATTGTCTCAGTCAATGAACCTTTATCAAGTTGAATTTCTTTACGGTAAGCCCCAGCAAACATACCATCTGGAGTCTGAAAATTTATCTCCGCCATACCTGAATAATTATACGGTTTAGTGATGATAACTTTGAGATTCAGATTCGAAACAATTTTATCTACATTGATTTTTGGAAATGGTTTCACAAAGTAAAAATCTGGTTCAAGCTTAATGCTCAGTTGTGGTGCTTCCCAAATCGGCAATGATGATGTAAACAAAAGCGGAATCTGTCCATAGTCGATTTCTACCGAAAATTGAAGAGAATCGGTGGTCTGACTTTCGAGTAAAGATCGATCTATATCAATTAGAAATTCTTTCATATACGATTGATGAGGCATAATTTTTTGTGGCTCATCCCCAAGTATCACCGCCGATGTATCATAATATGGATGAAACTTAAAACTATTGATGACAACTTCACGGGGTCCGTCGACAGAAATTGATGCTTGGAATTTTAGTTTTGGACCATGTGGTGAATCACGCAGGACAATTTTTCCGTCCCAGTTTATCCCAACCAAATCAAGTGCCGCTTGTTCGCCACGAGCAAAAAGCGAATTGATATATTTTTCATATCCTTGGTATTGTGCCATCGCCTTTTTATGCTGACGGAGATACAAAAGTTCACGGTAACCGTCAACGACAAAATCGACTTTTCGTTTCCCTTTTGAAATTTTAGATGCATTCAAGTATGAGCTAAATTTTTTCGCCTGCTTAATAATCGTCCGTTTCATCGGACCGTCGGTCAAAAGAGAATCGACAATAGAAACTAATCGAAACGACGAAATACCACTCAGGAAATTGTCCGATGACTTATTGCCAAGCAGATAATTTTTTTCAAGTTGAAACTTTGTCAGATGAGAATACTCTTTGTCAATTTTATTATAGAGTGGGAACAAAAATGGAACTTCGTATTCGATTCTATCCTTGTAGCGATTATAAAGCTCAGAGCTATTTAAAATAACGAGTGGAAAATTGTCGAGTTTTGAAGCATCGTTATAACGACTGAAAATTTTCATGATGTTAAAAATATGCCGAGATGATGGCTTGGTCGAACGGATTCGGTCTTTGAAAGCTTGGTATAATTTGTTTCGGCTCTCTTCATCAAAAATGACTACATCTGGGCGTCGTTGTTTGAACAATGTTTTGATAAGCCGTTTGATAGAAGTTGAGTCTGAATTCGGAAACGAGGCGACATGATGGAATATCTGTTTTTTATCGATAGCAGTAGTCGCTATATCAAATTCGGTACGCTCGATAAGCTTGAGCAAATCGACCCGACAACCGTAATTTTCATTGAGGTAATAAATCGTTGCCCAGTCAATTTCGGTCGCATCTTCATAGAGGTACAAAACTTCGATATCGCAGACAGTATATTTGACTAAATCGGCGGCAGATGCCACTTGGAATGATATAAGCGATAAGACAGTAATAAGAATTATCTGTTTGAGCGTATTGGACATAGTAGTTTTCATATAAACATATATCGGCAAAAGAGTTCAGATGTCAACTTTAAACATTTAGGAATACTCTTATGTAGGGTTCTGGCATGCCTGAACCTAAAAGTAGGGGCGAACCTGAGTGTTCGCCCTCAATTGGGCAGACACATAGGTCTGCCTCTACAAATAGAAATATAGGTAATTAATTATTTTTTTGTATTCCACATTTTGTACAATAATCAGGGTCTGTCATTTTCTCATTGCAAATTGGACATATTTTTATAAGTTTATAATTCCTTGGTTTTTCCTCTTCAAATGCTTCACCGCATGAATGACATTCAACAGCGTCTTCAGTTACAAATGCATTACAGTCTGAACATCGTAAGTTTTTAAATTCACTATCTGGCATTATTATAGGTTGAACTTTTTTTACTTCATCATATTCTTCAGGTAAAATTGTGGATATTTGACCAGCATAAGGGAAATTGTTTAGTTTTTTCAATAATCTAATAACTTCTCCACACCCCTTTAACAAAAGATAAATTAATAGTAATTGAATTATCAATCCAATAATTATCGAAAATGTAAAAGTATTCGATGAACTAATAATTAAAAGTACACCACAAATTGCTACTATAATTGCTAAAATTAAAGTGAATTTACTAAACAAATCAAACTTACTTTCAAGTGGACTTGATATACTAAAATTTTGCGATGGAGTCTTGTTTATTCCAATTAAACATTCTTTACAAATTGGTTTGCCCTTCAACTCATCAGAATTTTTTATTGATAATTTTACGTTACACTTAGAACAAAAATTACTCATTTAATTACTCCAAACGAAATCAATTTTTTATAATAGAAAAAAATGATGTTTATGCAAAAACATATTTATACACAACGATGTTTTTTTACATTTCTACCAGTTGCATTAGCTATATTTTGTGCTTTATCTAAAGTTTCAAATGGTCCATGCCATTGACCATTTTTTTTACCTAATGGGTTTTTGTGACAACCTTTTCCATGTTTACAATAACCACATGTTCCAACATGTATAACAGCTTTATTTTCTGCCACCCAATTTTCATAAACGTAATAACTCATTTTAACCTCCAATTAAGTATTATCAGACTTACTTATAATACATAATAAAAGAATCAAATGTCAATTATAAAAAGATGAGATTGCCACACTCCCTTTGGTCGTTCGCAATGACAGAAAATTGTAGGTCGAGTTCACAATGCCACCGAAAGGTGGTAATTGAACCCGACAGAATTTCATTCTCCGAAACAACAATCCTCAAATTTAATATCATTACCCCAATCTCTTTGATAATAACCTTTTTCATAATATTTTAATAACGAAGAATGCTCATACACAAAAGGGTCATTTGTTAATTTATGTTTTACTGGATTGTAATGAATATAATCTAAATGTGTATTGAAATCATTTTGGTCTCTTATAATATGATCCCAAAATCTGTTTTGCCAAACCCTTCCACTTTTAACCGTATAATTATAAATACAAGTATATGTTCTCTTAAACCTATGTATAATTTTTGAAATATCATGATTTTCGGAATTAATAATGATATGAAAATGATTAGGTAATATAACCCATGCGATTGGTTTGATTATTTTCCAACTCTCCCAAAAAGTAGAAACATTTTCTAATAGGACAGGTTGTCTGTTGTAGGTTACAGATGTAATAAAATATAACCTATTATTGAATCGGTATCTTCGTAGTGATTTCATGCTTGAAATATATAAAGTATGACTGACAGGTAATGTCAGTATTTGTCGGGTTCGATACCCACCTATCGGTGGCTTCATGAACCCGACCTACGAGACTACCCAACTTTTCGTAGGGTTGAGGTCTGCCTCAACCTATATGTTTAGGAACAGGCAAGCCTGTGTAATTGTTCTGTCTGTTCCTGATTTTACTTTAGTAAAATTGTGAACTGACAGATAATGGTTGATATTTGTGTCAGGTCTCATCCGCCTTTGGCGAATAGGACCAGACACAACAAAATTAAATTTCTATTTTATAAGACTTGGTTATCTTTGAGTTTGTTAAATAGGTTCTCGGCGATTTCTTCAGGTGTCTCACCCTCAATCATCTCCCCTTTTGTACGAGCAGGAGGTGTCGCAACAGAAACTTGTTTGGAAAGTGAGTTAGCACCTATACCAGAACCATCAAGACCTAAGTCAGATGCGGAGTATTTGACAATCTCTTTTTTCTTGGCTGCCATTTTACCTTTTAATGACGGAAGACGTGGCTCGTTAATTTCTTTGACAACCGAAACAACCGCAGGAAGAGTTAGTTCGATTATATCGTAGCCCTCTTCTGTGGTGCGATAGACCGTTGCTTTACCATCTGAAACATCTTCAAATTTTTTGACAAACATCGCTTGTGGCAAATCTAAGTTAGCCGCAACAGCCCCAGGAACTTGCGCAGAGTCAGAGTCGATTGCTTGTTTCCCAGCGAGGACTAAATCGTAGTCGCCGATTTTTGTCAAACCAGCGGCGATAATTTTGCCGAGAGCTTGTTGGTCAGAACCTGTAAAGGCATCGTCGGTGAGCAAAACTGCTTCATCAACACCAAGTGCCAAACAAGTACGAATAGCTGATTCTGTTTTAACAGTTCCAACAGAAAGTACGGTTACTTTTCCGCCATGTTTTTCTTTTAGACGAAGGGCTTCTTCGATTGCGTATTCATCAAATGGGTTGACCGTGCCAGGACCTTGTGGAAGGACAACTTCGTTGGCGGCTTCATCAACTTTAATAAGTGCGATTTCTGGCACTTGCTTTATTAAGACAACAATATTCATAAAATCTCCAATTAACCAAAACTGTGTTTGGTGTATGTAAAGCTATCTCATACAAGAGATAGCAATGAAAACAGTCTAACAATTTAGATGGGCAATATGCTGAAAACAGGTCGAAATGTCAAGTATAGTAAAAAGTCAGGAGCACAGGGCTCCTGACCTACTACTACTATTACTGACCCAATTCCACCTATTTATACTAAACTCCGTAGGGGCGTTATATATAACGTCTCTACTATATTTAGACAGGGCAATGCCCTGTCGGTACAAAATAAGTTCAGGGTAGTTTGGTGTAAGAGCCATAAAAAAACCCGCCTTGTAGGGCGAGTTTCTATAATTTAAATCTGATAAGTTATTTGGACCGAATATACCAAATGTTGTGTCTTAATTGTAAGCGTATATCTTTAACTTATCTTCTTTTTTTAGCTTTTTTCGCTGGTTTACGTTTTGGAGCAGCTTTACGTGTTGTTTTACGTGTTGTTTTACGTGTAGTTGCTTTTCTACGTGGGGCAGCTTTACGAGCAGCTGGTTTACGTTTTGGAGCTGTTCTTTTTTTAGGAGCAGCTTTTTTGAGACCTAATGTACGACACTTCGCTTTAATAGAAGCAAGTGAACGTCTCATTGCAGTTGCACATTCTGGAGCTGTTTTTTTCATGTACATCTTTTTCAGACGTGAAATTTCAGCAGCAGACCATGCTTTTGCTCCAGCTCTAACCGCAGCCTTTCTTTTTGGAGCTGTACGTTTGGCAGCTTTTTTAGGAGCAGCTTTACGAGTTGTTTTTTTTGCTGCTTTTTTAGGGGCAGCTTTTCTTGTAGCCGGTTTCCGTTTTGGAGCGGCTTTCTTCTTGGTTGTTTTTTTTGTTGTTTTACGCATTGGATGTTACTCCGTTAAAATGGTTTATGGTTTTATTACTTTTTTTTTCAAATAATCATGAACCTATTTTATCAATATAACGTGGACTATGTATTAAATTTTGAAACGATTGTCAAATAAAACATTTAGAATGTTAAAAATAAAATATTTTTTATTCTGAATCTTTTGGGGGTTCTTTTTGAGATTTAACCAATTCAAGAGCCATTGCGGCTGCTTTTTGTTCAGCTTCTTTTTTGGTATGACCTGTGCCGTTACCAATTTTATTACTACCTACATTGACAATCACCGTAAATTGTTTGTCATGATCTGGACCAGTTTCAGATTCGACCTCATAATACGGCATCCCTTCACCACGAGATTGCATCAGCTCCAGCAATTCCCCTTTGTGATTTTTTTGAGATTTATCAGAAAGGATCTCTTGTTTATGAGAATATATAAGTCGATGAATCACATCGCATGCGGCAGGAAGTCCACCATCGAGATAAATGGCTCCCAAGATAGATTCAACTGCATCAGAGATTATCGACGGTCGCATCCGTCCGCCCAGTTTGTCTTCTTCGACAGAGAGACGGAGTTGTTCATTGAGTTTATATTTTTTCCCAACATTTGCAAGAGTGATTTCATTAACTAACATTGCTTTCATCTTAGTCAGTCTTCCCTCTCGTAAATCAGGATGGTCCTTATAAAGTAAATCGGCGATTATCAGTCCTAAGACAGAATCGCCGAGATATTCGAGACGTTCATTTGATTCGCGTGCATGTAGTTTATCAGTTGGTTTATAGTATGACCGATGAGTAAGAGCTAAAAGCAATAAATCAAGATTGCGAAAATGGTATCCGCAAATTTCCTGAACAGCTTTTAGTGACTCACTATCAATGTCTGAGTATTGAGAACCTTGCTTTTTAAGTAGCTTTGTCCACAATCCCATCTACTATCAACCTTCGAACTTACTTGCGATTAATGAGACATTATGTCCACCAAACCCAAAAGAGTTTGAAAGGATATGTGAAACTTTCGTATCTCTGGCACCTTCTGCGACATAATCAAGGTCACATTCAGGATCAGGATTTTCCAAATTTATAGTTGGATGTACTTTTTGTGTTTCAATAGATTTCAAACAGGCAATAAATTCCATCGCCCCAGCAGCACCTAACAAATGTCCAATCATAGATTTTGTTGAATTAATCGGAATTTTGTAGGCATGGTCACCCAATGTAGCCTTGATTGCTTTAGTCTCAGCAATATCACCAAGCCCTGTAGAGGTTCCATGAGTATTGACATAGTCAATTTGTTCTGGTTTTAAGTTAGCATGTTTGAGAGCAAGTTCAATCGCTCTTTTGGCACCATGTCCTTCAGGATGCGGAGCAGTCATATGATGAGCATCACCAGTCATTCCAGCCCCAGTGAACTCGGCATAAATTTTTGCACCACGTGCTTGAGCATGCTCAAGCGATTCCATGACTATCATACCAGCACCTTCACCCATCACAAAACCATCACGGTCAACATCAAAAGGACGAGACGCTGCAGTAGGATCATCGTTACGAGTAGAGAGAGCCTTGGCAGCACAGAATCCTGCTAAAGAGCTTGGAACTAACGTCGCTTCGGTACCACCAGTTATCATCACATCGGCTTCGCCACGTTTGATAATATGGTAGGCGTCAGTAATCGCATGCGATGATGACGCACAGGCTGATACAGTCGCAAAATTAGGACCTCTGAATCCGTACTGGATTGAGACAAGCCCTGGACACATATCGATAATCATCATTGGAATAAAAAATGGCGAGACACGTGATGGTCCCGATTTTAAAAGTTTGGTATGTGTATCTTCAAATGTAGAGATACCACCAATACCAGACCCAATGACAACACCGCAACGGTCAAGATCGAGTGCTTCTAAATCAAGTTTAGAATCTTTGATTGCTTGGTCTGATGCTGCGATAGCATACTGTTCCGAAAGATCCATCCGTCTGGCAGCTTTTTTATCAACATATGCAGTCACATCAAAATCCTTTACTTCACCAGCAATCTTCGCATTAAAATCAGTGACATCAAAACGTGTCACAGGTCCAATACCAGATTTGCCAGCAGTTAAGGCATCCCAATATGCATCAATAGTATTACCAACAGGAGACAAAACTCCTAATCCAGTAATGACAACTCTTTTTTCCATAAAATTAATTCTTTCGTGAAATAATTATTCGGATTTAGCGTTGCCGTTAATGTAGTTAATAGCATCACCGACAGAACCGATTTTTTCAGCATCTTCATCAGGAATTTCCACAGAAAATTCTTCTTCTAAAGCCATAACTAATTCAACAGTATCCAAAGAATCAGCACCTAAATCTTCAACAAATTTAGCACCTTCAGTAACTTGTGCTGCTTCCACACCAAGTTGTTCGATAATGATATTTTTCACTCTTTCTTCAATAGACATTTTGTTTCTCCTTCTTACGTATGTTATATTTAACTTATTGTCAGTCCACCATCAACAGTCAGAACCTGACCAGTAATGTATGATGCTTCGTCGGAACTTAAAAAAGTCACCGCAGAAGCGATATCTTCAGACGTTCCCGCCCGTTTAATTAACAGTTTCGCCAAAAACTTTTCTTTTGCATCTTCAGGTAAGTTTTCAGTCATATCAGTTGCTATAAATCCAGGAGCAACGGCATTCACCGTAATTCCTCTGGCACCAAGTTCTTTCGCAGTCGATTTAGTCAACCCAATCAGACCAGCCTTAGAAGCAGCGTAGTTTGCCTGACCAGCATTGCCAGTAAGACCAACGACAGAGCTAATATTTACGATACGTCCATACCGTTGTTTCATCATAAGCTTGGCAGCAGATTTGGTGACAAGAAAAGCACCTTTGAGATTGATGTCAAGTACCATATCCCAATCTTTTTCGTGCATTCTGATTAAAAGCGTGTCACGAGTAATACCCGCATTGTTTACAACAATGTCAACCTGACCGAATTCTTTTTTAGTCTTTTCAAAAAGATTCTCAACATCATCAGAATTGGTCACATTTGCTTTAAGTCCAATAGCAGTTCCACCAATTTCACCAGCGACCGCTTCAGATTGCTCTTGGTCTATATCAGAAATCACTAAATTTGCACCAAAAGATGCAAACCGTTCGGCAACAATCCGACCAATCCCTCTGGCAGAGCCAGTTACAATTACAGTTTTTTTCGTAAAGTCCATTTATCTTAAACCTTTATACGGTTAAAGTTTCGAAATATCTTCGAGTGTGTCAAGATTTATCATTTTTTCTGGTCGCATTTCACGTTTTGCCAGTCCGCTAAGTACTTTACCAGGTCCAATTTCATATACGGTAGAAACCTCATTTTCAACCAGAAATGCCATTGTTTGAGCCCATCGCACAGGAGAAGTAATCTGATCAACGAGTAATTTTCGAATCTCGTCACCAGTTAAAACAGTCTTAGCAGTCACATTAGCAACAATCGGTGTTTTTGGATCAGAAATTGTGATACCAGAAAGATACGCTTCCATGCCAAGTTTTGCTGATTCCATAAGCGGTGAGTGAAACGCTCCACCGACTTCAAGAAGCATCGCTCGTTTTGCTTTTGCTTCTTTGGCAAGTTCGACTGCTTTTTCCACAGATACAACTGACCCAGAAATAGCAATTTGAATTTTTGAGTTATAATTTGCTGGAATAACCACGCCATTATTATCAGTTGCTTGTTTACAAATTTCATCAACTTTTTCAGGAGCAAGCCCCATCACGGCAGCCATTGTTCCAGGAGTTTTTTGACAGGCTTCTTCCATTAGTGACGCACGCTTGACAACTGCTTTGATAGCATCTTCAAATGTCATCGCTCCAACAGCAGCCAAGGCAGCATATTCACCAAGCGAATGTCCACAAGCAAAATCAAATGCTGGAGTTCTCTCTTCTAAAATTGTTAAGACAGAAAGAGCATGCACTAAAATTGCAGGTTGCGTGAATCGAGTTCGTTTGAGTTCTTCAGACGGACCTTCAAACGAAAGCTTAGCGATGTCTTCACCTATTTCATCAGATGCTAATTGATACAGTTTTCTGACTTTATTAGAATCGTTGTATAAATCTTTTCCCATACCGACATATTGGGAAGCTTGTCCTGGAAACAAAAATACTGTTTTACTCATATTTTTTACCACTTTATTAATGCGGAACCCCAAATAAGACCACCGCCAAATGCAACCATAACAACATGGTCGCCTTTTTTTATTTTACCAGAACGGTTCGCTTCGTCGAGTGCAATAGGTACCGATGCTGCTGAAGTGTTACCGTATTTTTCTATATTTACAAAAACTTTATCCATACTCACTTTTAATCTTTTAGCAATTGCTTCAATGATTCTAATGTTTGCCTGATGTGGAATCACCAATGAAATATCTTCAGAAGTCAACCCTGCTTCATCTATAATTTTAACAGCAGCATTACACATTTGTTTCACAGCAACTTTAAAAATATCACTACCACTCATCATAACTTTATCTTCACCCTCGGAGACATACCCATCAGGGATAGGATTAGCCGAGCCACCATCTTTGACCCAAAGAAGTTCTCGTAAGTTTCCGTTTGATTTCAAAAATGTACCGAGGATTCCAGAGTCATCATCAGATACGGTAAGCACCGCCGCTCCAGCACCATCTCCAAAGAGAATGCATGTATTGCGGTCTTTATAATTTAAAATTGATGAAAGTTTTTCTGCTCCGACAACAAGTGCATTTTTATATGCACCAGTTTCAATAAGCGCCGATGCGACCGAAAGACCATTTAAAAACCCCGTACATGCCGCGACAATATCAAACGCTGTGGCATTGGGTAAATCCATCTTTTCTTGTACAACACATGCTGTAGATGGAAGTTTGTAGTCTGGAGTGACAGTACCGAGGATTAAAAGATCGATATCTTCATTTTTGAGTCCTGATGATTCTATCGCTTTCTTACACGCTTCAACAGCCATGTCGGAGACAGCCATACCTTCAGGAGCTATACGTCGTTCTTTAATACCAGTTCGAGAGACGATCCATTCGTCTGATGTATCTACAATTTTTTCAAGATCAGCATTGGTCATTCGCTGTGTTGGAGCAAACGATCCCGTCCCGATTATCTTGGCTTTTATTTTTCCCATTACTTTGTCCAAAGTGGTTGGTGATTAATTCATCATGAATTCTTTGTTTAATTTTTTTATCAGCCATTTTAAATGCACCCTTTACCGCATTGGTAATTGCTTTTGCATTTGAAGAACCATGGCAAATAATAACAATTCCATTTACACCTAATAGAGGTGCACCACCAGATTCAGAGTAATCAAATGTACTCTTCATCCTTTTTAAGAATGGTAAGAGCAGAATAGCTCCCATCCTTGAAAAAATATTTGTTTGAATCTGCCGTTGCATTTTTTTCATAAGCATCGGTTTAATTGATTCAGCAAATTTCAATAGTATATTACCCGTGAAACCATCGGTGACGACAACATCTACAGCACCAGATAAAACATCACGTCCTTCAATGTTACCGACAAAATTAATATTAGAATCCTGTAATTGTTTTAAAGCAGAGAAAATAAGTTCATTCCCTTTTGAACGCTCTTCTCCTATAGAAAGAAGCCCAACTCGAGGAGATTCATTTTTGAATACGACTGAAGCATAGACTGAACCCATGACAGCAAATTGTGCAAGATGTATAGGCTTGCAGTCAACATTCGCCCCAACATCTAATACAACAGTTGGGTTATCATTTGAGGTTGGAAAGACCGTTGTAATAGCAGGGCGGCTAACACCTTCAATACGTCCTAAAGTAATCAGCGAAGTCGCCATGACCGCACCTGTATTACCAGGAGAGATAAATGCGACCGCTTTTTGTTCTTTGACTAATTTGAGACCAACGGAAATCGAGCTTTTACGCATTCGAACACCATCAGTCGCTGATATAGTCATTGGAACTTCATCATCAGCGTGGCATACTTCAACGTTGTCAGGGAGATTTTCTTCCTGCTTTAAAATTTCTTGAATATCGTCTTGACGACCAACGAAGATCATTTTCATTTCTTCGCCAATTTGTCTGGCAGCATCAATACCGCCACGAATAATTTCAGCTTTCCCTGAGTCAGCCCCCATTACATCAAGAACGATGTTATGTACTTTTTTAGAAGTCATGTAAGGATTATTTTGTATCCTTCATTAGTTGTATAATGTTAAACTTCTTTTACATCAATAATCTGGCGACCATTGTAGTAACCACAATGTGTACAGATATGATGAGGTAATTTTGGGTTGTGACAATGCTGGCATTCAGAGACATTTGGTAATGTCATTGTCCAGTTTGTACGGCGTTTACGCCCACGGGTTCGGGAATGTCTTCGTTTTGGAAGAGGCATTAGGAATGTTCCTTATTTTCATTAGTTTGCTTAGAAAGTTTTTTCAAACCTTCCCAGCGTGGATCTATTTTTTCAGTTACACATGAGCATTCCTGCTCATTTAAATTAATGCCACATTGCGAGCAGAGACCTTGACAGTCATCGGAGCAAAGTGGTTTTAATGACAAAGATAAAATAATCGCTTGTCGTAAGATATCAGAAATATCAGCCTGAATATCACCACCAGTAAAGTATGCATAGTCTTCAGTGTCTAAGACATCTTTTTCATCGACATCAGCATGGAGTGATTCGGCACATGCGATAAAATCAATTGAGCATTCAATCTCTTTATCGAATCCATTTAGACAACGTGAGCATTCAATATTCACTATTGCGTTGACTGTTCCCTGACAAAAATATTCTTCAGCGGATTCTTGGATATGCAAATCAACTTGTATCGATTTCAGCTCATTTAAGCCTTGAAAATCAAGGTTTAAACTACTTGAATCGCCAGTCAAAACTATTTCGGCGGGAAAAGATTCGAATTGTCTAAAGTCTAATATCATAGCCTCAAATAATACTTAAAAAAATGGAAATTGTCAAGTGGAAAGCAGATGTAGAAGCTGTTGAAGAGCAAAGAGTTATAAGACGATTTAGGACTGTTTTGTTGAAATTTGCCGAAAATGGAAATAATCTGAAAATTAGGGGGGAAAATTGATAATTTAGTCAAAAATAAATCCCCGATGAATCAAGTCTTTAAATATCTGCAGGTCGGGTTCGCAATGCCACCGAAAGGTGGGTATAGAACCCGACAGAATTATACTGACGTACCTTGTCAGTCATTAGAGTTATAATTGAATAGAGAACGACCCCAAGGGGTACGTTTCTATTCAATTTTTTAGAGTAAACATAGAGAGACTTAAAATGAGTAACAAACTATCTTTTGATAAAACTGGAACTGCACGATTTGTAACTTTTTCTTGTTACCATAATTATAATTTATTTAAAGCTGATGCTGTTAAAATAATATTTCTCCGTCATCTCGAAGAATTACGAACTAAATATATGTTCAAATTATATGGGTATGTGATAATGCCAAATCATGTACATTTGGTTTTAATACCCCTTGATGGAATTCCTCTCAGCAAAATCATTGGGGAGTTAAAATCACTTTCAGGGCGAGAAATTATTTCTCATTGGCAGAAAATTGGACTGAAAGTTTTTGATAAACTAAAAGTTATGAGAAATGGGAAACAGAAAAATGTTTTTTGGCAACGAAGTTTTTACGATTATAATTGTAGAACAAAAGAAATTACGATAGTGAAAATAAATTATTGTCATAAAAATCCAGTCGTAAAAGGTTTGGTAGAAAAACCTCAAGATTGGATATGGTCAAGTTTTAGGTCGCATCACGGATGGGATAATGTTATAATTAAAATAGACGAAATTGAATAGATTCAAATAGAAATTTGGTGGCGTACCCCTTGGGGTACGTTTACAATTCATGAATAGAAACCGACCCCAAGGGGTCTATTGGAGGATTTATGCTAAAAAACACAATTCTGATATTGCTAATTTTATGTTCTACCATATCGGCTCAGAAAGTAAAAGATGGTTTCATCGGTTACAAATGGGGAACTGATTTCAATACCATGAAAAGCTTATTTGAACTTGAAATATTAATCGATACTGGCAATGCAACTTACTACTTAACTTCGATTCAACAATATGAGGGGGTCGAAATTGATAATCTTTCCTTTATGTTTTACAAAAATAAATTTCACGGAATTTTCTTTGAATTATCTGAGAAGTCAGTCATTGAAAGTATGATTAAGTTAATTGCAGAAATTTATGGTAAACCCGATGAACACAAATTAAACAATAAGGGTGAGGACGAGTATACATGGAACAACGAAAAGACACTGCGTACATTTACGGCAAATCAATTAACCTATAAGGCAAATTTTCAGATGCTTTCAATGTATTATGTGATAGAAAGAGATTATGAGTTAAAAGTTAAGAATAATAATAAATTTAAGAAACCTAAAGAAGATTCATTACAATATTTCTATTCTGTAGAAAGAAGTAAATTAAACACTTATTATACAAGCATATACTCTATTCTAGATAGCTCACATAGACTTGAAAATGATGACTTATATCTTTTTAGTATTCAAAAAGATTTAATAAATATTACAAATTCTTTAGATAATTTAATGTACTTTTTTTTAATTTCAAATTTTTCAGAATCAGTAACAAGCAAAGATATTATTTTTTTGTCAATTAGAGGTATTGGCTTGAATCTTGGCTCTATTAAAGATGGGATAAAATCGATTCAGAATAACTTGACTAACATAAAAACACAGTCGATGATAAAACAAGGAAATGAATTATTAAAAAATTTAGAAAAGCTATATAGGGATTTTTATTATTCTATACCAAAGAACAATAAACAAATAATTGATAACATCATTGAAAACGAATAAGTAGGTGGGTGGCGTACCCCTTGGGGTTTGTTGAAAAAATCCAAACAGTCTTTCAAGACCCTTCGACTCCGCTCAGGGTGACTTGAAAGACAACAGCTTATAATTTGTCATACTGAGCGGAATCGAAGTATGTCCCAATATAAGAGGTTTTTCAACAGTCCCCTTGGGGTACGTTTACAATTCATGAATAGAAACCGACCCCAAGGGGTCGGCTACACAATATGAGTAAAAAACTTAAGAAATAACCAAAAAAAATCCCCGATAAATCGGGGATTTTAATTTATATAATAGAAATTTATCATAACACACTTCGACAAGCTCAGTGTGACAGATTATTTAAAAAGTGACGCAGTCACGAAGTGATATTTATCACTATCTATTTTCTTTATGAATCTTCAGACGGTTTTTTGCTCGTATGACAGCAAGTTTCTCATCATCAATATTAATATCTTTTTGTCCGTTATTGTAATCAGCAATTTTAGCTTGAGCTTTTTCAAGGGCTGATTCCGCACGGGCAACATCGATATCTTTTGCGTATTCGGCGGCATCGCATAACAAAGATGCAACATTGCCAGATACTTCAAGAAAACCATTTGTCACAGAAAGAATTGATACTTCTTCATCGGTGTTACGAAATTCGATACGTCCGATTTGTAAAGCGGTAATCAGAGGAGCATGGTTTGACAAGACTCCAAGATACCCTTCTGTACCAGGGACTACCAATGAAACAATATCATCATCAAAGAAAACTTTTTCAGGTGTTACGATTGATAAACGAAACATATATGACTACTTCTTCTTAGATTTTGTATAAGCTTCAAGAACTTCGTCAAGTCCACCAACCATATAGAAAAACTGTTCAGGAATATGATCAAGATTACCTGAAATAAGTTCATCGAAACCTTTAATAGTATCTTCAATCTTCACATATTTACCAGCTTTACCAGTAAATACTTCAGCAACTGAGAACGGTTGTGAAAGGAATCGTTGAATTTTACGAGCACGCAACACAAGTGTCTTGTCATCATCAGCAAGTTCGTCCATACCTAAAATCGCAATAATATCTTGCAAATCTTTGTACTTCTGTAAAATAATTTGGATTTCACGAGCGACACGATAATGATCTTCACCAACAATGTTCGGATCTAAAATACGAGATGTAGAATCAAGAGGATCCACAGCTGGATAAATACCAAGCTCCGCAATCTGACGAGACAACACAGTGGTCGCATCAAGATGGGAGAAAGTAGTCGCAGGAGCAGGATCGGTTAAATCATCAGCAGGAACATAAATAGCCTGCACCGATGTAATCGAACCAGATTTTGTAGATGTAATACGTTCTTGTAATGCACCCATTTCAGTACCAAGAGTTGGTTGGTAACCCACCGCCGAAGGCATACGCCCAAGGAGTGCAGATACTTCAGAACCAGCTTGCACAAAACGGAAAATATTATCAACGAACAAGAGTACATCCTGTCCTTCTTCATCACGGAAATACTCAGCCATAGTAAGACCTGAAAGAGCTACACGCAAACGAGCTCCAGGAGGTTCATTCATCTGACCGAACACCATCGCAGTTTTTTCAATAACACCAGACTCTGTCATTTCAAGATATAAATCGTTACCTTCACGAGTACGTTCACCAACACCACAGAAAACAGAATAGCCACCATGTTGGGTCGCAATGTTGTGAATCAATTCTTGAATGATAACTGTCTTACCAACACCAGCACCACCAAAGAGTCCAACCTTACCACCTTTAGAATATGGTTCTAACAGATCAATAACTTTGATACCTGTTTCAAACATCTCAGAAGATGTAGACTGTTCGTCAAACGACGGAGCCATACGGTGAATAGGAAGGCGTTTATTATCTGAAGAGATTTGATCTTTTCCATCAATAGTATCGCCAAGAAGGTTAAAAATTCTGCCTAATGCTTTTTCGCCAACAGGAACTGAAATCGGAGCGCCCGTATCGACCGCTTCCATACCACGGACAAGTCCATCGGTAGATGCCATCGCAACACAACGGACAACATTGTCACCGATGTGTAGAGCAACCTCAACAACTAAATCTTTATTAGTTACCGGGTTTTTAATTTTAACAGCGTTTAAAATGTTGGGCAGTGAATCGGCTTTAAACTCACAATCGACTGTCGGACCAATTACCTGTACAATCTTTCCGATATTTTGTGCCATGAAACAATCTCCAGTTTATATACAATCTTTTTTTACATTATTCGGTACACACTTCGATAAACTCAGTGTGACTAATTTTATACTATAATTAAATATTGTCAGAAGCACAGGGCTTCTGACCTACTATTTCAAAATATATTTATGCTTTGAGCGCTTCCGCTCCAGCAACAACTTCAAGTAACTCTTTGGTAATCTGTGCCTGACGTGCTTTATTATATTCAAGCGTCAAGACATCAACCATTTCTTCTGCATTTGTAGTTGCATTCCCCATTGCCATCATACGACTGCCATGTTCAGAAGCAATCGCTTCGGCAACAGCCATAATCATTTTAGAGGTCGCATAATTTGGCAGAATCGCATCATAAATAGATTCAGGATTTGGTTCAAAGATGTAATCCATATTAAAACCAGCTTCTTCATCTACTTCAGGTTTTCCTATTGGTAAATAACGAGGAGTAACGATTTTATATTTTACAGTTGAAATAAACTGCGTATAAATAATCTCGATTTCATCAGTTTCACTAGAGAGAAAACGGTTAGTCAACAGCTTTACCATATCATGAACTTTGTCATAGTTGATAACTCCAGCCCAATCGCTAAAATTATCTACCACAGTCCATTGGCGAGCTTTAAAATGGTCATTACATTTTTTTCCAACCGTGACAACTTCAAGCTCAAATGCTTTGTTTGCTTCAAGCCATTCAGTAGCTTTCCGCAAAACATTAGCATTGTATGAACCACACAGTCCTCTGTCGGATGTAATAACAACTAATGTTTTCTTTTTGACATCCCGCTCTTCAAAATACGGATGAGGAATATCCTCAGCCGAAGCAGTTGCCAAATGTGAAAGCATCAGGTCAAGTTTATCAGAATATGGTCTCGCTTCTTCAACCATTTGTTGTGCTTTGCGAAGTTTTGATGCTGCCACCATCTCCATCGCTTTCGTAATACGCGTGGTTGATTGAACCGATTTAATTCTTCTTTTGACTTCTCGTAAAGTAGCCATAGTTTATTTTATCTTTCAAAAAGCGTTCACTACTGTAAACGCTGTCTTTTTATTCTGCTTTAAACTGATTCTTAAATGCTGCGATAGCTTTTTCAAGCTCAGCTTTTGTTGAATCAGAAATTTGTAATTCTTTTTCTAAGGTATGTTTGATATCCGGATATTGTTTATCACAGAATTCAACAAGTTCTTTCGCAAAACGTTGAATATCTTTTGTGGCAACATCGTCCATATGACCTTGAGTTGCTGTCCAGATTTCGATAACTTGTTCGGCTATTGGCAAAGGCACATATTGTCCCTGCTTGAGCAGTTCAACCATTTTTTCACCACGGTTTAATTGCTTTTGAGTTGCTTCATCCAAGTCAGAACCAAACTGCGTAAAAGCAGCAAGTTCACGATACTGGGCTAAATCAAGTTTCAGAGAACCAGCGATTTTTTTCATCATCTTGGTTTGTGCGTTACCGCCAACACGGGATACAGATACACCAACGTTAATAGCAGGACGAACACCAGCAAAGAAAAGTTCTGATTCTAAGAATATCTGACCATCAGTAATAGAAATCACGTTTGTCGGAATATATGCCGATACATCACCAGCCTGTGTTTCAATAATTGGAAGAGCTGTAATAGAACCACCACCAAGTTTATCAGAGAGTTTTGATGCTCTTTCAAGTAAACGAGAGTGACAGTAGAACACATCACCAGGATATGCTTCACGACCTGGAGGTCTACGAAGCAAAAGTGATAACTGACGATAAGCAGCAGCTTGTTTTGTTAAATCATCATAGACACAAAGAACATGCTTGCCTTCAAACATAAATTCTTCAGCCATCGCACAACCAGCATACGGAGCGATGTACTGCAGTGGAGCAGGATCGGTTGCTGAGGCATTAACGACGATTGTATATTCCATAGCACCAGCTTCACGAAGTATTTCTACAACTTGTGAAACAGTAGATGCTTTTTGACCGATAGCAACATAGACACAGATAACATCAGTATTTTTTTGATTGATAATTGTATCAATCGCAATCGCAGTTTTACCTGTTTGTCTGTCACCAATAATAAGTTCACGCTGACCTCGACCAATCGGAATCATTGAGTCAATAGCTTTTAAACCAGTTTGAAGTGGTTCAGTCACAGGTTGACGTTCGATAACCGATGCTGCCATACCTTCAATGATACGAGTCTTATCAGTTGCGATAGGACCTTTCCCGTCGATAGGTTGACCAAGCGGATTTACTACACGTCCGATAAGCGCATCGCCTACTGGAACTGAGGCAACTTTACCTGTTCTACGAACAGTGTCACCTTCTTTAATTAATGTGTCGGAACCAAAAATTGCAGCACCAACATTGTCTTCTTCTAAGTTCAGCACCATACCATAGACATCGCCTTCGAACTGAATCAACTCAGACATCATAACGTCTTCAAGACCCCAGATACGAGCGATACCATCACCAACTTGTAAAACGGTACCAACCGATTCCATTTCAAGTTTGGTTTCAAATTTTTCAATCTCTTGTTTTAGTACTGATGAGACTTCTTCAGGGTTGAGACCCATTAGCGTTCTCCTTGCGGCACACCACTATGGTAAAGCCGTATATTAAAAAATTATTTTCTACTTACTAATCGGCATACACTACTTTAGTGTACCCGAACCTTTGATAATTGTTCTTCTACCGCACTGAGTCCATGCGAAACAGAACCGTCGATAATTTCATTATGTAAAATAATAATCATTCCACCAAGAATAGATGGGTCGACTTTTTCTTCTAAAATAATATCGAGTTTTGTTTTTGCCTGTAATGTATTTTTTAAATTGGCACGTTCGCCATCGTTAAGCGGTACAGCGGTAATAACAGAAACTCTGCCAATACCTCTTTTTGCTTCAACTAAGCGAGTGAACTCGTCGATTACTTCAGGAAGAAAATTTACACGGTTTTTATCAACTAACACGATTAAAAATTCAACGAAAAGTTTCTCAATTCGAGATGAAAAAACATTACGCAAAAGCGATTGCTTATTTTCATCTAAAACTTGTGGAGCCGAAAGGAAATTAACGAGTGACTTATCATCTGCTATCAGCTTCTTCAAAGATGAAAACTGATCATAGGCAACGTCAATCATCTTTTTTTCCACTACAGATAAAAGGAGTGCGTTGGCATATATTTTAGCAACTTCTTGAGATAACACTTTGTTATACCTTTTCAACGCCGTCAATAAAGTTCGCGATTAGTTCGCGGTGTTTATTGTCGTCTAATTTTTCATTGATAATTTTAGATGCTGCTTTGACAGTGATAGTGACCATGTCATCTTTCAACTGTACTTTAGCTTTGGCAACTTCACGTTCTATTTCGGACTTAGCTTTATCGGCAATCACTTTGGCTTCTTTATTTGCAGTTGTTTTAATCTCATCGGCAATAACTTTCGCCTGAGAAACAGCTTCAGTAATTTTCACACGACGCTCATCATCAATAGATGCGAGTTTCGCTTCATACTCAGCTGTTAATTTTGCAACTTCTGCATGCCCGTCATCGATTTTTTGAAATTCGTCGATGATTTTCATGCGACGTTCTTCAAGTAAATCAAGTATAGGACCCCAAGCATATTTCTTGAGAATCCAAACGGTGATTAAGAATCCAATAGTATGAGTTATAAATACCGGAACATCAAAATGCATTATGCATAAGCCTTTCTTGTTGTTAATATAAACAACTGTATTTCTTTATTTCGTCTAAGATTAACCAATTTTACCTGAGAGAATAAAGAATACAACTAAAGCGTAAATTGTTAACGCTTCAATAAGAGCAGCACCGATAATCATAGCGGTTTGAATTTTGCCGGCAGCTTCAGGCTGACGACCAATAGCTTCCATCGCTGAACCAACAGCGCGTCCAAGACCTAATCCAGAACCAACAGCGGCAAGACCAACACCCATTGGTAACGCCCAAGCTAACATTGATTGATAATCCATTTGTAAAACTCCTAATAAATAATGGTTTTAATAATTTATGTTTTCTTCTTTTATTTCTTTTTAGTGAGCTTCTTCATGCGGAAGCATCATCAGTATATAAATAGTCGACAACAAGGTAAACACGAGTGCTTGAATTGTTGACAACAAAAGTCCTAATAAAATAAATGGTATATTAAGTGGTAGACCAACAGGAGAACCTACAAAAGCAAGTGCCGTCACACCCAGTCCAACAAAAGCCGCAACCAAAATATCTTCACCAGTAATATTACCAAACAAACGTAAAGCAAGCGAAAAAGGCTTAGCAAACTCTCCAATAATATGCATTGGTAACATAAGTGGAACTAAGCACCACCCGATAACATCACGAGGAGAACCCATCAAGTGATCAAAATAACCACCAATTCCTAACCGAGAAACTCCTACGAATTGTGAATATAAAAAGACTAATATCGCAAGTGATGCTGTTATAGAAAGTGAAGTTGATGGTGAAAAACCACCAGGGATAATACCCCAAAGATTCATGCCGAGAATATAAAAGAACAGCGTTCCCAAAAACGGAATAAACTGTCTTGTATCTTTACCTAATATAGTTTTGATAAAATCATACATCCCTTCAATTAACATCTCTAAGAGATTTTGAAGCGGACCAGGAATCATCTTGCGATTCCGATAAACTTTTATTGCGATAAAACTAAAAAATATCGAAAGTGAGAAGGCAAATATTACTGGTTTAAACTGATGTAAAAGTCCTTCATGAGTAAACATTCCAATAAAATCAGGTAGATGGGTTCCGCCACCTTCGGCAAAAACTACTGATGGTATCAGTACTGCGACACCTATACTTGCGAATATTTTCACTATCTTTTTCAAATTAAATCACCTTTTGTACGGTCTGATTATTCTCTTTATTGTCAATGCCAAGCAGTAGACGTCCTAATGCTTTTAATACCATTACAACTAAAATCAAAGAGAAACCAGCAACCAAAATTTTTATATCAAACATTTCTATTGTTACTAAAAAATATCCTGCGACAAATAAAAGGGGGAATTTCACTAAAGCGGTAAGAGCGACAGATGAAGTGTTGATTTCACCAGCAGTAAACGCTTCCCGAATAAGGTCTTTAAGGAACATCATGTTAACAACTCCCCAAATACCTCCCGAAAAGAACGCTAAACTCTCCCATACTCCGAAAGAATACATGCCAAAGACGAATGCAATCAATAAGACCAACCCAGACGTTCTTATTGTTCTATCAATAAAACCAATGTCAAATTTACTTTGTGTCATTCTTCTCTTTGTCAATACTTTCAGCTCTTTTTACGAGCTTTGCTATTTCAACACCAGCGGCACCAAAACCAAAAATAATTCCTATAATAAGCCATAATGGGTCAGTTTCAAATTTGCTGTCTAACCATTGTCCCGCAAAGAAACCAACTCCAGGTCCCGCAATTAAAATTGTCGGAACCGCAGCAAGCAAGCTATACTGCCTTAAATCGTTGTTTTTCTTGTCTTTACGGCATGGTTTTAATATACCCATACGCCTTACCTCAATAATCAGGGGGAATATACTTATGACGACTTTAAAGTCAACATTTTTTTTCCATTTTAAGGCAAAAACATGAAATAATTCTCTTTTTTTCTCTCTCAAACTACCGAAAAATAAAAGTGAGTATTGGTCTATAATATTTTGTTTAAATTATGCGTACGCACTCTTTTTACTAAACTTATTTTCAATCCATTCGTTTGATATTAAAGAGGTAATAACTAAAGAAACTAAAAATAACAATTTGGTTGTTATCTTTTTAACTTTTCGTATTTTATTTGACACATAATAAGAATATAACGAATTAGAAATGAATTATATGAAACGACTCGCTCCATTCCTGCTCCTTCTTCTCCTCTTCTCAAATAGTTTTGCTTACACCGAAGAAGAATTAGAAATGCTCCAGAATCCTCCGAAAAACAAAACGATGATTGCTCCAAAAAGTGCTGCCTACACTCCATATTATACATGGCGGTTTCATCGAAATGGTCTTTTTTGGAATACGATCAACAATAACGGTATACTTGGTAATTTTTTTGGCGTTTCAGATGAAGAAATCGGTCGTACAGCTGCCGAGTATTATTTCCCACGTTATAGTCGAATACGTCATGGATACTCAACCGCATTATGGGTCGGTGGCGTAATTGGCAATGACACACTGGTAACAACGGCATTGGATGTTGACTGGCGAGGATGGTGGACACCATGGAAACCTGAGTTTTGGCCAGAAGAATACCCAGGTGGTGATTTCAAAACTACCGTAACTGACTTGGGCTTAGATTATACTAATACTCTTTCACGCTCTGAAGTAATTTTTGAAGCGACCTTTACTGACACATTCAAATATGATTCTTTCGTCCCTTACAATAGCTACGACCAAAGACTTCATATACCATTAAATATTAAAGTAACCCAAACAAGCTATAGCTGGACATATAAATACGCAGAAGATATATTAATCGTGAATTATAAGATTCATAATCTTGGTAACAGTACTATTAAAGACGCTTTTCTCGGATTGTATCATCGTGGTGGAAACCATTTTACTCAGGAACAACCATTCCGCTTGGATGACCAAGAAGGGTATCTGGATTCGGTCGCATACGAATTTGAAGAGCTTGGTCAGGAACCAATGCATATTGCTTGGACAATGGATAAAAGCGGTCACCCAAATGGTCGATACTGGTTTCCAGAGTCGAGTCGTAATGCTTTAGGTATCGCTCCCCTCTCACTTCCTGAAGGTGCCAATATACTTAATTTTAACTGGTGGATTCGTGGTTTTGGTGATTCATGGGGTCCTCGAGTTAAAGGAACTCGTGATGAACCTCTCAGGTTATATTTTGGAGAGCTTGGGGCTCCATTGGGTGATGCCAACAAATATCACATGATGTCAAAACCTGAAGTTGACTATACTGGCTTTAGAGCTGCTGTTGGAGATACCAAACATGATTGGATGCCACCTCATGAAAACGGTGAAGAATATGCCAGAGGGCATTTTGTGAATTACCTGACATCGTATGGTCCATTTGATATAGCACCACATAGTGCTGAAAATGTTGTTGTTGTTTACGCAATTGGCGAAAAGGTTCATGCAATTTCAACTGCCTATGCCGACATTTTTGACCCGTATGATCCACAGGAATTTTTAGACAACCTGGACTTTGATGACTTAATAACCAATATACGCTGGGCAAAACGAATCTATGACAATCCTGGAGTAGATACTGACAACGATGGTGATTCAGGTAAGTATTTTATGTTCTTTGACCCTACTACCGAAGAATCACTACAAGTTTATTATGAAGGTGACGGTGTTCCTGATTTTCGAGGTGCTACCCCACCTCCTTCTCCTGAGATACGAGTTGTTACTGAACAAGGGAGAATCAGAATCAGATGGAATGGCAGAGATGCTGAAAATTTCTTTGATTCATTTTCTTTAACAAGAGATTTCGAAGGATACCGAATTTATCTGGCTCGTTCTAAGCAGGTCAATGATATAGTCCTGCTCACTTCGTACGATGCGGAAAACTACAGTAGATGGAAATGGCATAACAAAAAACAAACGTATGAACTAACGGAAGTTCCATTTACCCTTGATTCATTGCAGTCTTTATATGGCGATGATTTTCGGCCATTAGATTATGACCGTGTTGATCCCTTAATACTCAACGATGAATATTACTATTTTACAAAAGTTGATTACAACGCATCGTCGCTCTTAGATCCTAAATTAATTCATAAAATCTATCCCGATGCATTATTGGATACTTCCGACGTCGACGATGAGGGTCGCATGCGTTATTACGAATATGAATATATTGTTGAAGATTTACTTCCGACTATCCCATACTACGTTTCGGTGACAGCATTTGATTTTGGACATCCCGCGAAGTCACTTGACCCGCTTGAATCTTCACCGTACGAAAACTTGGTTGAGGTTTTTGCTGTCAATCAAACAAAAAAAGATATTTTAAAAGACAACAAACTAAACGTCTATGTCTACCCTAACCCATATATTGCTGATGGTCGTTATGCCAAACAAGGTATTGAAAATAGGTTTTTAAATTTAGCCTTAGACCGTTCTCGGACAATTTATTTTGCCAATCTTCCTCCAGTCTGTACGATAAAAATTCTTTCTTTAGATGGTGATTTAGTGAAAAAAATTGAACACAATAAACCTGAGGAAAGCGGGACATCATCGATTGAACGATTTGATTTAATATCACGAAATACTCAGGCAGTTGAGTCGGGACTCTACTACTGGACGGTGGAATCTAAATATGGAAATCAGGTTGGGAAATTAGTTATTATAAAATAACTAAAAGATATACAACATCAGATAAATCAAGACACCAGTCACCGAAACAAACATCCAGACAAACCAAATATATTTTGCGACTTTTTTATGTTTCTCAAAATTTCCTTTAAATGCCTGTGTAACAATATAAATAATAAATGGTAATTGTACGGCTGCTAAGATGACGTGAGGGATAAGTATAATATAGTAAACAATTTTAGTCCAATCATCATATGGATACGGTACTGAACGGACTTCAAAATGATAAATCAAATATGAAACAATAAATGTAGCTGTTGAACATAAGGCAGCCACCATAAATTTTTTATGAGTTTCTTTGTTTCCCTGTTTGATATGGTAAAAACCAAAACTGAGCAGAACTGCCGAAGTAAAATTGAGCAATACATTAAGAGTTGAAAGGTCGGAAAACTGCATGCTACAACATCCTCTCAATATCATTTTGTAATTTAAGTACAGATTCTTTTTCGATACCTGAATAATAACCACGGATAACACCATCAGAGTCAACTAAGATAAATTTAGTCGAGTGTGCCCCAGGTAAATCATCAGCACCTAACTTGAAACCATTTTCACACAATTTGACTACATCAGCCATTGAAGCAGATAAAAATACCCACCTGTTATCATCAACACCTTGTAACTTAGCGTAATTTTGTAAGGCAAGCAGGGTATCATATTGAGGGTCGACTGAGATTGAAACAAACTGGACATCGTCGATATTATCAAAATGTTTATACAAGTCGCCCATCAGGTTTGTCATAATTGGACAGGGACCTTTACAACGGGTAAACATAAAATCGACAACACTAATTTTCCCTTTTAAATCATTTAAACTAAATGGGATTGAATCCTGAGTTACAAATTCAAACTCTGACACAGAACTATAATATGGCAAAGCATTGTCGACTTTCGATTTCTTATAAAGCATATTACTCGCTACTGCTATTCCTATTACAGCCACTATGACGACAAGAGTTCTGATAATATGAATCGTTTTCATTACTTATGCTTCTTCTGATTTTTTAACAGAGATATAAATCAACAGTACCGCACCAATAAATAATGATGCTATCCAAAGATGAAAGACCTGAGTAATCGGTTGCGTTGCGACCACCATAAAGGTAACGCCAATAACCAATTGCATGATGACTGCTGCCACCATAAACAAAATAGCCCGATGAGCCAAAACGGTCAGTTGATCTTTATATTTTAGAAGTTTCACCGCTACATGCATTGTATAGGCAACAACAAAAACACCAACTGTCATGTGTAGATGGTTTAACATTCCAACCTTGGAAAGCCATTCTATTGAGTTCAGATTTGGAAATTCACGAGCAGCAAGTTCAATTAGCGAACGTACTTGGGTGCCAAGCAATATTTGAATAAAACCAGCAATCCAAAGTATACGTACCTGACCAGAAAGTTTGACAGGAAGTTTTTCTTTTGGTTTGTCATGGTTCTCAGCATAGTACGCCTGTGCAGTTGCATATATCATCAGCGAAACGATTAAGAGAGCCAACAACATGTGTACCGTGATTATAATCGGTTCAAGTGAAGATGAAATAACCTTGGCACCTTGTAAGCCTGTAATAGCAGTCAAAATTGCGGCAGATGATGTCGCATATAATATCTTTTTATTATCTCGAAATTTCAGTATCGCCCAGATTGCAACAGCTAAGATAAGCAGCCCTACAAGCATCCCGCATACTCGGTTGCTATATTCAATCCATGCTAAGGTTATGTTAAATTGGTCGACCATATCAACTGGGACTTGGTCTAAAGATGTAGGTGGAATCCATCGTCCGAAACAGGTTGGCCAGTCAGGACACCCCAAGCCAGCACCAGAAACTCGTACTAAACCACCGATAAAGATTAAGCAGTATGTTGCTATTGTAGTAAAAAAGGAAAATTTGCGAAATGATTTCATCAGAACCTCATTGTATAAATGTTTTTTAACATACGTAACAACATTCAAACAATGATAGAAAAATCTGTTACTCTGTACAAGCTTTATTTTGTAGTATCAATAACAATCTCAGTTGTGTCTGTCGAGATAGATAATGAGTCTTCAAGAGCATGTGCATCAGGCGTTATATGCAGAGAATCATAAATAACTGCATCTCTAATTGCACCCGCTTTTATTTCGTATATATCTCCACGTCTAAGCGTATCAAACATTGTAATAACAATAAATATACCCAAAAAGACAATAGCCGAAAGAAATAGCAGGAGATATAACTTGTTATCATATTTAAGATGCATAAAATACATCGCAACAAGTGATGCTTTGACAGTTGCAATAAGCATAGCAATAAGTAAATTAAATTCACCAAAATTAAAGCTTGCTGCATAAACGGTAACGGCTGTTAAAAATATAAGTATCGACCCAACCCCTAAATAAATGGAAAGCGGAAGTACATGAGGTTCGTTTGTTTGCGTATTATCAGTCATAATCTATCTACCCTATCAAGTAAAATAATGGGAAAAGGAATATCCAAATCAAATCAACTAAATGCCAGTACAAGCCTGTCATTTCTATATGCGTATAATATTGCGATGAAAACATTCCAGCTTTTGTTTTAAAAATCAACCAACCAATTAAACACATGCCTACAAAGACATGAATTCCGTGTAACCCAGTCATCAAAAAATATGCTGAGAAAAAGACATGTTGATTGGTTCCCTCAACACCTGTATAGGTATAGTAATGACCAGGAAGTTGCCCCAGATGAATTTTATGTTCGTATTCAAAATACTTAATAACCATAAAGGTACCAGCTAACAACAATGTCGTCACCAAAAACCATATCGTCTGTTTTATTTTATTGAGTTGTATTGACCGAATTGAAAGTGCCATCGTAATTGAAGAAGTAATCAGCACGATAGTATTGGTAGCCCCCATAGTAACATCTAAGACCTTATGGGCATTGTGAAACATCTCAGGATGCCAAGCACGATAAATAGCATAGAAAACAAACAGCCCGCCAAAAAGTAATATTTCAGTAAGTAAGAACAACCACATTCCAAGCTTGGCAGATTCCCTTTGCTGTTCTGCATCGGAAAAATGGTGCTGCATGAATGCTGGTTGATTGGTGTGTGACTGACTCATATATTATTTCTCCGTAAATGTGCTTTTAGCAACTACTTTGTCATAGTCATACGGACCATGTTCAGTAATTGGAATTGATTCAAAATTATGTTCAGGTGGAGGTGATGTAATCGACCACTCATGTGTCAAAGCACCCCAAGGATTATCACCTGCTGGTTTCCCAACATAGAGAGAACGGAATAAGTAGTACGCCATTAGGAAAAACCCAATTGCCATCACCCACGAACCATAGGTTGAGAATGCATGAAATGGGCGATAGACATCATCATAGAGATGGTAACGTCTCGGCATACCTTTCGCACCCATAATAAACTGGGTAAAGAATGTCATATTAAATCCTACGAAAATCAAACCACAGGCAATTTTTGCTTGAGTCTCATTGTACATCCGCCCCCACATCTTTGGCCACCAATGATGCAGTCCTCCTAAGAACGCAATCACAGTTCCACCCACCATTACGTAATGAAAGTGAGCAACGATAAAGTAAGTGTCATGCAGATGAATATCAACCGACAAGGCACCAAGGAAAATACCTGTTAAACCACCGATTGAGAATAAGAACAAAAACGCCAACGTATACAACATCGGAGTTGTCCAAGCGATAGAACCTTTATAGAGAGTTGCGATCCAGTTGAACACTTTGATACCAGATGGTATTGCAACAAAGAATGTCAAGAACGAGAATATCATTGCAGCAAGTTCTGATTGACCAGAAGTAAACATATGGTGTCCCCATACGATAAAACTCGCAAAAGCAATACCCAAAGATGAATAAGCGATTGCTGTGTATCCAAAAATCTTTTTATGCGAATGAGCAGTAATTAATTCTGAAATAATCGCCATACCCGGAAGAATCATAATGTATACTGCAGGATGTGAGTAGAACCAGAAAAAATGCTGGTACAGCACTGGATCTCCTCCCATGGCAGGATCAAAAATACCAATACCGACTGTACGCTCAATTATAAGAAGCAACAAGGTAATACCTAAAATTGGAGTTGCAAGAACCTGAATCAATGCCGTGGCATACATACCCCACGCGAAAAGCGGCATCTTAAACCATGTCATACCGGGTGACCGAAGTTTGTGAACGGTAACAATAAAATTCAATCCCGTAAAAATCGATGAGAAGCCTAATATAAAAGCACCCAGTGTCATCGAAATTACTGAGGTTGAAGTTGTCGTAGAATACGGTGTATAAAATGTCCAACCTGTATCTACACCACCGGAAACTAAAGAAAAAACAGCAAACATTGATCCAAACATATAGATGTACCAACTTGCTAAGTTCAGTCTGGGGAAAGCAACATCCTTTGCCCCAATCATAATGGGCAGAACAAAATTTCCTAAAATTGCGGGAATAGCGGGAATGATAAAGAGGAAAATCATTATTGCACCGTGAAGGGTAAAGAACTGGTTATAGGTATCAGAGTCGATATATAGTTCCGAAGGAGTAAGCAGTTCTAAACGAAGTAAGATGGCAAACATTCCACCAATAAAGAAGAAGAACATAATTGAAAAGAGATACAAAATCCCAATTCGTTTATGATCAACAGTTGTAAGCCAGGATTTAATCCCTTTAGTAGCGTTCAGATAATGTGTCTCAGGCATTTTATTCATTTTTCAAACTTTCATCTTCTTGTGAGCTCTCATCTTGAATCAAGCTCTTATCTTCTTGCAGTGATTTTATATAAGCTATCAATGCATCAATCTGTTTATCTTTTAAAATTCCCTGGAAGGTCGGCATCACTGCTTGGTACCCAGCAGTAATTTTTGCCATCGGATTTAAGATTGATTCACGAATATAATTTTCATCAACTATCACTGATGTTCCATCGCTTAGGTGTTCTTCTTTACCAAATAAATTATTCCATGGTGGACCAGTTGAGTTGGTGCCATCAATTTTATGACAGGTCACACATGCTTTAGATACATACAACTTAGCACCAAAATCTTTGAGAGTCATTCCTTCACCAGAGAAGGCTAAGTCTTCAGACCATTTTTCAAACTCTTCTTCTGATACAACTTTAACTTTTCCGACCATCTCAGAATGTCCTTTACCACAAAACTCCGTACAGAAAAGATTATATTCACCAACTTGTGTTGCTTCAAACCATGTAATCGAATATCTGTTTGGCAATACATCCATTTTGACTCTAAATTCAGGAACGAAGAATGAATGGACTACATCTTTTGAATCCATAAGAAGTTTTATCGGTTTGTTTACAGGCACTACAATTTCGTTAACCGAATTCCCACCCTCAGGATAGTCAAATGACCAGAACCATTTTTGACCAGTCACTTTTATTTCGTAGGCATCTTTTGGGACGACATTTATTTTCATATATGTTTGGAAACCCCAAACAAAAACAATCATCACCAGAATCAAAGGAACAACAGTCCAGAAAATTTCAAGCTTTACATTATGATCAAGCCCTTTAGAATTAATTGCTTCAACACCATCACGTCTTTTATATTTAATGGCAAAATACGCCGACAATCCAACAACCAAGGCAAAAATAATTATCGATGCATATAAAATAAAATAAAAGAGTGCATCAACTTCGCTTGCGATTGTTGAGTTAGCGGGCGGCATCCAAAATGTACCAGTTGTATCCATAAATTTAAATTTCCTCTATCTAATTAATGCACGGCGGCAGACAATGCCTGTTGTTTTTTACGCCGTTCTCTATAAAAAAGTAACCCTATCATACCTACTAACAAAATCAATGTTATTGCTCCGCCTAAACGCATGACATTACCAGCAAAAACAACATACCCTTTTGAATCAGGGTCATAATGATAACAGTACAATATTATTCTATCTATCGTATTTCCAATTTTACCTTCAGACGCTTCAAGCAATCCGAACGTTAAATCATTTGACTTATATTCGACACCGTACAAGTAACGGCTAATTTTTCCATCAGGTGATAAAAGATATATCGCGGCAGGATGAGCATACTGTTTAATATCTTCAATATATTTATATTGAAAGCCAATCGCATTTGCCAAATTTTGTGACATTGCTGAATCACCCGTCAAGAATGTCCATCCATCTTGTGCTGATGGAATGTCTAAAGCAGTCAAGTAGTTTGCTTTTTTGGCTGCTGCGAGTTCAAACCCTTCTCGATGGTTGATACTAACTGATACCATCTTATAATCTTTTCCAGGTAACAACTTGACATTTTTAACAGAATTAACAATCCCGTTAAAAACCAAATTACAAAGCATCGGACATTCATAGTAGCCAAGCATCAACAAGACTGGTTGTTCGCCATCAAAATACGTTGCGAGGGTGACTTCTTCTCCTACATCGTTGGTAAAAACCAAATCAAGCGGAATATATTCACCAATATGCTCGACAATGTCAACACCTTCAAGTTCGGAAACTTTATCTTCAATGACTTGAGCCTTTGCAGAAAAAGTAAAAGCCATAACAAGAAAGGTCGTATAGACCCAATTAGGACACATTAAAGATAGACCGGACTTCTTCATGATTACTTTCACACTTTTATTTACAAATTATATAAAAAAATTATTTCGTCTTAGAATTTTCGCTTAGATACAACTCGAGTGCATCTTCAATAGGAATTGAATATACTTGTTTTGTCGAGTCGACCAGTTGGTACGAGGTAAGCACTTTGTTTTCTTTGGCACGTAGTTCTTCAAGCGAGATAGATTTTGGTTTTAGCACTTCTTCATACACGACTGCTTCTTTTTCAATCAAAAAATATTCATTGAGTAACACAAGCGAAACAACCAGAAAGAGAACAATTCCAACACCAACAATGCTCAACTTGGTAACATTAACATCTTTTTTTTCATATCCGTTACTCATAATATTGTATCCTACGTATTTTGGAACTTCATAGATTCGTTAAGGGAAGGATCTTTCACAGGCACAATCGCATTAGCAGTAAACTGTTTCCAGAAGAACCAGAAGAAAATCCCACCAATTCCAATAATCGGTGCGATATCATACATATTAAAATCAAATGCGACACGACTACCATCTTCGTTCATTCCTGTTGGCATAATAATCCAGTAAAAATCTACAAAACGCATACAGAAAATCCAGACAGACATAAACAAAAGGAGTTTAATATTTCGTTTTGCTGCTCTTGTAATAAGAGTTAAAAACGGGAAGACAAAATGCCCGAAGATTAAAAGCATCGAAACAGATTCCCAAGTGTTACCCCAACGGTATAAGAACCAATAATTTTCCTCAGGAAGGTTAGCATACCAAATCAGGAAGTATTGCGAACCTGCCATATATGACCAAAAGATAATAAAGGCAAACATAAATTTGGCAATATCCTGATAGTGTTCAATAGTAACAACATTTTGTAATATATTTTGAGACTTCATATAAATTAACAAAATTAGCAAAAATGTAAGCCCTGATAAAAATATTCCAGAGAAAAAGTAGACACCAAAAATTGTTGAGAACCAATGAGGGTCCAAAGACATCATCCAGTCAAACGATGCAAAAGTTGTCGTCAACGCAAACAAAATCATGCCTGGTGCTGATAATTTTTTATAGGTAAGTTTGTAATCTTTTCCTGAACTGTCCTGCTCAACAGAAATTTTGCGAAGCATATAGCCAAAAAATGTCCACACAGCAAGATAGAAGAAAGTTCGAATAAAGAAAAACGTTTCATTGAGATAGCCTTTCTTTTCATGTAGCAAGGCATCAAATGAAGGAGAGCTTGGATCCATAACTTCAGCATGACTCCAATGGTATAATTCGTGCAGTCCAAAAACTACTGGAATAAACAAAATAACAAAAACAGGCATAGTTGCCGCCATATTTTCTGTTATACGTCTAATTACTGTCGACCATGTTGCATTAGTAAGATGATGAAGCAGAGTAATAAACATTCCACCAAGAGCTATTGAAATCCAGAAAATATATGCGGTTAGATAATTCAGGAAAAAATGAGCAGAGTCATTCATATACCCAAGTACAGAAATTCCTAAAAAGACAACTCCCAGCACTAAGGCAATAGTTCCAATTTTACCACTATCTTTTATCGTATATGTATTAGCATCATAATTCATAATAATCTCTTAGAGGCTCCCTCGTTCACTTTGCGGAACATCTTGTAAAGTTGCATTTTGACTTCTTTGTAACGCTTTAAAGTAAGCAATAATCGCCCATCTATCATTTTCAGGAATTTGATATTTATATGGTGGCATATTACGGATGCCATTGGTAATAACATCGAAGACTCGACCAGTAGGATAAACTCGTATAGAGTCACTATGGAATGACGGTGGTGGAACCATACCTTTTTCAACAACAATCCCTCGACCATTTCCAATTGCACCATGACACGGTGAACAGTAAATACCGAATCGTTCTTGTCCACGTCTGAGTAGTGCCATATTTAATTCTATTTGTGATGGGAATGTTTTTATAAAATTCCCTTCAGAATCTTTTCCATAATAATATTGTGTATCATCTTTTAATTGACCACGAGCAACAGTCCCTTCAACAATCGGACGCATAGTGGCACCATCTTCAAAATAATTAGACTCTGCTTGTGGACGGTATTTTTCCTGATGATCCATATTCGGATTCAAATGAATCGGCTCTTTGCTTGATGGTCTTCCTTGGAAACAACCAGTGGTCATCAGAAAAACCATAATCATAATTAGAGATGTAATAAGTGAAGTTAGATTTTTCATTCTCCTTTTACAACCTCCACATTTTTACCACCGATAGATTCAAGGAAACTTTTCACATTGCCTTCATCATATTTAGGGTCATTTGCTTCAACAGAAACAAAAAAGCCATCGTTGGTAACCTTAGCAAAATTATCAGAACCAAAAATAGGGTTAAACAATTGTGGCAATTTATTCAAAGCCAGCATTCCAAAAAACGCTCCAAAAGCTGACAATAAAATTGAAATAGCAAATATCACAGGGATAAATGCCTGCCAACTGAAAGCTGGTTTTCCAGAAATCACCATAGGATATCCGTAGGTGTTTGTCCAATAAGTCAACGCAATCATACCAGTCATACCAATCGTTCCCATCGTACCGATAATATATCCCATCGGCGAACGTTTGAGACGCATCGCTTTATCCATTCCGTGAATCGGAAACGGTGAATGGCAGTCATATTTTTCATACCCAGCTTCTGCCATCTTTTCAGCAGCATGCAAAAGAGAACCTGTAGAATCAAATTCAGCAATTGTCAAACCAGGAAGTTTTTTAAATATTCCCATTAGTGGCTACCTCCATGATGAGGATCTGCTTCAGGCAAGACACCCTTGACTTCTGCCATCGCGACCATTGGAAGGAAACGAAGGAACAACAGAAAGAGGGTGAATAACAGCCCAAACGAACCGATAAATATTCCGATATCATATATTGTCGGACTATAATAATCCCAACTTGATGGGAGGTAATCTCGTGAAAGTGTCATCACAATTACAAACCGTTCAAACCACATACCGATATTTACAACAATAGAAATAATAAACAGAATTGGTATCGAAGTTCTGAATTTCTTAAACCAGAATAACTGTGGCGAGATAACATTGCAGGTAATCATAATCCAATACGCCCAAGCGTACGGACCAAAAGCACGGTTAATAAATGCAAACCGTTCGTATTCATTACCAGAATACCAAGCGATAAAGAACTCCATTGAGTATGCATACCCGACCATTGAACCAGTCAGAAGCATCACCCAACTCATGCGTTCTAAAACTTTAGGAGTAAATATATGTTCTAAATTATAAACTTTTCGAGCAATAAGTGCGAGAGTCATAACCATCGCAAATCCAGAGAAAATAGCACCCGCCACAAAGTATGGAGGGAAAATTGTAGTATGCCAACCAGGCACCAGTGAAGTCGCGAAATCAGTAGACACAATAGAATGAACCGAAAGCACCAGAGGAGTAGAAATGCCAGCAAGCACCAAGTAAGCTAATTCATAATGTTGCCATTGACGGTTCCCGCCTCGCCATCCGAGTGAGAATATGCCATAAAGAAGCTTGCCCCATTTATCTTTAGCTCTATCTCTAAGAGTAGCTAAATCAGGAATCAATCCGACATACCAAAAGAGAAGCGAACAGGTAAAATACGTACCAACCGCAAAGGTATCCCATAAAAGTGGAGAGCGGAAGTTCGGCCACATTTCCATTTGATTTGGAAGAGGAAGCACCCAATACAACAACCAAACACGACCAACGTGAATTGTAGGAAATAGTAACGCACAGATAACAGCAAAAATTGTCATTGCTTCAGCAAATCGGTTAATTGAGGTACGCCAACGTTGGCGGAGTAAAAACAGTACTGCTGAAATCAAAGTTCCCGCGTGACCAATACCAACCCAAAACACAAAATTGACAATTGCCCAACCCCATCCAACAGGATTGTTTAATCCCCAGATTCCTGTACCTTCCCAAAAGAGATAGCCAATCATCGAGAAAAGCATCAAGGTAAGCGATACAGAAATACCAAAAAGAACATACCACAACTGCCCTGGTTTTGTTTCTACGACTTTACTTACGTCTTCGGTGACTGACCCAAAGGTTGGATTGCCAGCAAAGAGTAGCTCATCTTGAAATTTTAAATCTGTTAAGTCTTTATTGTTTGAACTCACGTAAACTTATTCCTAAATTCTTCTCTTATTTTAACCTTCTACGATTTCGGCAACTTGTACCTTCGGCATATTCGGATTCAAATTTCTAATTTTTGCCAAGAATGATGTTCTTGGTCTAATATTTAATTCAGCAAGCAAATCATAGGCACGGTTGCGGTCTTTGACTTGTCGTACATTTGACTCGGGGTCATTAATATCACCAAAGGCAATTGCGTTTGCAGGACAAGCCTGTTGACATGCGGCGACAACATCACCATCAACTATTGCTCTATCTTCTTTTTTCGCTTCTATTCTTGCTTTACTAATACGTTGAACACAATATGTACATTTTTCCATTACACCACGAGAACGTACCGTCACATCTGGATTCATTGCCATTTTGACAATCTCAGGAGTTTCTTTGGTGAAGTTAAAGAAATTAAATCGACGTACTTTATATGGACAGTTGTTGGCACAATATCGAGTACCAATACAACGGTTATAAACCATTGAATTCAAACCATCATCGGAGTGAACTGTTGCGGCAACTGGACAAACCTGCTCACAAGGAGCCATTTCACAATGCTGACATGCAACTGGCTGATGAACCATCTCAACAGAAGCTGAATTATCAACATCACCAGTAAAGTATCTATCGATACGAATCCAGTGCATCTCACGACCATTGCGTACTTCTTGTTTTCCAATGACAGGAATATTATTTTCAGACTGACAGGCTATCGTACAGGCAGAACAGCCAGTACAAGTTGTTAAGTCAATAGCCATACCCCATTGGTTGCCTGTGTCATATTTATGTTCATTCCACATTGACTCAAGCGGAGGATGATGCACGGCATGCTTGGCAAATTCTGGATGATGTTCGTAATCTTCTTTGGATGCTTCACGTACAATCGGACGGTCTTCCATCGACCAGTGATCCTGTACATTAGCAATTTCAAATGTTCGACCAGTTGCAGCAATTGTCACACCAGAGACAAACGACATCGCCTCTGAAGTTCTGGCAGGATAGACATCAAAGCCAGCTTTATCGGCGATACGCCCAATATTTTTTCGACCATACCCTAATTCAAGAATCACAGTATCATCGGCTGTTCCAGGAACAACCCATAATGGCATTTGAATTTCAACACCATTTATTGTAATATTTATTAAATCTTCAGATTTTAGACCTAACCCATCAGCAGTCTTTTTGGAGACCTGAGCGACATTATCCCAAGCAATCCGCGTAACAGCACTTGGCAGTTCCTGCATCCAACCATTGTTAGCAAACCGACCGTCAAATACTGACGCAGACGAAGCAAAAACAACTTCGATGCCACCCTTAACAGTTTGGTCAAAATACCCTACGACTTCATATATATATTCAGACTTATAATTTGGTGAGATTGTCTTATTTTGACTTCCAGCGAGAAGACCATCATGAAGCACTTTTCTCCAAGAGGAATCAAAATCGCCAGTAACTAAATCTTTCCAAGTTTCTTTTACAATAGTATGCCCATCGACATATTCACCAGTAGCGACCAACGAAAGAACTTCAACCGCTGACTTTCCATCAAAGAGAGGAGCTATAAGTGGCTGAACCACCGAAGCAGTACCATCAACCGACCGAGCATCCGACCAGTTTTCCAAGAAATGTGTCGTTGGAATATGCCATGTTGATGCTTTACCAGTTTCATCGTTATAGAGTCCGACATGAATACGGTTTTCGACTTTTTTCAATGCCGAAGAAAATTTAAAATCAGAAGGAGCATTATGTACAGGATTTGTATTCAACATAAGTACAGTCGAAAAGACTCCCGACCTCATTCTATCCGCTAAAGATTTAAGAGAATCAACAGACGAAACTTCAACATCACGCATTTCAACATACGCAACTGATTTATCAATATTTTTAAGTTCTTTATTTATAGCATAGACAAGTGCATGAACCTCATACGGCATCCGACGACCAGCAACGACCAAAGACTTTCCTTTAGCAGAAATCAAATCTTCCACAAGAGGTTTGAGCCATGCTGTACAAGGATCAGTCAAATTGACACCAGGTGTCTCCTCAGAACCTTTCACGCCGAGTTCTTTTGCCAACGCTGTCACAAAGCGAACTATTTCATGTTGTTTGATCACTAAACGATGGTCAGCAACACCACCTGTTCCCGAAAACTGTGTTTCGACAACATATAAGCGGTTCATTTTGCTATGCTCATCTTCAATAGTGCGACCAGCCGCAAAACCAGCATTAGCAGTGATATCTTCAGATTCAGTAAGAGTAAAGTCAGAATCAAGCGACAAGATTACATCAGCTTTAGAATAATCATAGACAGGTTGAATATCTTTACCAGTGGCATATTTTAATCCAAGATAAATATTTTCATCAGAGACAGCTTCATAAGTAACCCAAGAAGCTTTAGGGAATGTTTTTCCAAACTGTTTTTTTAGACGAGCAAGCGTTGGTGAGGCAAATGATTCGGAAAGAACCGCAAGCCCTTCACCTTTGCTCTCTTTATATGTAGCAAACTTTTCAACCCAAAATGCGGTGAAATCATCGAATGTCTTTTCTTTGCCATCTTGAAGTAGGTTTTGAGAGCGATCAGGATCATACAACCCAAGAGTCATAGCCTGAATCATCGCATTAGACCTACCAAGAGTTGAAGGATGAAGCTTATTCCCCTCTATCTTTGTCGGGCGACCTTCATGACTTTCTACTACTATTCCGTACGATGAGGTACCAAAAGGCATTGTAGTAGAATATTGTTGAGCAATTCCTGGAATGAGATCTTCGGGTGGTTGCACATAAGGAATTATCTTTTCTTTTGGACGACGACAACCCGCTAAGCCAGCAAGAGCAATTGATGCTCCCATAATACCCATAAAGTTACGGCGAGACCAATCGTTGTTCATCTCAGATGCACCCTCAGGAAATTCCCTGTGTGCTTTTTCTGTGTATTCTTTTGAACCTTCAAGATGCTCTAAAGAACGGAAATATTTTTTCTGTTGCACTTTGTTATCTTTTTTCATCGGTGACATCCTGCACAATTAACTGGAGGAGAGATATTTTTCTCTTTAATAATCTTCGCGGCAAATTCTTCATGATTTTCAGATTTTTTCCAAAACATATTGGTCACCTCATCAACAGGACGTAAATTCGGGCCCGGATTACGATGACAATCTAAACACCACCCCATCGAGAGTGGTTCAGACTGAGTAACTTTTTCCATTTCAGCTAAATTACCATGACAGGAAATACAGCTCACACCCCGATTAACATGAATAGAATGATTAAAATATGCATACTCACCAATCTTGTGAACACGAACCCACTCAATCGGTTTACCAGTCTGCCAACTTTCTCTCACTTTTACAAGCTTATCAGAGTCAGCTTTTACTAATGTGTGGCAATTCATACAAGTTCGAGTAGGGGGGATGTTGGAAACAGCCGAAGTCTCAACAGAGACATGGCAATAACGACAATCAATACCCAAGTCACCTGCATGTAATTTATGACTATACTCAACAGGCTGCTCAGGGCGATAACCAACATCGGTAAATTTTGGTGAAGCGAAGTAAGAGAAAAATCCTACTTTACTTACGACAATACCACCAACGACAATCAATAGTATCAACGGTAGTTTATTAGTCCATGACGGAAATATCTGTGCCAAATATCAATCCTAAAATTTTAAATACCCTTAACAACCTATCAGAACAAAACTTTATGTAAAACATAAATTTTGACTGCTCAATAAGCGACAAACATAAAGTAAAAACAGAGACTTGTCAATAGTAAAATAGACAAGTAAGAACCAATTTGTCCATGAATACTACCTTCAATCCTGTTTATTATAATTTGCCTTTATTTACCATACAATTTATTATGTACACATTGTCAAATAACTAATCAACAATAAAATATAGACTTTTTAGGTTTTATTGACAAAAAGGCACAATACACCTCTTATCACTCCAAAAAGTTACATTATTTTAAGAGATAAAACCATCAATGACAATAGCGGTAAACAAAGCAAACAGATAAATAATAGAATACCCAAATAGTCCTTTTAATATCTTCTCAGAAGTATTCTTTAAAGCATAAAAAGATTTTTTTATCAGAATCACGCCCAATAAAACAGCAGTAATCATATAAAACCAGCCCGCCCCAAAAGCTAAGAGCGACAAACTTACACCAAACAGGATAAAACTATATACAATAATTTGTTTCAATGTCGATTTATCTCCTCGCACAACAGGCATCATCGGTAGCTGAGCTTTGCGGTAATCATCTTTACAAAAGAGAGCCAACGCCCAAAAATGCGGAGGTGTCCAGAAAAATATGATCGCAAACATAATCCATGGCACTATATCCATATGCCCCGTCGCAGCAGTCCATGCTCCAACAGGTGCCATCGCACCCGCAATACCACCAATTACAATATTTTGATCAGTATTTGGCTTGAGATATAATGTATAAAAGAGTGAATAAAATAAAATAGTCGAAAGAGAAAGCAAGGCAGTTAGCCAGTTAAAAACAAATCCAAAAATCAAAACGCCTATCACACCAATTGAAACTGAAAAAATCAAGGCATGAGTAGAACTGAGCCTACCAGACGGAAGTGGCCTTTTGGCGGCAGTACGTTTCATCTTAGCATCAATTTCACGCTCAAGATACTGGTTTAATGCATTGGCACATCCACCAGTTAGATAAAGAGCAAACAGACAGAGAAAAACCCGAAAGGGATCATCAAGCATACTTCCTTCTAAAATCAGAGCGGCTCCACCAGTAAAAATTACCAAAAACATAATTGTTGGTTTTGTGAGATCTATATAATCTTTAAGTCGTTTCATTTTTCTTTTCTTTAATTTGTTCTGTACGTTACTCATAGCAAACGATTCATAGAGTTCACGCATCCAAGTTAACCTTTTTAATATACGTCAATAAAATTTATATTCTAATCTTTTTTTCTATTTTTTTATTTGTTTTATGAAACAGTTTAAATTAATTAGAGTACAACGACTATAAAGCCAATTATAATTATGACATAGGTTAAAGATGACTAAAACAATATGGTATTATGTTTTTATTACAATCCTTCTTTTTTCAAATGCTTATATAGATGCTGCCGTTTTAAAAGGTACTGTATATAATGTAAAAACAAGTTTACCTATTCCATTTGCGACAATTTCTATTTCAGAAAATTCTCAGACAGTCATGACCAATGAAGATGGTTCATTTGTCCTGCATCTTGACAATGGAACCTACAACCTGACTTGTTCCCATATCGCATATTATTCTGACAAACAGCTCATCGAACTGACAACAGATACTCTCGAAATCAAAATGCAACTCAATCCTTCATTAATAGAACTTCCATCAATCTCGGTCTACGACCGAAATTATGATGCGGCACAGGCGATTATCATTGAAGCAATCCGTCATAAAGATAAGATATTGAAGAAACTAAACAGTTACCAGTTTGATGCCTACACCAAGATGACTATCTGGAACGCCTCAAACCTGGATTCATTGACACCTTGGTTTATAGCTGAAACTCAATTAACTGCTTATTGGAAATACCCGTCGGAATACAAAGAAATAATTACCGCCCGTAAACAATCTGCCAACATGGAAGCAGAAAATAATCTTATGTCAATCGGTGAAGTACTGAATTTTAATAATAACCGCGTAGACATCGGTACAAGCTCTTTAGTTTCACCGACTGCCAAAGATGCTCTTAAATATTATAATTATTATCTCCTCGATACACTCTATTACGATTCATTAGCGGTTTACCTTTTGGAAGTAGAGCCAAAAAATAACAATAATCCACTTTTTATCGGCAAATTACAGATAAATGCCAACACTTATGAGATTATGGGTGTTGATTTCACTATCAATGAGGGACTTGATGCTCCTGCTCTTAAAAAACTTCAAGTTAGACAGGAATACCGATTTTTTGATAAAAGATACTGGATGCCAACAATAATACAGTATGACGGTATTTTTGATATACCTTTCCCCTTAGTTCCAACAATTATGTTTTCCTACACAGCAGCATTACAACGGTATCAATTTGAAAAAGAGTACAGCGATACGATTTTTGAATATGTCTTAGAAGTTGATGAAAACGCCGATGATTATGATTCTGCTCATTGGCAGACAAACAAATTTCTCCCACTAACTATTGAAGAAGAAAAAGCGTATGAACATATTGATTCTGTCAAGAACAATAGACCTTTTTTAGAAAAGATACTCCCAATAGTTCCAGCGGTTCTTTATGGTGTAACCAGTCAACCTGATTATTTCCATTTTAACCGAGTGGAGGGTGCTTACCTTGGTATGAAAAAGAGATTTTCATTTGATAGTGAGAAAATAAAAGTTTTTGGAAAAGTAGGTTATGCCTTTGATGCAAAACTCTGGCAACAAAAATACTCTCTTAATTATACTTTAACAAAAAAACATAATTTTTCAATAGGAGCATCGTATCATAATAATATCCAAACAAGAAAGACCCTAAATTCGTCACGATACGGCAATGCTACCGGACTTTCATTATTGTTTAAACATGACCCTTATGATTACTTTCGTGAAGAAGGTTTCAAGTTAAGCTCATCATTTTCACCGCTTAAGCAAACCTCTTTATCAGTTTCATACAATAATTCCAATCAGTATACTATGACAAAGAATACAAACTATTCCCTATTTTACAAAGATAGAACATACAGAGTAAACCTGCCGATTATAAACGGTAAACTCCGTTCGGTAAAACTTAATTTTACATTTGAAACGTCACAACTTATAAAAATCAAAGGAAAAAAATATTCCTTCTCAACATATCCTTATACATTAATACGATTTGGTGCAGAAGCTTCCGACCGTTCAGTATTAAAATCTGATTTTGATTTCAAAACAATATATGGACAATATTATACCGCTCGTCAATTTTTTGGTTTAGGAACATTCTCTCTTGGTATTTACGGTACAACTAAACTTTCCGGGAATTTACCACCGCAAAGATATACTGTTATGGACTTTGGCGGAAATATACTTGATGCTGAGATGACTTATCGTACATTGCATTTAACAAATTTTTCAGGAGATAACCTGCTTTCAATCTATTACAGACACCGCTTCGGAACCAAACTATTTAAAAGATCAGGACTCCCAATAATTAAAAAGATACCGTACAGTTTATCTATTCACGGAGGTGCTTTCTGGTCGGAGATAAAAGATAATGCTTATAATGTAGGTCATGAGTTAATTTCTCAAACGAACAACAATCCATATAGTGAATTAGGCTTTTCAATCGGACGACTTCCTCTTATGGCAAAATTATCATTCACTTGGCAATTATCGACGTATGATACCGATAAATTTTATTTTGGATTTGATATCGGATTCTAAATTAAAAGGAACGATTTGTATATTCGTCTGTTATAGACGATATGCCAAAACAGAGAAACCTATCTATATCAATTATTATACCGACCCTTAATGAACAAGAAAACATAGAGTGCTTACTTGTACATATTAAAAAGCACTATCGTGATTGCGAGGTCATTATCTCCGATGGTGGTAGTTCTGACAATACAGTTGCAATTGCCCAAAAATACGCTACTGTTGTACATTCCCCAAAAGGTCGGGGAATCCAACTTAATACGGGAGCCTCTTATGCAACGGGCGACTTACTTTGGTTTTTACATGCCGATACAATCCCCCATGTTGATTCTGTGAACCTGATACATCAAACTCTACAAGAAAGTTCTATAGTAGGTGGAGGTTTTGAATACAATTTTGATTCAACAAGCAAACGACTACAATTTATAAGTTGGTTTTCAAATAGAAAAAACAAATCTCTTAATCGTATCTATGGTGACATGGGAATCTTTGTACGAAAAGAAATTTTTAATCAGATAGGTCGGTTTCCTGAGTCGCATCTTATGGAAGATTTTGAGTTCTCTCGTCGTTTAAGAAAAATTGGTAAGGTCAGAATCCTCCCCCAACAAATTCAGACATCTCCACGAGACTGGTACAAAGAAGGATTTTTGAAAAAAGTTTCCAAAGATACATTTATCCGCATGGCATATTGTATGCATGTTGACAACCAAACATTATATAACTGGTACTACGGAGTAAAATCATGAAAGAAACAATTGTTTCAATTATTTTTGTAATTATGTTTTCTACTAATTCTTTTGCCTTTGACCACACTTACACAAATTACAGAACCCTTCTTGCTGAGACAGTCGATAACGGACTTGTTGATTATAAAAAGATGAAAAACGACCCGCATCTTTTGCAAAATGCTTTATCTGATTTTTCTGATGTTACCACACAGGAATACGCATCTTTCTCTCGTTCAGAAAAAATTGCCTATATGATAAACGCATATAATATGTATACTTTAGAGGGAATTACAAATGCCTACCCTGTCAAAAGCATTAAAAAAATCCGAGGTTTTTGGAACAAAGCCAAACATAAAATCGCTGGCGAGATGATGACTTTGGACAATATTGAGCATGATAACCTGCGGAAAAAATTCAAAGAAGAACGAGTTCATGTCACCGTTGTCTGTGCTTCTGTTTCCTGTCCTGAATTGTGGAATAAACCATTTACACCTGATTCACTGGAACAACAACTAACTGCCCGATCAGAAAGTTTTGCGACTGACACCACTCGCAACCAAATCAATTTTGAAAAAGAAGAGCTGAAACTTTCAAAAATCCTTGATTGGTACGGAAAAGATTTTAAAGAAAAATATAGTTCCGATGCAATCTTCCCCTATTTATATGGTGAAAAACGAGCTGTCGCAAATTTTATATATCAACATCTACCCAAAGAGATGCAGACAAAACTGCAACACGGCAAATTCAAAGTCGGCTATCTCTCGTATGATTGGGGTTTAAACGAACAATAGGTTATGACTAAGATATATCCTGTTACTTGCATAATTGTTCTCTTCATAATATAATGTGTTCTCAGATGAACTTTATAAAAGTTAAAAATGATGGACATAACAAGAACACTCGATAAAACAAAAATACCGCATATTCTCTGGTTGATAGTAATCATACTTGCCATTCCAGCGATATTTTTGGTATCCACAGGAAGAATTAATATTCTCGTTATCTATATTGGTGGACTATTTGTTAGTTCAATTGCCTTATTCCCAAGGGCGAGTTTTTATCTCTTTCTCTTATCAATCTCAATTTACTATCCGACTTTCATTGGACGGTTTGCTCTGCACCCATATGATATTTGCTTTGCAGTTTTTGTCGCTGCTGTTATTTTAGACCATCTCCTGCATTGCCATACCTACGCAACCAAGACCAAACTTGATTTACCATTTATAGTTCTTATTGTTGCAACAATTATATCGGCAGTTTTTGCCTATAATAAATCCTACTCGATTGTCCCGACTTTTCGCATCGTCACCATCTATATCGCTTACAAAGCGATGACTATATATATTCCAAGATTTAATTTTCGAAAAATAATCCTTTTCTATATCTACCATGTTTTTGCACTGTCGGTTTTAAACTGTATTCTATTTCTGATTGCTGGAGGAAAAGCACGAATCTTCGGTCCCGCATGGCTCGCCTTTGAACCGTATGCAATGACAGCAATCCCAATGACATTTGCATTTTTTATCTGGGCAGAAACAACAAATGAAAAATTAAAATACGCCCTCATCACAACCACAATTTTGATAGCACTCCTTGCAACTCAATCAAGAGCTCCGATGCTTGCGGTAGTAATCGCAACGCCTCTGCTTTTATATTTTGCTTACAAAAAAATGGGCGGTACAAAAAAAGTACAGTACAGAAAACAACTTTCTAAATTACTAATCTCCCTCTCACTTGTTGTTGTCGTTGGCTTTATTTTCAAAGATACACTTTTCAAAGACTCCTTCGGACGATTCGAAATGTTTTTTGACGCCTTAAGCAATCCCAAAGGAACGGTCTATCTCCGTATTGTTTTGTGGACAGCAGCGATTAAAGCATTCATCGGTAACCCATTGGTGGGGATTGGAATTGGTAATTTTAAAATTATAGATCAAATCTATCCTGAATTACGATTCATCCCTGTTTGGTATTATATAGGTGGTATGTCAACCCACAACGTCATACTAAACTACTTGGCAGAAACTGGTATTTTTGGCACTCTCAGTTTAATAGCAATAACCGTTATAAATCTTAAAACTGCTTTTCATTCATTTAAAATGAAACTATCCTCTGAAGAGAACCAAATTACTGGTGCAATTTTCATTGCCATCATTGTCTTCTCGATAACCATTCTCTACATGCGGGCATGGACATGGGGGCAAGATGGGTACATTATGGCCTTTTTATTTGCTATCAATATGGCTTGGAATCAAAAATTAATGAATAAGCTCAATAATCCTTTAGAAACTCTTTAACAATCACAATTACTGTTCAAAATTTGCTCAGCATTTTGCAAAACCTTACTCAATTTCATCAGATATAATCCCGATAGTTTTAATAATGATTGATACTTCCACCGAGTATTAGAAATTATTATAATTATTAAATCGAGGAAACTTATGTTAAAAACAAAAAGCATATTAAGCTTTTACCTTGTCGTTGCTCTTTTGGCAATTGGTTGTTCAAGTTCTACTCCACCATCAGCACCGCTTGCAAATTTCTCCCCAGAAATTGTCAATAATATTGATGCATTTTCATTTCAAATCACTAACGGTGAAAATATTACAACAACTGTTGAATACAATTGGGAAAACACCGGAACTCAAGCAACAATCAATCATTCAACAACTACCTCAGCAGGTACAGCGACAATAACAGTATTTGCTGCTGACTCATCACAAGTATACACCAACGGTTTAGTCGCATCTGCCAACGAACCAACCACAGTCGGTACCGCAGGTAGTTGGAAAATTCGGGTTGTCTTTACAAATTACAGCGGAACATCAAACTTCAGTCTGCAAAAATTATAAGTATCTTTTATTTTCTCGGATTTTTAAAGCTGTCAGAAACCTGACAGCTTTTTTTATTTATATGTAACCAATCTACTTCTTGACCATTCTACAATAATATTCTATCATGTACGTATTAAATCTATTATCTACTAAGGAGTAGTTATGAGCAAAGTACATGCATACGCGGCACAATCTGCTGGAGCAGAATTAGAAAAATTTGAATATGAACTGGGCGAAATTCAACCTGAAGATGTTGAGATCAAAGTTGAGTTCTGCGGTATTTGTCATTCCGATATTTCGATGCTTGACAACGAATGGGGCATGTCGGCATATCCATTAGTAGCAGGTCATGAAGTAGCAGGCGAAATTGTTGCCTTAGGTGATAAAGTCACCCACTTAAAAGTCGGACAAAAAATTGGACTTGGGTGGTACTCAAAAAGTTGTATGGTTTGTGAGTCATGTATGGACGGTGACCATAATTTATGTCTCAATAATGAGTCGACAATTGCGGGGCGTCATGGTGGCTTCGCTGACAGAGTTCGCTGTCATTCCAGTTGGGCGATTCCTATACCTGATGCATTACCGCTTGAAAAAACAGGACCACTCTTTTGCGGTGGTATAACGGTCTTTAATCCAATTGTACAATACGATGTTAAACCAACCGACCGAGTCGGCGTTGTAGGTATCGGTGGGCTTGGACATATGGCAATACAATTTCTCAACAAATGGGGATGCCATGTCACTGCCTTTACATCATCAGAAAACAAAGCCGACGAAGCACGTACAATGGGGGCACACGCTGTTGTCAATTCACGCGATAAAAATGACCTTGAAAAAATCGCAAACTCTCTCGACTTTTTACTCGTGACTGTCAATGTACCACTTGAATGGGCTCTCTATATCAATGCTCTCAAAGCTAAAGGGCGTCTTCATTTTGTCGGAGCGGTGTTAGAACCAATTCCTGTTGGAGCGTTTCCATTGATTATGAGACAACGTTCTATCTCTGGAACGCCTCTTGGTTCGCCTGAGACAACCAAAAAGATGCTTGAGTTTTGTGTACATCATGATATTGTCCCTCAAACAGAACTTTTTCCGATGTCAAAAGTAAACGATGCTATCAAACATCTCAATGCGGGTAAAGCACGCTATCGAATTATTTTACAAAATGATTTTTAATATTAAATTGTAATAGAATATAATAAACCTCGCTCAGAATTATCTGGACGAGGTTTTTTATATGAAATCATTATAAGAGTTTTACCCTTCCCTCATAATTTAATTATTGTGCGTAATTAAATTTCCCAAAACAGAATTTCAATATCTTCCAATGATTCAACAATCATCGGTTTTATTTCATTTGTTTGAAATGGTAATTGTAACTCTTTTTTACCGGCTACTAACAGAATTAAAACAATGACAAACAGAAGCGAGGAACTACATTTGAAGACCTGTATTAAATGGTGAATGATTTTGAAAGCGAAATATAATCCTAAAAGAATCAAAATTGCTACAAAAAATTCCATCATATAATTACTCCTTACATCGATTAAGTTTTTTAGTACCTTACAATAACTTCATATTCTCCTATTTATTGGTATATATAATATGTCTATATTGTCGACAGTCACACACGAAACTTAATACTTCACACTCAATAACAGACAATGTTGTCGTTTTATTGTATTTTATTAAAAACTTACTTGAACTTTTTAGATTTAACTCTATTATACATATATGACTGATTTACAAACTGCTTTAGCATCGGGAAATCTCGTCGTCCTTCTCTGGACAGCGGGAACACTCGGCTTCATACATACAATTTTAGGACCAGACCATTATATTCCTTTTATAATGATGTCCAAGGCTCAAAACTGGTCACGAAAAAAAACAGCTTTTATAACTTTTCTTTGTGGTTTAGGTCACGTTGGAAGTTCATTGATGATAGGAGCATTTCTTGCATGGCTCGGCATGGCTGCCTCAGATTGGGGTGATAGCCGTTTTGCATTCTGGCAGGATTTCCGTGGTTCTTTATCGGCTTGGTTGTTGATAGGTGTTGGGGTTGCTTTTACAATATGGGGAGTTAAAAATGCTCTACGTGGTAAAACTCACTCTCATGCACATCTGCATAATAACAAATCTGAACACACTCACGAGCATAACCACAAAACTGAACATATGCACGCACATACAAATTCTGTTTCAAAATTAACTCCCTGGATTTTGTTCACCATATTTATTTTTGGCCCATGCGAATCTTTGATTCCTCTCATGCTATCATCTTGGTCTGTTGCGGGAATAACAGGGATTACAATGGTTTCATTGGTTTTTGGTGTTACTACAATTATTACAATAATGGCAACGGTTGCGATTCTTATGGCTGGTATACAAAAGATTCCAATAGGTAAATTAGATCGCTGGTCAACCGCTCTTGCGGGAATTTCCTTGGTGGCATGTGGTGCCGCGATACAATTTTTAGGATTATAAAAAACTGACAGATGTGTTACACACCTGCCAGTTTATATCTATATAGAAAGTCACCCAGAGGGAGTCGAAGCAAAGTAGGTTAGAAGCCCTGTGCTTCTGATCTTATTTATAGAAGAGTCAAGACCGCAGGGGTCTTGACCTACAAAAATCTGATAGATTTCATCATCAGATACTGACGAAACATAATTTGTTGGGCTAACTCTTATCTACCGTTCCGTTCATCTGAACTAAAAGCTTCTTTAAGCACTTCTTCAGATACCGACGGACCCTCTGCTTTACAATGCTCATCAAATGATGGAGTCAATTTTGCAGCAATCTGTTCGTAATCAAACCCTTCGATTTCATGGCGAGGGATAAAATGCACCAACTGTCCATCTTTGAGTACAGCAACCGATGGTGACGATGGTGGTACATCAGAAAAATATGTACGTGCATTTGCTGTTGCATCTTTATCAACACCCGCAAAAACTGTAGCAATATTATCTGGAATAACTTTGTTCTGTAAAGCAAAGCCAACTCCAGGTCTTGCACCACCTGCGGCACACCCACAAACAGAGTTTACTAAAATCATCGATGTACCAGGTTGTTTCATAAAAGCTTCAACATCTGATTCTGTTTTTAATGCTTTTACACCAATGTCGACTAATTCTTTTTCCATCCAGCCGACCATCTGAGGATCATATTTTGACATCATAATTCTTAATTCCTTTCAATTATTTCATCTTCTTAAAACTATAATACCACATAATACGCAATGGTTCCCGAAATCATAAGAAAAAATAGATTATTTTCCTCTTTTTTACCTATTTTTGCTTGTCTTTACATTCATTACGTAATATATCTGTATAAGAATTCAATAAAAGGTCAATTAACTCTATTTGTACACTTTTATTGGGAACAAACAAACTATATTAATGTTTGAAAATAGTAATAGAACAGAAATTATAAATTGAAAGGATTCACCCAATGGCTTATTCATTACCAGAACTACCATATGCATACGATGCTTTGGAACCATACATCGACGCAAAAACGATGGAGATTCACCATACTAAACATCACAACGCCTATATCACTAACGTCAATAATGCTTTGGCAGATCATCCTGATTTAGCAGCAAAACCTGGCGAAGAACTTATCACTGACTTAAATGCAGTCCCCGAATCTATCCGTGGAGCTGTACAAAACAATGGTGGCGGATATGTCAACCATGCAATGTTTTGGGAAATCATGAAAAAGGATGTCCCATTTGCGGGTCCTATCGCCGATGCAATCAACGCTGAACTTGGTGGATTTGACAAATTTAAAGATGCCTTCGCAAAAGCTGGTGCGACTCGTTTTGGTTCGGGTTGGGCATGGTTAGTTGTCAATGGTGGCAAACTTGAAATCATGTCAACTGCCAACCAAGATTCTCCTCTATCTATTGGCAAAAAACCTGTGCTTGGTCTTGATGTCTGGGAACATGCCTATTACTTGCATTATCAGAACCGTCGTCCTGATTATATCCAGGCATTTTTCAATGTTATCAACTGGGATAAAGTAAACGAGTTCTACCTCGCAACGAAGTAAGTTGCTAATGTCATTCCCAACTTGATTGGGAATCCAGATATACTTGTAGGGCAGGTCTCGCTTTCCGAGACCTGCCTTTTTTTCTGTCATTGCGAGTTCGCCTTAGCGAACGTGGCAATCTCATGTTTTCAAAATGGGTTCAGTCGCATATATAACATCTTTTTTTAGTCGTTTTTTTATACTTTTATTTGCTGTAAATCATTCGTTCGTAAGATATTATGGGAAAATGGCTTTGCCTTAAAAAATGGCTTAAAGCCATTTTTACTCATATTTTTTGTAGTAAATTTGTCCATGTAAAAAACCTTCTCTCAATTCTTCTTTCATGTATGAGATTGATTTAATTATTTACACATGTTTTGTAGGAATAATAGTAAAGGAATAAAAAAAACACTCCCTGCAGAGAGTGCTTTCGATGTTATATTGGTAACTTTAACTATGAGCAATTACCTGCAAGATCGCAACCATGTGTATAATCCCTTACACATATCCATTGACCTCCTCCAATATCCACTTTATGACCTCTTGCTCCTGGACATTCAAATGGCATAGGACAACATTCAACAGCATGAGCTTTTGAAGCTATACCAAAACTAAATGCCATGGTAGCAAAAAATAGTAGAGCAAAAAAGATTGATGTTTTTTTCTTCATAATTCACCTCCTCTTGAAGCGTTTAAATTAACTTCCTATGTTAAAACACGCACGTGATATTTTTCCGTTGTTTTTTCAAGTCACCCTGAGCGGAGTCGAAGGGTCTTGAAAAACGAAGAATAATATCTCATGCGATGTCAGGAACCCTTTCCTGACATTCAATTATTTATAATGCCTAAAATATCTTCATCTTCAAGTTGGCTTGCAATCACTTCAATCACTCGCATCTCTTTATCTATGACAATATGAAACGGATAAGTAAAGACTCCAAAGATTGATGAGTAGCCTCTTTCATGGTCATACAATATCGGCGACTTCAATGCATAGTCATCACGAAGATCCATCAGATGACGAGGGTTCCCTGATGAAATAATTATAAACCGTGATGCACCCTGCTGAGTTTTTACAAGAGTAGAAAGTCGTTCCATATCTTCAATACATGCTGGACAGTTCGGTTCAATAAAAAACAAAATTGTTTTTTGTTGCACAAGTGGTCGTAACATGACCGATTCAAACTTTAGATTTTCAAAGGCATAGTCTTGGAGTTTGTCACCAACTTTTAAATCATTCATTTGTGAAAGTATAGACTGTGTATTGCCACTTCGTTTTTCTAAACGTTTTTGTTTTTGAAAATACTCTCCCGCTTCTGTACCTACGACGTAAGCAACCGATACAATCAAAACAGAAATGATAACTCCGAACAAAATTTTCTTGATAGACATATGTCCTCCCGACCAATGATAGTTTACTTCGACTCCGCTCACACCCTGCAGGGTGTTCAGTATGACTATCTTGCTTAAAAGTTTTTCCCGTCACATAGATGAAGTTATACATTGGTGTCTTTGTTACTTTTTAAAATACAAAAAAAAAAAACGATTGTCAAGGATTATTTTAGTCTTCATTAAACAAAACTCTTGCATGTACGTTTATATCTATGTATGCTTAACTATGCGAACAAACGATGAGGGTAATTCATGAACGCAATAAAAACTTTGGGCTATCTTTTTATACTATTTATTTTTGTTGTATCAATTTATGCGGACGAGGTTGAAAACCAAGAATGTAATGCGGTACACAATGTCGGCAAGCTTGTCTTAAAATCTAATATAATACCATCTTTTGGAGGAGTTCGTGATTTTTATTTTAGTTTCCCTGAAGAATCTACAAGAGACTGTTTAAGAGACAAATATGTGTTTAGATTTGGAGCTGAATACCCAAAATCCTCAAATAAAGTAAGTTTGTTATCAGGCTGGTTGAGTGTTGTAGGAATTGTGGACAATGATACTTTATATGCTGGTCTAAGCTATGTTCCAATATCCAATACTGTCTATCGTACAACATTAGATGTAAATAGTCTCTATTATGAAGAAGCTGTTTCCGAGCAGGATTACATATCTGTTTTTGTAGATAACTTACTTGATCCTGAAAGTTTTTATTACTCCAAGCCCTTAAATATTCAAATAACAAAAAAATCTTACGCATGGTCATATGAATATGCTGAAGATTTTGTTCTCTTTGATGTTGAAATAAAGAACATCGGAGATAAAACAATTAAATCTGCTTATATTTCGACAGGACTCAGCATAGGGGTTGGTTATTACAACGGAAGCAATAAAATGTATTTAGATGATTTAACGGGATATTATAGATATAAAAAGCCTCTAAATGACTGTAATAAAATTGATGACCTCAACATAATGTGGGGTGCAGATAATGATGGTGATCCGTTTGAAGGTGAGTTTACTGATAAAATAGAATTTATTAATGATGAGTATATGAAGTCCACTACATCTGTTTCTGGTCTATTCTTTTTAGACCATTTAAACAAAAGATTTAATAGGATTATGAAGAAATCATATAATTGGAGTACTTTTTATTTCCATCCTGAAACAAAAGAAAATTATCGTGATGTACACTCAAATGCATACAATTCTTATGATGAAATTGACTATGACCAAATATATACTGCTTCTATTGGACAGTTTGATCCAGTATGGCAATACCCAGACCAAGAAATTGCGGATGATGTTTCAAAAGGTACGAATAAACTTTCTAATGGCTTAGGTGGAACACTCTCCATCGGTCCGTTCGATATACCACCGGGTGGGGTGTTGAAGATTCCATTCGCATACGTTGCTGGCGAGAACTTCCACACCGATCCAAACAACATCGACAATCTGCCTAACTATCCTAAGCAATACTATCGCAACCTCGATTTCTCAGACCTTGTCACCAATGCCCAATGGGCAAGATGGATATACGATAACCCAGGAGTCGACACCGACGGTGACGGCGACTCGGGACTCTACCAAATTTGTGTCTTAGATTCGCAGTTCGTAGACGGCGAGTGGCTGGCATCGGTTACCGATACATTTTGGTATCGTGGCGATGGAATCCCCGACTGGAAAGCAGCAGGTCCTCCACCTGCTCCGTATGTCTGGCTTGATGCGACTCACAACGGCATACATGTACGTTTCAACGGTTCACGCTCAGAAACTGAAAAAGATATTTTTACCCGTATTGCTGATTTTGAAGGATACAATATTTATTTTGGACGGGATGAACGAGAGACATCGCTATCGCTTGTAGCATCATACGACAAAGACAACTATGACAAATTTGTATATGACTTCGGAGTCAAGCGATACATCGTACAGGATATTCCGCTTACTCTCAACGAAATCCGATGCTCTTACGCTGATAGTTGTAACGATAGTTTGTTTGACCCTCTTTCTAACTCACGTTCAGAACCACTTTTCATTGGTGACTCACTTATCTTTTTTGAGAAGCATGCTTTTAATGCAGAGCAATCGGCTATCACAAAAGTATACCCAAACTCTCGTGACCCTCGACTTGTTCATATTGATTCGTTACTTGATTCTGACTATACCGATGATGGGTATTTTAAATTTTTTGAATATGAATATTTTATCGAAAATCTTTTACCGACAGTTAGCTATTGGGTCAATGTTACCGCTTTTGATTTTGGTTCCCCAAAATCAGGACTCAAAGCACTTGAAACATCCAAAGTTCTCGGCATCCAAGAAGCGTATCCGCTTTTGCACGCTGATGACAATTCAGGCGAACGAAAGCAAGTCTATATTTACCCAAATCCATATAAAATCAATGGTGATTATCGTAAGTTGGGTTATGAAGGACGTACCGAAGAGGACCGACCCGACTATCGGGTACGAGAACTAAACTTCGCCAACCTTCCACCGAAGTGCGAGATAAAGATATTTTCGTTAGATGGAGACTTAATACGTCATCTATCACACAACATTCCAGTAGGTGACCCAACCAATTCGCATCATAGGTGGGATTTGATAACTCGGAATACGCAGATGATTGTATCTGGGTTATATTATCGGACAGTTGAGTTTCCTGACGGTGAAGTACAGATGGGTAAGTTCGTCGCAATTATGTAGGGAACTGGCTTGCCTGTTCCTTTTTTATAATCCAAGCCACAAAAAAACCCGCATCCAAATGAATGCGGGTCTATAACTAAAAAATTCGTTAAAAATAATTTAACGAAAATTTAATGTCTTAGCGACGTGTAGTTCTTTTACGTGTAGATGTTGCTTTACGTGTTGTTTTACGTGTAGCAGTTGCTTTGCGAGGAGTTCTTTTTTTAGATGTAGCTTTGTAAGAACGACCTTTAGAAGCAGAACGACGTGTAGCAGCTTTGCGAGCTGTTGGACGTGAAGTTTTACCAAATGCTTTATATGCATTTGCTGGACCTTTGTTACCTCTCCATACAGATGGAGATGCTTTTTTCAAAGATAAATCAACAGCTTTGTAACGTACTGAATAAACTGTACGACCTAATTGACGTGCACACCATGCAGTTTCAAACTTGCGATAATATTTACGCATGAATGACATTTCAGCTCTTGTCCAAGGACGAGAAACTTTGCGTGTTGATGATTTACGTGTAGCAGCTTTGCGAGTTGCTGGTTTACGTGTTGTTGATGCGCGTCTTGTTTTTGTTTTACGAATAGCCATATGTTACTCCTTGTTTGACAAGTTACATTTTGCGGATAAGACTATGGCATAATCTTTCCGCAGTTTTCTTAAAGTTGCTTACCTTATTCTTCGGACATTTCATAAAATCCTTAATACCAATAGTTTAAATTTTTGAAAAAGAGGGATAAAGTCTATGATGTGCAATTTTTGCACAGGAAATAAATTAACTACAAATTGTGTCAAAATATCCATAAACAACTTCTTAGAAGCATACAACGAACTGTCAGAAACTTAGCTATAACAACATATACCATAGATGGTTACACCATCCCCGACTACTCAACCTCGGTTATTAAATTAAATTTTTCATTTGGGAGATAGTTTCTTTTAGAAGCTCTAAAATACAGAAATTATCGATAAATTTTATTTTTGTTTTTTTTTATTTTTGTTGAATAAAAGAGTGAAATATGTCACATTTTTAAAAACACATCAACAGCATTTGGTTTATAAATCGTTTTTGGAGTTCAAATGAAACGCGAATATATATTAGTCACATTGTTTTTTCTCATCACATCGATCTTCTTCTATCTCTTCTATCAATTAGTTATTCCGTTTTTTGCACCTATCTGTTGGGCGGCAGTCTTTGCGATTATCTTTTTTCCCCTTTATGAAAAGTTATTGGTTAAATTTAAATCCAAAACGCTCACTTCAATTACAATGTGCTTACTTATAATAGTTTTAATAATTGGACCAATCGCATACTTGTTTGGTGCTCTCGTAGGTGAAGCGATTACTGCTGTTGCAAAAGTCAATGAAATGATTAAGGCTGGAGAATTAGACACATTCTTATCTATCAACCTTCCCTGGCTTGATTCGATAAAAGAAAAACTTCAGGGATATTATGATTTCTCGAATTTAGAAACCGAACAAATTATTAAAGATGCTGTCCAAAGTACATCTGCAGTCATATTAAATCAAACAAGTTGGATTATTGCCAATGTAAGTCGTCTGTTTTTCTACTTCGCCCTTATGATTTTTACTATGTACTATTTCTTCACCGACGGTGAAATGTTAATTCACAAACTACGACGACTAATGCCTCTGACTCCCAATCAAGTAAATGTTACGTTTAATCAACTACGCGATGTTATCCAAGCTACCATGTACGGTGGTCTGACCGTTGCATTGCTTCAAGGTCTCTTAGGTGGAATTATGTTTGCGATTGTAGGAATCCCATCGGCTGTTTTCTGGGGGGCAGTCATGGCATTTTTGTCAATTATTCCGTTTGTCGGAGCCTTTATCATATTTATCCCTGCTGGTCTGATACTCATTATTGGCGGTGCCTATATCAAAGGTCTTGTAATTATTGTAATTGGTTCACTCGTCATTAGTCAGGTTGACAATGTTGTCCGCCCTCTTCTCATTGCGGGTAAAGCGTGCATGCATCCCCTTCTTTTGTTTTTTGCTCTGATGGGTGGCGTATTTTTGTTTGGTCTTCTTGGCGTTGTCCTTGGTCCATTGATCGCCGCTGTCTTTGTGACATTGATTACGATATTTGAATATAAACTACATCCCGAGTCTGAAGTATCGTTTTCCGATGAAACCGATTAGTCGGTCATAATCACTTTGATAATTTAATTCCGAAATCTACTTTACAATCCATACTCTGTTCTATTTATTTGAGACTTACATTATTATTCTCAATAATAGGAGTTAATATGTTCAAGAAAACCTCACTCATGATCATGCTATTTTTTTTACTCTTCTCAGTAAGCGAAATCAACGCATCGGTCAATCCATCATACTCGCAAAATTTTGCCAATTCTATTGACACCGTCCCATTTTATCCAAATGGTACTTACAACAATGCCATCACCAAGCCAGATGATTTTTTCCCAGAGCCAATTGGCTTTTGGCCACAAAGATATCATAATCTGATTGCATACATTACGATGCTCGACAAACAGTCCGACCGTATGCATGTAGAACAAATTGGCTTCTCACATGAAGGACGACCACTTTATAATATATTTATATCCACACCTGAAAATATAGCTCGACTAAATGAAATCAAAAAGTTTACTTCTACACTTGCTAATCCCAAAAAACTAAATGGTTCTAAAGAGTTAGAGTCTTATACCCAATCTATGCCAGCCGTGGCATGGCTCGGCTACTCTATTCATGGCGATGAAATCTCTGGCGTTGATGCGGGCATACAACTTGTCTATCAACTGACCGCTGGAACCGACTCAGCAACCATACATCTTCTTGAAAACGTTCTAATCATCATCGATCCAAGTGAAAACCCAGATGGACGCGAACGCTATCTTTCGATGCTTACAAGCTACCGCTCATCTGTCCCCAACTATGACCGACGTGCCCAGCAACATCAAGGTGTCTGGCCATGGGGTCGTGGAAACCATTATCTTTTTGATTTAAATCGTGACTGGATTTTCCTTACTCAACCTGAAACTATCAAACGTACACGCACAATTTTAGACTGGCATCCGCAACTTGTTGTCGACGCCCACGAAATGGGAACCAATGCAACCTATCTCTTTACACCCCCACGTCAGCCTATCAACTACAATACACCAAAAAACATTTACAAATGGTGGGACATCTTTTCAAAAGACCAAGGTGCTGCCTTTGACAAAAATGGCTGGCCATACTATATAGAAGAATGGCACGAACAATGGTACCCTGGCTATGGCTCGGCATGGCCGACCTTTACGGGAACTATCGGTATCCTCTACGAACAAGCTGGAGTCGATGGTACGATGGTAAAACAAAGAGATGGTTACTTGCTCAGCTACCATGAATCGGTCAACCATCAGTTTACATCCTCTTTGTCAAATCTATTTTCCCTTGCTAATAACAGAGTTGAGATATTAAAAGACTATAGCAGGACAAGAAAACAGATTGTCACAGATGGTAAAAAATCTAACATCGCCTTTTTATTTGTTTCAGATGGTGACGAAATCAAAATGAACCGTTTTATCTCATCTTTGGCACAACAAGATATAATTATCGAAGAAGCAATCACCAACTTTACTGTTTCACAATCAACAGACATCTATGGTGTAAAACATAAATCAAAAAAATTCCCTCAAGGGACCTTTATCATCCATACCACCCAAGCACATGGTGCTTTGGCAAAAGCGATTTTAGAATTTGACCCGCATTTTAAATTGGAATTCTTAAATGAAGAACGTCGCGAAATTGAAAAATATTCTGGTTCTAAGATGTATGAAGTTACCTCATGGTCTGCACCCCTTGCCTACAACCTTGACGCTTATGAAACTAAATCGCAAATTAAAGTCGCAACCAGAATTGTTAAATCTACAACTCTTTCAACAGGTGAACTAAAAAGACCGAATGCACAGTTTGGATTTATTGTAAACATGGAAGGTGAAAAAACATATCAACTGCTCAACCTTCTCTTTGAAAACAAAATCGTCGTCTATGGTTCAGAAAAAGAGTTCACTTTAGAAGGTAACAAATACAAGGCGGGTTCGCTTGTCATCCGCACAAGAGGTAACGACAAAAACCTCTCATCCAAACTAAAGACCCTCGCCAAACAAATCGGCATCACTATCAACGGCGTTAATACTGGTTTCTCTTCAGCAGGTTCTCTACTTGGTGCTGGTACTTACAAACTGCTCACTCAACCAAAGATTGCTCTGCTCAGCGGTAACGGTGTCAGTAACACATCATTTGGTTCTCTCTGGTTCACCATTGACAAAGAACTAAAGATGCCTCATTCATTAATCAATGCAGCAAACTTATCATATACCGATCTTTCTCAATATAATGTTCTCATTATGGCATCATCATGGGGAAACTCTATTGGTGGTATCTTAGGTAAAAGTGGAAAAAACAAAATTGATAAATGGGTATCAGATGGCGGAACTCTAATTGCTGTTGGAGGTTCTGCGGTATGGGCAGCAGATAGTTCAACAGGACTTTCACAAGTAAAACTCAAACGACAAGTCTTAACCGATTTAGCATCATACGATAAAATTCTTGATAAAGCAATGCGTGCAGAATCACCAACTGTCGATACAATGGCTCTCTATCATCCAACCGATGAAGCCATAGTAAAAAAAGAAGATGACAAGAAAAAATCAGCACCAAAAAATGACGCAACCGAGCTTGATGAATGGCAACGAAAATTTTTACCTCGCGGTGCATTCTTAAAACTAAATCTTGATAAAGATAATTTCCTCACTTTTGGTCTGGGTAAGACTCTTCCAGCACAACTCTATACTTCGTATGCCCTCATGGCAAAACCACCTGTAAAAGTCGCCGCTCGTTTGAGTTCTAAAAAATCAGACCTTCGTCTCTCAGGACTTCTCTGGCCAGAAGCACAAGAACGTTGGAAAGGCACCGGATACGCAACAACAGAATCGCACGGCAAAGGACAGATTATTCTTTTTGCAGGCGACCCAAACAGTCGGGCATATTTTTATGGTACCAGACAGATGTTTGTAAACGCTCTCATGTATGGTCCAGGATTCGGGACAAGATTTGAAAGCTCAAACAACCAGTCTGCAAATGAATTTAATCAGGAACATTAATCTGTTAAATGAGTTACAGAAACTATGAAAAATGAAAAACTATACATATACTTTTATTCTGCTCAAATACAACAGGCAGAAAAATTACACAAACAGATGCAAGTTTTTGAATTAGAACCCGAACTTGTCAATTTAGATACGCAAAGTTCAGACATCGAACTGGTCAGTGGATTGGTCGAACATTCTGACAATCCCTTTCCAATACTCCGAATCGGAGATATGAAAATCAGGGCTATACTTCAAAACCCAAATATTGAATTACTTGAAAAACTTTTTTCTGAAAGCCCTGAAAAACAAAAACTCCCTGAAGCGACCATTTATTCGACAACATGGTGTGGTGATTGCACTCAACTCAAAATGTGGATGAACTCGCAAAAAATTCCGTTCAAAGAAATTCTTATTGAAGATTCAGAAGAATTGAAAGAACAGATTACACGCTGGTCAGGCGGTAGACGAGTTATTCCAACTGTCGAGTACGAATCAATAGGTAGGCTGTTTAATCCTGGAATATCAGTTTTTCAAAAGCTGTATAAGTAGTCTTGACAATTTATATTAATTTGTAGGTCAGAAGCCCTGTGCTTCTGACTTTTTATTTTACTGGTCTTGACAATTTCAAAATATTATAGATATTATACAGACCGTTAGTTTTTAGCGGTCTGTTTTTTTTAACTTTTAATCAGGACATACAATTGCAAAATAAACGAGTTCTTATAACAGGCGGTGCAGGTTTCTTAGGTCTGCACTTAGCAAAAAACCTTCCTCAGCGTGGAGTGGCAGCTTTAGTTCTCAATGACATCGCTCCATTTATGGAAAATGAATATACCGATGACATGCTTTTGGTCAAACAGGATGTTCGTGATGCTGACGGTATGTACAAACTTATCAAAGATAACAAAATTGACATTATCATACATTGTGCTGCGGCACTTCCTCTTTGGAAAAATGAAGAAATCTATTCTACAAATATTCAGGGTGTTCGCAATACATTAGAACAAGCTCAAAAATGCAATGTCGAACGGGTTATATTTATCAGCTCAACTGCTGTCTATGGTGTGCCCGACAAACATCCCCTTGTTGAAGCCGACCCGATGGTTGGTGTTGGTGCTTACGGCGAAAGTAAAATCGCTGGCGAACATGTTTGTCAGGAGTTCCGTGAAAAAGGGATGTGTATCGCGACCATTCGTCCGAAAACATTTATCGGAACTGCTCGGCTTGGTGTCTTCCAAATTTTGTACGATTGGGTCGACTGTGGTAAAAAAATTCCAATTATCGGTAAAGGCGACAACCTCTATCAACTGCTTGAAGTTACAGATTTAATTGAAGCAATTTCTTTGGCGGCATCATGTCCTGCCGAAGATGTCAACGATACATTTAATGTTGGTTCACAAGTATTTGATGAAGTGAGAAACGACGTTGGTGCCTTGTGTGATTATTCAGGCAACGGTGCCAAAGTGATGCCGACTCCTGCAATAATTGTTAAACCTGCTTTAGCATTTTTTGAAATGATAAAAGTCTCGCCTCTTTATAAATGGGTCTATGGAACCGCAGATAAAGATTCCTATGTCTCAACAGAAAAAATTGAAAAGAGACTTGGTTGGAAATCAAAATTCTCAAACAAAGATGCACTCATCACATCACATACGTGGTATCTTGAACATAAAGAAGAACTGAAACACCGTGAAGCGGGAATAACTCACATGGTCGGCTGGGACCAAGGGATATTGAAATTCTTCAAACGGTTCTTGTAAAATTTGACTATCATGTCACCCTGAGCTTGTAGAAGTATGGTCAAATAATTTTTGTAGGGCAGGTCTCGCTTTTGAGACCTGCCTTTTTATGTATAAGCTCGTCATTTCAAATTTTCCCTATAATCTCTTCACCCTCTATGCCTTACAGCTAATTGGCTTTGTTTTGTCAAATTTAACTTTTTTGCATATCCCTCATCAAGGTTCAGGCATTACTATAGTCTGCATGGCAGACGCCCTCGTCTGCCAATGAAACAAAACTGTTTTGAAATAAAATTTTCAGCATCATATAAAATAGAGGGAGTTATAATTTTACTTAGAGTGTGTAGAGAAAATGAAAATAAGTATTCTTGAAATGTCATTCCCAACTTGATTGGGAATCCAGTATACGTTTAATTGCAGCATCTCAATAATATTTTATTATCAAGTTTACGCATTTTAACAAGTAGCCTAAAGTAACAATGGGCAATTATGACTCCATCATCACGTAATGTATCTGCTGGAAACACTGGTAAAAGTTGGATCCAATACGCTAAGCTATCTTCTAAAAACTCGACCTCTAAAGAATCAGTATCGTATTCAAAATTTGCAAATTCACTTAAAGCACTATCGAGAAATATACTTTCTTGAACTGTGTAAGGCATATTAACACTTGTGCATAGTTTTTTATACGTATCAAAATTAGAACATTCTTCGGGGTATTTTCCTCTTTGCATCCAACTACAAGCGTTAAATGAAAATATTGCACATAGTATAATGACAATTAGAACAATTCGTTTGTCAAAAATATTAATTATGTCCACCAATTCGTTTCATTTTTAATAAAGTACAATAGTTTCATAATAAACACCAACTTTAATATTAGTCAGGTCTCGGAAAGATCTGCCGGGTGCCCCACCGCTTGGGGCTTGTTGAAAAAGTCCAAACAGTCTTTCAAGACCCTTCGACTCCGCTCAGGGTGACTTGAAAGACAACAACTTACAATCTGTCATACTGAGCGGAGTCGAAGTATGTTCCAAAGTAGAGGTTTTTCAACAAGCCCCTTGCGGTGGGAATAGTAACACTTCGACACTTTCCTTACACAATCAACGCAGTTTCTTTTTAATCATTCCTATATATGCTATTAATTATTTTACCAATGAGATTATTAATAGTTCTGTTGGCAGACGGGGACGTCTGCCATGCACATAATCAAGGAATAAAGGAGGTCGTGAAAAAACTCAAATTTCGTAAAACAACCCCAATTTGCTGTAAGTGAAAAACACCTAAGAGATTACAGTAAAAAAGTTGCTCTTCAAATTGTGGACAACCTGAAGGCTGTTTCACTATGTATTATATAAATAGTCAGGTCTCGGAAAGACCTCGCCTACTGGTTATTATAAGGGCGTTACATGTAACGCCCCAACATGCCCTACAAATAATTGTCGGGTTCTGCATTCGCCAAGGCGAACGCTTGGAACACGACCTACGGATTGAATAAAACTACTGGTTCCCCGATCAAGTCGGGGATGGTTTGAGGAAGCTAAATATATTGTTATGTGTAGGGGCGAACACACAGGTTCGCCCCTACGCTAACACTATCTCTGTGCTAAGTTCTCTTCGAAGCGGTTTGTTTTGGCGATCATGCTGATCAGTTCGATGAGTTCGTCAGTATGATGTTCACCCAATAGTTCTGCGGCTACGCTAAGCAATTTCTGCGGTTCAGAATCTTTTGCCCAGTAAGATTTACGAAGAACTTCCGCATATTCTGCCGCAACTGTTGCTAGTCTAAACTCATACGATGCTCTTTCAAATTCTCTATGGAACATCGATTTTTGAATCCCACGATTTATCTCAGAGACTTCTTCACCGCTATCATCTTTATAACGGACATAGACCGTACCAACATAGTCAGACTTAGCATCTTTGACATACTTGATTTCATAGAGTGCAGTCACTTCATGCCCCGCACCAATCTCGCCACCATCTTCTTTGTCATCACGAAATTTATTATCGGCGACATCACGGTTCTCATAACCAAGCAAACGATACGACCGCACAACCTGCGGATTAAAGTCAACTTGTATTTTTACATCACGAGCAATCACTTGCAAGTTCCCTGTTAGGTTCTCAACAAATATCCGATGGGCTTCATTGATATCGTCGACATAAGCATAGGAACCATTCCCTTTGTTGCCGAGTTTTTCCATCATGATGTCATTATAGTTGCCCATACCAAAACCAATTGTTGAAAGAGTAATACCTTGGTCGGCATACGATTTAATCTGTTTTAAAATCTGATCGGCACCTGTTTGACCGACATTGGCAACACCATCGGAACAAAGTATAATCCGATTGATTTTTCGTTTATCAAAATTTTGTTGTGCCATTTTATAGCCAAGCATAATCCCTGCTTCGGCAATTGTTGCACCAGCAGTATTGAGCGCTTCTATTGCTCTGATGATACTCTGCTTGTTTCGAATAGATGTTAGCTGCAGTCGAACTTCAGCGTAAGAACCATAGACGATAATTCCGACTCTATCGTTTTGATTGAGTTCATCAACAAGCATCCGTAACGCTTTTTTCACCAAGCCCAAACGGTTCCCTGAGCCCATCGAACCTGAAATATCAACGACAAAAACCAAGTTGGCATCTTTGCGATGTTCTTTGGCTATCTCTTTACCTTTGATTCCTATTTTAAGCAGTTGCGAGTTAGTTCCAAACTGTGATGGAGCTCCCTCAAAATGAATATTGAATGGACGATTGCGAGGTGGTGCGTAGTTGTAATCAAAATGGTTGACGAACTCTTCAGTGCGGATAGCATCGTTTGGAGGCAGAGAACCACGATTGAGATATGAGCGAGCCATCACATACGAGGCATCATCAACGTCGATTGCAAAGGTCGAAAGATGGTCATCTTCGGTGTCAACAAATGGATTGACTCCATAGTTCTCAAAAAACATAGCGTCGTATGCCTCGCCGTTGACAATCGCATTACCACCATGTGCAGGCATTGGAGGAGGAACCATGCAATTCATTGTGGTATTGCGTTTTTGCATAGAAAATTCTGATGGATGAGGTAATTTTTTAGAGCCATTTCTGCCACCGCGAATATAAACTTCTCCTTTGTTATTAGCTACAACTTCTGAAACAGCAGCTAAGAGTTCATCTACTGTTGTGACAGGTGCAGTTTCGATTTGTTCACGCCCGAGAATAACTTGATTACCTACTTCAGTCATCCCCAGCTTGTTAATACTCCCTATAACAGAAATTGTCTTATCTAATTCAGAATTTTTTTTTGTCAACTGTAAAGAAATTGTTGTAGAAGAATCAGAGGTAACAACAACCAGTTGCACTTCTCCTGTTTTATATTCTAAATGAGAAATCCGCAAGGTATAGCTACCAGGCTTTAGACGTTTGATAAGATACTTCCCATCAAAATCAGACGTAGCTCCCATTGAGGTTCCTACTACTAATATAGATGCCCCGATAATAGGATCACCAGATTTAACATCTGTCAAGGTTCCTTGAATCTGTCCTGTTTCTGGCGAACCAGCATCAATCATGGCGTTTGCAATAAGAAGAAGAGTGAGAAGAATTAGAATTGGAATAATTTTTTTTAGGCGCATAATCCACCTCCCATAAAAGGGTTATAATTTAACTATCGAGGGGATTACAATATAAAGACGGCTTTCTTCCAAATTTTGTTTAGTAATATGGATTTATATTTTGAAAGAGGATGTAAGTTGTTGGGTTGTATGAAAAAGGGCGTTTTATAAAACGACCTTACGAATCCGTTTGTAGGGTTGGGGCATGCCCCAACCTCTATTAGGAACAGGCATGCCAGTTCCCTACGGTAGCTCAGCGAATCGAATACCCTTTTTTAAAATACCATATAATAGTAGCGAAAATTCCACCAACCAAAACAAGTGGTGTATACCCTAATGACTGCGCATTGCCAAGAGCTATCTCTATTGATTGATAACAGAAAAATGTCATCATAAAAATAATTTCACTTTTAAGAAATAGAAGAAAAGTAAAAACCAGTTTTATCTGCCGCTCTAAATTTTCTTCAGTAAACGTCCATGGCACATTTATCATTTGTGGAAACCGATGAGCCAACGACATAAGCAGATAGAGAAAAAAAGAAACTATTGGAAAAATTATCAGAGTGCTTTTCCCACCATACCCGTCGGCTTCTCCCTGTAGATTAAAATGTGTCGGTATAGTATCAGCGAGATCATTCCAATAATTAAAAATCAGATAGATTTGAAAAAGAAGCGACAACACTAAGACAACTTCAATGTTTATTTGCCATTGCTTTCTTTTGAAATCAAGTTTTTTCAACGATTCGTTTAAGTTATTAGGTATCATTTTAAATTCATCCTTCAAATTATCTTAACGGAACAGGCATGCCAGTTCCCTACAAAAAATCTACCACCAGACTTGATTGCCGTCTTTGTCGATAGTGAAGATTCGTTCTTCTTTATTCGACCCTTCCACAACAAGCCAATACAATCCACCCGTCGGGACATCTTTAAAAACTAAAGGTTTGTCATCAACAGCGGTTTGTGTTCCAAGAGAGTTCCAGCCTGTTTTTTTTTCAAAAGTAATAGTATGATATTTGTCAGAATCACTATCCCAATAAAATAATTCATAGACTTTACCGTTTTCAAAACTTGATTGTATTGCTCCGTCAGTTGATTTTATTAACTTTCTTTTTGTCGTTGAATGTAACTTTAATTTTTTCTTTTTCTTTTTGTTAATTGACAACCATTCTATTGATCCATCTTTATTCAGAAGCATTGGAGAGTATCCGCTTAAAGGGATAACCTCTTTACCTAAATACACTGCTGGAATATAAACTACATCCGTTCCCATATTAGTAAATGACCAAATTGCTTCTTCACTAAGAGTTTCTCCAATTTGTTTACCCCAATGAATAGCTTTCCACTCTCCTGAGTTAAAAACACAAAGATATGGCTTAAACCTATCTATCTTAAATTGTATCTGCCCTATTATAAGCTCCACATCGGCAACATCCGTGTAATCAGCAGTGACATCCATATAGTTTTTGCCTTTGAGCCATGGTGGGATTTCAGTTCCTTCGGGTACTTGAAAAACTAAATTATCTTTTTGCTGGTCATATGTTTTGCGATAAACTTTGCCGACCTTGCCCGACAATTTATAGTTCCCTGGTGATGCTTGGGCTCCCATAAATGGTATCACCTCTCCATCGGCTGTAACGATTGCATTCCAAGCATGGTTGTTTCCGCTGTTTGCCCAGTACGGCGTATAGTCCGAGGTCACCGCCAGCCCATTGGCACGCATAGCGTAAATTGTGATGTTGGTCATATCTTCGCATCGCCCAAGTTTGTTTTCAATCATTTCGGAAAGACCTTGGTCGGTCGGGTGTCGATAAAAACGAGGGTCAAAACCAAACCATGTTTTGATATCGTCGTTGATTAGAGCGGCTGCCTCAAGCGGGTTTGATTTATTCTCCATACTGTCAGAAATATATGCATACTTCTCATAAAAATACTTCCGCCACTCTTCAAGCGGTTCATTAGAGCCACGATATGGCAGGATATATCTACAAAACTTTGTAAAATCAAAATTCTTCGCCCATGGTTTTTCTTGCCACGCTAAAAATGCATAGTCAATCTGGTTAATCAGGAACTCAGATGTGATATGTTCTAAATCATATAGTAGAGTATCTTTTTCATAATCAAGCTCACCCCGTATTTTTTCAATTTCACTCATCCCTATTTTCAGAGAATCATAACTCGGATACGCCAGCACATCAATTGTTATATCAACGTTAGCTGTATCAAACCATCGGTATGTCGCATAGCTATGCTGTTCCATATTGGCAAGCAGAAACATCGTCGCTTCAAGTTTGAGGCTGTCGCCAGATGCGGTATAATGGTCGATGACTTTTTGCAGTTCGCCCGCATTGTCGCCAGCTTTTTCAAAAGCGACTATTATCTCAGGTGAATCGAGCTTGTATTCAAATGCAAAACTGTTTGAAACGATGAATAGTATCAGAAAAAAAGAACATATTGATGACATTCTTGACATAATGACTCCTTATTTAGCCCATATATAGTAAAATAAGCGACTCAAGATTCATTGGCAAGCGTTTCAGGCTTCAAAATCATGCAATTCTGAAATAAACACTTGAATAATTTCAGTTTACATCTTACTATTTACGATAACAATAAACCAATAATCTTCTAAATAAAGATAGATAATACGGGTATTCTATGTCACAAAACCTTAGATTTAATATTGCTGATGAACGTTTAAAATACACTGGTCAGAAAAAAGAATTTTCGCTCAACGAAGATAGAATCATTGAATTTAACCATCGACATATGTCGGTCTTAAAAAGTTATAACCTCCAGCTTACTTCATGTTCTATCATTACCTTAGCAGATGAAATAAATAATAAGTCAAATCTTGGTGCATTGCGTAACCGTCAGCTCAGGCAGTCGGTTATACTTTCGGCGGCATTCTCCGCAATCGCAGTTGGTATGAAAGGGCGTGGCAAACTTCACGACTATCCCGTTGAACAGCATGACAACAAATTAAAAAATAAATTAAAACGAGCCAATGACCGTACTGCTGCACAAGTAATGGCAGAAGTTTTACAGACGACGACAAAAACTCTCCCAATGGGTGAGGATGTATTAATCGAGTCAGCAATCACCGAAGGTGCCAGAATGAAACCTGGTAAAGAAGCGGGCGGTAACCCGACTATTGCGGTTGGTGCTGTATTTGGAAAAGAAGAACACCGAGCCCAATACGGACTCAACATGCCAACAAATGTTACCTTGCTTTCGATGGGGAACGATGTAATCGACGGTACGACAAAATCCATAACAGGAACACATTCATCATTTACAGCTCTATTTGTCACAGAAGCAAATATCAAACGACATTTACCAGACATCTATGTCCAACGCTGGTTGTCAGGTTCATATTTTGAAAAATTTAATCCTCGTGAAGTTGATGTTATTGAGTCGGCGGAAATTATGGCAAAATCCTATGGCATGAAAAACCTTTCTGAACTCAGTACATTTTTCTTGGACCGCCCAAGGCATCATCCTGCAATGGATGCTCTTAATGCTGCGGGAGTATCGACACCATTTGATATAGATGGTGATCTTATGCCAGGGATTCTCTTAGGTCTTAAAGGATTACAATTCCCAGACAAACGAGGTCTCGATACAATGATTGGTGAAATCGGTGGTTCTGCTGAATGGGCTGTTGGGGCACTTCCTCTCGTATGGCGTGGTGGGCAAGCACTCGGCATGTTAACATCGCAGTCATCACTAACTCGCGAAGGTTGTACAGCTGATGAACTTTGGAAAAATCGGTTCCATTTCACTGAAGAAGAATTTATGCAAATCCAAGATGCTCGTTTTGAACGGAAACCTTATTTTACTATTGAAGATATCGTCGACGACCCATTTGCTGGAGGTATCGCTGCCTTTGGTGCGATTACCGATAATTTCTATCTGCCATTTATCAAAGGCGTTGATGCCAATAAAGATAAAAACGAAGTTAAAGTTTCTGTGCTCACAGTCAATTCACTCGGTGTTGTACAATGTTGGGATATGACATTTAAAGGGAAAGATTCTCTTGAATCATCGCTCCAAAAAATGCTCTCTCCAAAAGAACAGTTAAATAGCTTAACAGGTGACAAACTTGAATCTGCTATCGGTGCAATGCTTGATGATGAAGTTGCTCGAGAACGGTATCATCTATTCTTCAACAATGAATACTACCCTGCTCTTATTCCTGTCCGTCATCAAATGTTTGTTCTGCATCAAGCGGTCAAAGGGCTGATAGAACGTGGTGCTCTAAACCAACAAGATCAGGAAATTGTTGACATTACCGAACGACTTGCACCTCATTGGTTCACGACATAAATCTGTTGTACGTTTCAGATGAATATTATAATTTTATTTGAGAATGAAAAACAAGATGATGGTTCCTATCATCTGTCAGGCTTTCGTGCCGAACATATCCGTGCAGTTTTAAAATCTGATGTTAATGACATTCTCGAAATCGGTATCCTCAATGGTAAAAGTGGCGTAGCCTCGATAACTTCAATTTCAAAAGATAAAGTCGTCTTATCTAATCTACAGCTTGAAGAATCTACATCAGACAACATTACCATCGACATAATCGTCGCTCTCCCTCGTCCACAGACAATTAAAAAAGTTTTGTTTACATCAGCAATGATGGGAGTACGAAATATCTTTTTTATAAAAAGTAATCGGGTCGAGAAATCATTTTTTCATTCGGTTGTTTTGGAAGAAGAACAATTACAAAGACATCTTATCGACGGACTCCAACAAGGTAAGAGAACTCAGATGCCTAATGTTTCGATTCATGACAAATTCAATCCTTTTATACAAGACTGGCGGTGCCAGTTTTATAAAGATCGAGACGAGAAACCTGTTTGTTTGTTGCCTGACTTAGATGTTGAGCAAACACTTGTTAATGTCTTAGGTAAAAAAGATAAGCACCTGCTTGTTGCTATTGGTCCTGAAGGCGGATGGGTTCCATTTGAGACGGAGATGATGACTTCTCTTGGTTTCGACAAATTCAAACTCGGCGATTGGACGTTACGAGTCGAACATGCCCTAACTGCATGCCTCGCACAGATTGAGTTGCTGAAGTAGAGTTTTGTAAGGTTGAAGTATATTTAACTTTATATGTTTATATTAATAATCATCTGACAAATATTCTTCATTATTATTCTATTGTACATGTTTTAAAAGCTTCTCCTATCTTCTCAACTGCCGTGTTCTTCGAGTCAATAAACCTATAAAATTCGGCTCCAATATCATATTTTCCCATAGGTGTCTGAACTTTTGGAATTTTAACATCCACAATATAATATCCTCCTGAATATTTTGATTTTATCTCAAAACTCTTAAGAAAGTTATTTCCATACATTGAAGTTACATGTTCTTTTGTCGGATATATTTTTTCTTCTATCTTTATACTATCTGCCCATTCCCATGTAAAGTTTTTGTCCAAAAGAACAATACCTTTATTTTCATTAGACGTCGTTAGAAATATATTAATAAAGCCGTTATAAACAGAGTCTTCAGGGCGTTTGATAAGTCCGTTGAAAGGGATAAATAACTGATAGTTTTCTCCTCCTTTAAGATTTCCTATATGAAATGAAGGAATTCCCGAAAACCCGATTCCCTGTACGTCCTTATTGAGAATTTCCAAAGGAGAATAACCAGGATTTAAAGTAATAAGGCTATCATGTCGAAGAGCTTTTATTCCGTTAGTAAGTATAACACTTACATTACAGCTATCATAGCTTTGAAAAGATTTAGTAATTACTCGTTTAATAAATCCTCCTTTTGTACTAACTTGGTCTTGAACATGAACCGTTTGATCAGCAAGCATGATTGAAGAGTTTTTTAATCCAGTAATCACATATCTCAAATCAAATTCTGCAATACCTTTAGAATCAACAAATTCACTAACATCAGCAGAAACATCAATGACAATTCGGTTCCCATCCCAAATTCCATTATAAAATAATTGTTGAGCATTGGGGACAAGATTATTAATCCAGAGTGCATTACTATTTGGACACGGTAGTTTGACCAGCCCGATTTGAGAAATATCAAATGAATTTTCATAATCTATGGGAATGTATACTTTTCTCTCTTCTTCTTTTAAAAGTAACTTTGATTCTACTGCTTCAATAAATTTTCCCCTGGGTGGTGGGAGACCTGCTCCTAAAGGATATTCAGGTGAATCAAATTTATCGTTTGAATCTATCCCCACGTAACTAACAAATAACTCAAAAGTATTTGGATTCTCTGTCGCCCTATATGTAAGTCCATTGCTCATTGATGTTGCTTCAATGTATTCTACCCCTCTTCTAATATCTTGAAAAGGTCCAGCTTCTACAATCTTCTCTCCCCATTCGTTCAAACCGATAACTTGTTCAAAACCCCCTAAACTCAAAACTTGTGGAAGAATAACCTGAGCAAGATGTTTGTAGATAAAATCGTTTGGTGTCTCCCTTATAAGTTTCATATTTTCCGAAATAAATGCCCTCTCATAGATTTGTGCAACCCGAGTAGAATCGTCTATAAAATGAAGACTATTATTTTCATCTTTTGAGTTTAATTGATTCAAATATGATTTTGCCTGCGAATCTGATTGTCCTTGAGCTTTTTTATTAAGCAAATAATACATAATTTGATTTAAAACTCGCCAATGATTTTTGGGATTAATCTTACTTTTTATGGCTTCGCTGTAAGAAAGACTTTTTTGATAATTAATATTCTGTTCTTCAGTTTTTTCAAATCCCCATCGTTTTCTCGCTTCATCAGGAACAAATCCATGATTGCAGCCCAAAAAGACATAACTTGCCACAAGAACCAAAATAAGCATAAAAATTTTATAAGGGTACGCTAAACTATTTCTTTTAAATATTATATTTCCATCCATGTTTTATAGACGAACTATTTGAACTTTTTGTCAAATATAAAAAATATCCAATTTTGATGAATTATACTTTGTATGTTGCTATCAAAATAAAATAGGTGAAACTTATTTTGTAAAAAAGAGTTACATACAATAACTGTTTTAATATGGAACAGTTAAGCAGATGAAAAGAGCTTGTTTTATCAATTAAAAGCTCTTAATTTGCAAGGGTAAGCAGGAAAATAGAAAAAATAGAGTTGAAATAAAAAATTTCCCACACAGGGAACTTCCTGACTGGCTATACTGTTTGAAATAGTAGACTTTATATAGCCGGTCAATTTCAGAAAGAACAAAAATGGCCGAGCAGAATGCTGAAGCAATAAAAAAGAGAAAAGAATTTGAGGTACAAGCACTACCTCATATGGATGCTCTCTATCGAACTGCTCTTCGGATGACCAAGAATGAAAAAGATGCCGAAGATTTGGTTCAGGAAGCATTGGTCAAAGCGTATCGCTACTGGGACAAATTTGACTCAGGTACCAACTGTCGTGCTTGGTTATTTAAAATTATGACCAATATCTTTATCAATGATTATCGTTCTAAATCACGTTCTCCGATGGCGGTAAACATGGATGATATTGATGAAAACTTCTTGTACGGACAGCTTGCGGTAGGTTCTAAAGGTTCAAATCCTGAAAAGGATTTGTTTAATAAGATATTTGATGATGATGTAAAAAAAGCAATTGAGACTTTACCTGATGATTTTAGACTTGTTGTTGTTCTTTCATTTTTAGAAGACTTCACCTATCAGGAAATTGCCGACATCACAGATTTGCAATTAGGAACGGTAAAATCACGGTTACACCGTGGCAGAAAACTGTTACAAAAGGAATTATTTGAATACGCCATTAAAAATGGTTATGTCAAGGATAAGGTATAATGATCGACTGCCAACAAGCATTTGCTTTACTACAAGAAATCTTAGATAAAGAAGCTTCTCAGATAGACGAAAAAGAAGTTCGAGCTCATTTGGAAAAATGCGGTCATTGTTTTGAAACATTCCGTCTGGAAGAATCTATTCAAGAATTTCTCAATGAAAAAATTAAATTGACTGCCACCAATGACTCACAACCTGACCATCTCGAATCAATGCGACTTAATTTGATGAGTCAACTTGACAAAATTGATGCGGAATGTTCCGAAAAGAAAATTTCTTCCTTTGGCTCATCATTTAAAATATTTTTAGCAACTGCTGCTTTAGTTGTCCTCGCAGGAATTGGATATCTTTCAGCAGAGTTCTTCCGTCATGGTGAACATTATATGCCACTTGAAGAAGCTCATTGGGCTGTTACTGAAACGATCGCACCTTATTTCAGTAATTTTGATAAGGAAGCATACGTAGAATCTATTGAAGCAAAAATGAATTACAGCTTAATAACAACATTTGCTGATTATTCTATTGTTGGAGCAAAACAAGAAAAAATTATGAACTCGGATTTTGAACATATTGTTTTCTCAAACAACAAAGAATATCTTTCGGTTTTTATATCAAATAGTGATAAGATTGAAATCCCCGATGATGTCAAATCAGCAATGGTCAAAAATGGTGACATTACATTATACGACCATAACTGTCGAGGTTGTCGATTAGTATATCATAAAATCGGTTCACTAATGATTATTACTGCATCTACCAGCAAAGATTTAGACTTAACCCAGTTTATACCAGGACATCTCACTATCTAAGTTTTTAATATTGCGAGATAAGCTTAAACTGTGTACTCTTATTTTTATGATGAGACACAGTTTTTTTTATACAAAAAAATCCGCAAAGACAGTATCAATTTTACTGTTTTTTGCTCTTACTATTTTAATTTGTCAAAAGAGTACAGCATCTGAAAATTATCTTACTGAAAGAAGAGCTTATCTTGTTAGAACAATTCAAAGGCATATATATAACGACAACTATACTCAGGCATACCAAATAGCTGATTCACTCCTTGCAATAGACGCCGATGACCCATTAGGGTATCTTTTTCAAGCAGCCGTTTATTTAGGTGAGATGACAAATGCCGAACAAAATCTTTTTCCTATTTCATTTAACCAAATGATTGATACAACTATCATGATTGGCCAACAAAATATTTTACACGTTGATTCAACAACTGCAGCTTGGAACTTTCTCGCGATAGGGCATGCTCATGCCTATCGTTCACTCTATGAATCTCGCTTTGGCTCTTTGACGTCAGCTTTAAAACATGGCTTTAGTGCTAAGTCGGCATATCATGATGGTCTGAAATATGATAGTACTGTGTACGATTTATATGGTGGCTTAGGCATGTACCACTATTGGAAAACTGTCAAGGCGGGGTTTCTCAGATGGGTCGGTATTTTTAAAGATGACAAACAAAAAGGGATTGAAGAATTGTACCTCACAATTGACTCATCGGAAGTTTCAGCAGATGCAGCATGGTCGTCACTTATATGGATAAGTCTTGAAGAAAAACAATTTGATACCGCAACGACTATTGCTACAAAGATGTATCAAAAATATCCTGAAGGGACTACATTTTTATGGGCATTGGGAAAAATTTATTTCCAATCAAAACAGTATGACAAATCTATTGAAGTATTTAGTTTGCTTTATGATAAATTGATGGTAACTCGGACAAATTATTTTAATATTATTGAATGTGAATTTTATATTTATCAAGCTTATAAAATATTAGGAGAAGAGGTTTTAGCAAAAGAGACTGCCAAAAGGTTTATGTACTATGTCAACGATGCTCCAATGGAAATACGAAAAAAACAAAAAGATAAAATTAAAAAATTGGTAAAAGCTGCGACCAACTAAGCATTCAAATTAATCTGCTTCGATTCATCAAGTAGACGACAACCTTCCATAAGAATCGATTCGTTTGGAAGATCATTATTTGGTTCAGGAAGATCAGCTTGATTGACTGATTCTATCTGCCAACTTCCAGTTTTCCATCCAATAGCATGATAGGCAGCATCAGCACCTTTCTTTTCTTCATAGGTAGCATAAATAATTTTACCCTTTTCAAAATAAATTAGTAACTCGTTATCAGAATTATTATCTAACACAACTGAAAGTCTCGCAGTACGATTACTTCCACCCATCATCTGGATGATATCGATAATATCTATATCAGATAACAGTCCATGTGTGTTTTGAGAGTTGTCTGATTTTTCCTTCTCAAGAGAAGACTCATCAAGTTCTACTTGAATTTTACGAATCTTCGCAATCAAAAACTCTAAATTAGAATCAAGTGATATAATATCTTCAACACCAAGGGTAAAGAGTGACGACAACTTCGAGGTTGCGTTAGCTTGTACTAAAATAAATGTCGGAGTGTTTCTAAAATTCAATCCAAGGGTTGCAAGTTTTGTTACATGATTTTTTACTTCATCAACAGAACAATCAAGGCAGAGCAAAATAAAATCAGGTTTACTCCGTTTGTATAATTCCATTAACGCTGCAGAAGACTTCTCTACTATAACTCTAAAATGTTCTAATTTAAAGCGATCTTCGATTTTTTCAGCCACCGAACTATTGGTATGGTAGACCATAATTTGATTATAGTTTGACTCTTGAGTTTCTTCCATAATCTCATCTTTTATCATTTCTATAAAAGCGTCAGCAACTTCACTTAAAAATAAATCACCAGTGAGATCTTTAATTTTTGTTTGTATCAAGTCAAATTTATCAAATGACAACCGCTCTTTATTGCTAATATGTTGACAAAACAAATCACAAATCGTAATAATATTGCCACCAAGTGCTTCTATAGGAAGACGCTTTGTATATTTTTTCTTTAAGTCGATATACATTGATTTCAGCATTTCAATGATAACTGGAGAAAAATTTAATGAACTAAGAAGTTTTATAGTTTTATTAATCTGCGTTTTAATATCATCAGGAGATTGTTTTTCTGTCTTATAATAATATTTTGAAATATCATGAATATAAGCAGCATTAATTATCGTCATCCTATCTTTATAAGGCAGGTTTATCTTGTTGCAAAGATTTTTCACATACTGTCCAACAATTGCATTGTGATTAAACTCTAAATTTTCTTTTTCTGTCAGAAGCGATGTAAAAAGATCTAAGTTATTGATAAGCATTTCTGTTCTTATCTTAACTTCAGATTCATTAAGAAACAATGATGTCACTGAATCATAGTATCGAACTTTTGTTTTTGGAGAGTTCTTTCTCAACCTATCAATTAAATCAATATAATCTCCCGCCACGGTATCAGAGATATAGACAGAATGATATATTTCATGCTGTAAGACATCAATAGCATCATCGGCAGTCTCTTTAACAATTACTTTATAATTATCCGATTCAAATAATTTCACTAACAATGGTTTTGTTGTCGGATCATCGGAAACCAAAAGAATTACTTCTTTATTATCAGCAGGTAAAACTGTTCTGCTACTTTGTTCCAAGACCATTTGTTTTTGTAAATATTCATCATACACTTTTGGCAACTCTAAAAGATAGTTATCTAAATCATCAATATTATAATCAAGATAATATTTGGCAATTGTAGTATTTAAAACTAAGTCAGCTGAGAGAAACAACTCGATATTTTGATTCTTTGTCACAAACTGCAATTCCATTTTTAAATCATCATCACTTGGATCTTCACAGGCAAACTTAATAATATCATTATTCACATCATAGGCGAACGGTATAACTTTACGAGCAACAGCAAACTTTGCTGGAATCAGTTTGAGAATAATCTCAGGGATAGCGAGGTTGGTTAAAATAACAGCTCTGCAATTGAGCTGTTTCGCTAATGCTTTTACCAAACCAGTTTCATTGATGAATCCGTTATAAAGAAGCTGAGATCCAAATTTCCCACCCCGCTCCTTCTGATTTTGAAGTGCAGTTTTTACCTGCTCTTCTGTTATAAGCCCCTCATACATCAATATTTGGTCTAATCGTAATTTTTTACTCGAATCGCTCATTTTTCTTTCTTTTCTGGTGGTAATCTATATAGATTCTCTATCGGAATTTTCACTAAAAGACTTGACCCGCAAACGATTATAAATTGTTGTGCAAATTTTGAACAGTTAAGTTTTTGATAATAAATTGAGCTAAAATCTGTTTTTAGTTGTTTTCAATGCAAGAGAAATTTATATAGAAAGATGCCACGGAGAATCAAAAATAATAAGTCGATTTTTACGCCAATCACGGATAATTTTCTCAAAAAAATATCCACAACTGACAAAAGAGTCAGACGTAAATTTGTCAAATATGGATTTTGCCTGATTGGGCTCTTTTTTGTCTATTCCCTCCTAAGTTCAACTTATGGAATCAAACGAATGATTACATTAAAACTTGAAAAAAACACTCTTATTGACCTCAATCGTCAGGAATTTGTCAAATTAGTTGATGGACAAAATATGAAAAACCTACTGCTACATGACGACGATTATATCGAATATATCGCCCGCACCCGCTATCACATGGTCTATCCCGGAGAGACAATCTACCGCTATCAAGGTCAATAAATCATGGCACTTGATAAAACCGAAGCCATCGTCCTAAAAGCTTACAACTGGTCGGAATCCTCACGTACGGTAGTTTTTTTCTCAAAAGAATTCGGTAAAATAGCACTATTTGACAAAGGTGGTCGCTCAATCAAATCCAAACGAGGTAAAGTGATGCCATTTGCCCCTTTGGAACTGACATTTTACAACTCCGAAAAAGAGACCACAGGCTATATTTCAGATATTGAAATTCATGAACTCTTTTCATTTGAAAAAGAAGGAACTCTCGGTCGCTTAGCATACGCCTCGGCTGCTACCGAATTGATTCAAAAACTTCTCGCAGAAGAACAACCTCAGCGGCAATTATATACTTATTTTATCAACTATCTCAAACAAATTGACTCAGTTGATAAACAATTTATCCCTGCTCTCTTTATCGCATTTTTCCTACGCCTCCTCTCCCTACTCGGCTATCATCCTTCAATATCCTATTGCATTGTCTGCAATAGCGAAATAAAAGTAGGAGGACAAACGCCGATTTTGTTTGGGGCTGACAATGGTGGGTCTGTATGCAATACTTGCCAAAAAGCAGGAGATTATTATATTAGCCTTTCGCCAGAGATGTTTAAAATATTCGTGGCGTTACAAACAGCATCGTTACAAGAAGCAGCGACGGTGCCGATAGGTTTATCAAAAGTAACATTGCTACAAGAAGCGTTGATTCGGTTTATCAGTTCGCAGACTCAAACCGACTGCGGACTCAAATCGTTGGCGTTTATAGAAAAGTTAAAAAACAGCACTAACAAATAAGGTTTCAAAATGGCAAAACAGAAAAAAAATGACACAATGGAAAAAATCGTCTCGCTATGCAAACGGCGTGGATTTATTTTCCCTTCATCTGAAATATATGGTGGGTTAATCTCTTGCTGGGATTATGGACCTCTTGGTTCTGAACTCAAACGAAATCTAAAAAATCATTGGTGGAGCGAAATGACTATCCGCCGTCGAGATATTGAAGGTCTCGATGCTGCCATTCTGATGCATCCGAAAGTATGGGAAACATCTGGGCATGTCGAACTTTTCAACGACCCAATGGTCGACTGCAAAACATGTAAGTCTCGTTTTCGGGCTGACAAACTTGAAGAGTCTAAATGTCCGAATAAACCATCTAAATCACCAATCGAACATAATTGTGATTTGACCGAAGTTAAACAATTTAACCTGATGTTTAAAACTTTCATGGGACCTGTTGAAGACACATCCAATGTGATCTATATGCGTCCGGAAACGGCACAAGGAATCTATGTCAATTTCTTAAATGTCAAAAATTCTTCCCGTCAAAAAATACCATTCGGTATAGCACAAATCGGAAAAGCCTTCCGTAACGAAATAACACCTGGTAATTTTATTTTCCGTACTCGTGAATTTGAACAGATGGAAATGCAGTTCTTTATTCATCCATCTGAAGATGACAAATGGTTTGAATACTGGCGTGAACAACGATTTGCTTTCTACAAAGGTCTCGGCATCAATATGGATAAACTCCGCTGGCATGAACATGGTCCTGATGAGTTAGCTCATTACGCTAAAGCTGCCTATGATATTGAGTATGAATATCCGTTCGGATGGCAAGAACTTGAAGGTGTTCACAACCGAACCGACTTTGATTTAGGTCGACATATGGAAGCGACCAAAAAAGATATGCGATACTTTGATGAACGCTTCGATGAAAAATTCATCCCTTACATTATTGAAACTTCAGCAGGATGCGATAGAACCTTGTTAACTATTTTAGTAGATGCCTATGACGAAGTTGAAATTAAAGGAGAACAACGGGTCTTCATGCGTATCTCTCCAAAAGTTGCCCCAATAAAAGCAGCAATACTTCCTCTTGTTAAAAAAGATGGTATGCCTGAATATGCTGAAAAAGTGTATGATGAAATTTCAAAAAAATTCAAAGTCTTCTACGATGTAGCGGGTGCTGTTGGACGTCGCTATGCACGAATGGATGAAGCTGGAACTCCGTACTGTATTACTATCGACGGTCAGACTCTCGAAGATGACACGATGACAGTTCGTGATAGAGATACGATGGAACAAACTCGGATGAAAACTGCCGAAATTATTACATTTTTGGACAAACAAGTCAACGGGTAGCTGAAGCTACTTTTACCGCTTCGCGTTGTATTAAAATATGTGTTGTCATATTTTGTTTCGTTAGTTCCTGATTCCGCTTTAGCGGGATTGTGAACTAACGATTACATGTCAGGAAAGGGTTCCTGACACCGCCTTTAAAAACTTCACGTGGTACTATAATTCTATGTAGGGGCGTTTCATGAAACGCCCTTTTTATCAAAGCCCTACTTTTCCCTCATAGACAAACCGACCTTTCTTTATTATTGACAAATCAATACAAATTTTAGTATCTTTCTGATACATCATAAAAATAACACTGGCAATAGGATTATCTTAAAATGGCTATGAAAATAAATGAGTCGATAGTTTCTGAACATGTAGAAATAAAAGTTTTTCTTGGTGTTGTCGGTGCAATTTTCAAACAACTATACAATGGCTCTCCTGTACCAAAAGAACATTTAGAACAGATTCATATTTTCATAACTAACTATATTGATAGCTTTCATCATGTCAAAGAAGAAAACATCCTCTTCGCATATCTGGAAAAATATAAGATGTATGGCAAAGATGATCTCGTTGGAGAACTCAAAGCAGATCACACAATGGGAAGAATGCTCATTACTTCATTAACCGATGCGATAGATATTTACACTCCAGACGATAAAGAACTGGGGAAAGAAATCGCTACGACACTACAATTGTTTTCATCGACACTAACACATCATATTTGCCGTGAAGAATCCGAGCTAATTCCGTATCTAGAAGAAAGTTTATCAGACAATCAGAAAATTACAATAGAACAAGAGTATGCTGACTTACAAGAAGATTTTGAATTATCCAAACGAGAACTTTCCAAACTCGAACAATTAGTAATTTATTATGATATCGATGTCGAAGCATGTAAAAAGTGTTAAAATATAACATTACTTTAGTAATGTCGTCCCTTTCCCCAAATGTCATTCCCAACTTGATTACGGATCCAGATTTTTATTGAGTAAGCTTTATTAGTTTTAAAATTACTTAATTTCAAAAACCAAGAAATTCTTACAAACAATCATCAATGATAGACAAAAAACATACAGTATTGTAGGTAAATAAATTTTTGAATGGTATAATAGAAAGTGAATAATTTCACGTCCAGACAAGTGGTTATAAAATTCTTTTGTACAACAAGTTACACGACATGCCTATTTTTAACTTTAAATATCAAAGGTTATAGCATATGAGTACAATAACTTACTTAACACTAATAAGTATAAAAAGTGTGTTTAATAACGCAAAATAACGTATAAAACATGAAATAAAACTTGACAAAAACGTATAAAAGTCGATATTAATAGTAGTTAATCCTCAGAGGTCTTTGACTGATGAGCGCCCGCTTTACGGAGCGGGTTTTTTTTTACTATTATTAAGGGAATTTTGTGAATCGTAGAACATCATTCTATATTGATGGATTCAATGTCTATCACTTCTTAAAAAATATAGATTCTGGGAGATATAAATGGTTAAATTATATGGAGTTAGCCAGAAAATTAGCCCCTGCTGATACTATAGAATCTGTTAAATATTTTTCTGCAAAAGCATTTTGGGATAATTCTAAAGTAAAAAAACATGAAGATTTTGTATCCGCATTACAACATTATGGTGTTCAAGATTACTGGGGTAATTTTGCTGACAAAGATAAAATATTCCATACAGAAAATGCTAGAGGAAAAAAACAAGTAAGATTTTACAATAGAACATTTAAAGCAAATAAACAACACGGCTATACTCGTGAAGAGAAAAAAACCGACGTAGCATTAGGAGTTGAAATGTATCGAGATGCTTCTAAAGGACTAGTAGATAAAGTAGTTTTAGTATCTAATGACACAGACTTTCTACCTTCTTTAGAGGCTATTAAAATAGACTTTCCAGACATTTTATTAAAAGTTTATGCTCCTGTAAAACCACCTGCCATACTACCCTCTTCAATTAGACAATTGGTATCTAAGAAACATCATAGATATTTAGATATATTAGCTATAAAAAGTTCGCAACTTCCGAATAGTATTACAACTTCATCTGGTGAAATTATAGTAAAACCATCTGACTGGATTTAATCTATTTCATAAATTAATAAAACAGGCTTGCTTGTGTTAGCCGACGATTGTTAGCTTGGCGTATTTTGCTAAGATTTTTTTGAGTCCAATACCAGAAAACATAATTTCAAGTCTGAGCGATTCACCCATCCCCTCAACTTTGACTATTCGTCCACGTCCGAATGTAGGATGTGCCACAATTCGTCCGACTTTCATAATTTCATTTTCTTCAAACTCGTAATGCACACCCTGTGGTTCCGACGATGCCATAGCAGGTTTACGATTAAAGAAAGTTTGTTGAGTCGCTTGTCCAGAACGAGATGCGGAACCATAACGACGATTATGCCGACGATCTTTTTTCTCCATTAGTTCCGACGGAACCTCTTTGATAAACCGTGATGGTATCGACTCAACCTCGCCAAAACGATGACGGGTCGTTGCCGATGAAAGATACAGATGTTTCCTTGCTCGAGTTGCACCAACATAAAAAAGTCGTCGCTCTTCCTCAAGTGCCATCGGATCCATCGTTGCCTGACCAAGTGGGAAAAGTCCCTCTTCGAGACCAACCATAAAGACGGTGTCGTACTCCAAACCTTTGGCAGCGTGGAGAGTCATAAGTGTAACTTTATCATCGATTTCTTTATAGGCATCTAAATCTGTAAATAGAGAAATTTCTGCAAGATACATTTCAAGAACTGCTTCGGTGTTTTTGTTCACATACTCAGCGACACCCTCGATGAAAGCTTCAATATTTTCAATTTTCGTCTGCCCGATAATTTTATCTTCATTACGAAGTTCTTCAATTAGGTTCAAATCTTCTACTAAGTCCTGAGTCATTAAATCAATCGCCATCGATTTTTTCTCAGTGCGATATTTTTCTATTAACTCGGCAAACGGTTTTATCCGTTTTGCTCTGGCACCAAACTCAGGGTAGTCATCTATTTTTTGAATGACTTCATACATCGAAATAGTTTCTCGACGAGCAATCATCGCAATATCAGAAACTGTCTTGGCACCAATACCCCGTTTGGGATAATTGATAACTCGTTCAAATGCGACATCATCTTTGAAATTCACAATCAACTTCAGATAGCCCATAATATCTTTGATTTCTTTTCGTTGATAGAACGAAAGACCACCAACGATTTGGTACGGCAGAGACTGACGGCGGAGTTGTTCCTCAAATGCACGAGACTGGGCATTGGTACGATAGAGAATGGCAGTATCTTTGAGCGAGGTCGTCATCTGTTTGTTCATAATCGTTTTGACAATTTCGAGTGCTTCTTCAGCAGCAGTATCAACAAGCAAAAGTTGAAGCTTGTCGCCACCTTGCTGGTCAGTCCAAAGTTTTTTCCCTTTACGAGCATCGTTGTTGTCGATAACCGCCGAGGCAGCATCAAGGATAACATTTGTCGAACGATAGTTTTGTTCAAGCTTTATAATTTTGGCACCGGGGAAATCTTTTTCAAAATCTAAAATGTTACGAATATCAGCACCACGCCATCCATAAATCGACTGGTCTTCATCACCAACAACACAAAGATTGTTATGCTCGCCGAGCAAATATTTCATCAAAAGGTACTGCACATGGTTGGTATCTTGATACTCATCAACCATCAGATACTTAAACCGATTGCGATATTTATTTCCAAGCTCTTCATGATTTTTCAGTAGTAGTACAGAGTTATAGAGCAAATCATCAAAATCCATCGCATCGCATTCTTTGAGCCGTTTTTCATAGAGAGAATATATTTTTGCAGTGGCATCTTCAAAATAACCTGATGATGTTTTGGCAAAATCAAAAGCGGAAATCAGTTTGTTTTTACAATCGGATATTTTTCTCATCTGTGCTTTTGGCGTAAACTGCGTATTCGAAAGACCTAACTCCTTGATACAGTTTTTGACAACGGTCTGAGCATCTTTGGCGTCAAAATAGTGTAATTGGAATCATAGCCTATCAGATGCGATTCATTGCGAAGAAACCTCGCACAAAATGAGTGGAATGTCGAGACATTGAGCGATGTCACCCCGCCACCCAAAAGTTCGCTGACTCTTTCTTTCATCTCACCTGCTGCTTTGTTGGTGAATGTCACAGCTAAAATTTGGTATGGTTCCGCTTTACGTTCGACAACAATGTGTGCTAACCGTCGAGTAAGTACTCGAGTTTTGCCCGAGCCTGCTCCTGCGATAACCAGTAGTGGCCCTTCGGTTGATGTGACTGCCTCAAGTTGGGCAGGGTTGAGATTTTCAAGTAGGTTGCTCATAGTTAGTGTTGAATATATGGATTGAATATACGAACGCAATTAGTTTGTTAGAAAATATTGTATCTGTATTAAAAACATGTCGGGGTTCACACAATTATAGTTTATGGAATCGGAACCGCGACCTTCAAGAAATACTGAGGGAATAAGACCCAACTGAGTAACTCACCCCTTGATGTAAGTCTCTTTTCAAAACCACACTTACATTAATCTTGATTTGTAAACGCACTCCAAGGAGTAAACCACTCGCCAAGCACATAATAACAAGAACAGAATAAAATTAAAAAGTTCTTGTGTCATAAAGTATAATAAGATAAATTGGGTTTATAAACTCGATAATACGCAATGCTAATTTATATGTATGAATATAAAATTTATCGTGTGCGATTCGCTGTGCAGCGAGTCCGCCTCTTTCCCTCTCTTATACGGATATAAGAGAGGGGTTTTTTTATACAATAATTAAAGGTCAGGTCTCGGTAAAACTTGACCTACTGCATTAATTTTATACAAAACTGTTGCACTTCAAATGTGAAGGCAGCTCTCAGCCTTCGCTGGGATGACAATGGGGCAAGGATGGTTTTGTAGGGAACAGGCTTGTCTGTTCCGCTTAGACAGGGTAATGCCCTATCGGTACTGGTAAGTTTCAGGTATTCGTAGAGGCGTTACATGTAACGCCCCAACATTGTCAAGTATCGGAAAAACCTGACCTTGTCAGCAATAAAAAAAAGAGGTGCTTAAAAGCACCTCTTCAAATTTTAACAATTGTCAAGACCGCAGGGGTTCTGACCTACAATTTAGTTTTGTTTTGGGTGGGTTTGGCTATAGACAGATACTTTTTTACCTGTTTTGCCAACTCTTTCAAAACAAACCTCACCGTCAATTTTTGAGAACAATGTGTAATCTTTACCTTGGCCAACATTGTTACCAGCTTTGATTGGAGAGCCAACCTGACGAACGATGATTGAGCCAGCAGTAATCGACTGGCCTGAGTATAGTTTGGTTCCGCGTCTTTGTCCGTTTGAATCCCGACCGTTTCTTGTCGAACCAACACCTTTTTTATGAGCCATAATAAAACCTCGTATATTTTAAAAATTCTTTTCTATTTAGTTCACAACCTTTCGATTGTAGCCACCAATTATAACACACCAGCAGATTAATGCAACATATTTTTGCAACGTGTTGGTTAAAAACAGCTTAACTTTTTAAAATCGTCATAAAATAGTCAAAAAAACAGCCGATTATATAAAATCGGCTGTTTTACTGTAATTTAAAATCTATTTTTGCGACAGTTTCGTTTGAGTTATTTTTTGCCTTTTCAAAATCAAACTTCAGATGTTCATCTTCAACAGTGATTTTCAAATTGATATCACCGGCATACTGTCCACGAAGAATTTCTTCAGCAAGAGGATCTTCCAAATATTTCTGTAAGGCACGTTTGAGTGGTCTTGCACCGTATTCTGGTTCATATCCTTTGTCGGCAAGGAAATTCTTAGCATCATCGGTTAAGTTAAAACTAATCCCTTTGTCAGCCAAGCGTTCAGCAATATCTTCAACTAAGATTTCAATAATCTGTTTGATATGACCTTTATCAAGCGAATGGAATACAATAGTTTCATCGATACGATTTAAAAGTTCAGGGTTGAACATCTTCTTGAGTTCTTCCATAATCTTTTTCGTCATTCCACTAAATGATGCGTCAGTTTTTTCAGCATCAAAGCCAACAGTTTTATTATCACGTAATTGACGTGTACCAACATTAGACGTCATAATCACAACAGTGTTGCGAAAGTCAACTTTACGTCCGAATGAATCGGTGAGCGTACCATCATCCATAAGTTGTAATAAAATATTAAATACATCAGGATGTGCTTTTTCGATTTCATCAAGCAACACAACTGAATATGGTTTGCGTCTGACTCTTTCTGTCAACTGTCCTCCCTCTTCATAACCGACATACCCAGGAGGTGCACCAATCAATCGAGAGACCGCAAATTTTTCCATATACTCAGACATATCAATTCTAATCAATGAATCAGCATCTTCAAATAAGAACTCAGACAATGAACGAGCAAGTTCTGTTTTACCAACACCAGTAGGTCCTAAGAAAATAAATGAACCAATCGGACGACGAGGGTCACCAAGCCCAGCTCTGGCACGACGAATAGATTGGGAAATAGATTTAATAGCCGCTTCCTGTCCGATAATAATTTTGCCAAGCTCTTTTTCCATATTGATTAAACGTTTTGATTCGTTTTCTTCAAGACGGAACAATGGAATACCAGTAATTTTAGCAAGTACAGAAGCGACATCTTCTCCAGTCAACGTAACTTTATCATTTTTGCGTTTTTCTTCCCACTCCTCTTGTAAGGCAGACAATTCGTCACCTTTGAGTTTGATATCATCACGAAGTTGTGCTGCCGTTTCAAAGGCTTGATTTTTGACAGCTTCTTCTTTTTCAACTTGTAACGCTTCAAGAGCAGCTTCGGTGATAGCAAATGATTCTGGACGAGTATATGTCGCTAAATGAGCCCGTGAACCAGCTTCATCAATTAAGTCAATCGCTTTGTCTGGTTGGAATTTTCCAGAGACATAGCGGTTAGAAAGTTTCACAGCAGTTTCGATGGCATCATCGGAGATATTGAGTTGATGATGTTCTTCATACTTAATACGTAAACCTTTTAATATTTTAATTGTATCTTCTTCAGATGGTGGTTCTACAATGACAGTTTGGAACCGTCTGTCTAAAGCACCATCTTTTTCAATATACTTGCGATATTCATTGAGTGTCGTTGCACCGATACATCTCAGTTCACCACGAGCAAGTGATGGTTTAAAAATATTGGATGCATCGAGAGAACCTTCGGCACCACCCGCACCAACGATAGTATGTAACTCGTCAATAAAAATAATCACATCGGTTGCGTTAATAATTTCAGTCATGACCGCTTTGAGACGTTCTTCAAATTGTCCACGGTATTTTGTACCAGCAACAAGTGAAGCCATATCGAGAGTCACGACTCTTTTATTTTCAAGAGTTTGTGGTACTCTATTTTCAACTATACGTTGGGCAAGACCTTCGGCGATTGCTGTTTTACCAACACCAGGTTCACCAATTAAAACAGGATTATTTTTCTTACGACGTGAAAGAACCTGTGCAACTCTTTCAATCTCATGTTCACGACCGATGATTGGGTCTAAAACACCTTTGCGTGCAAGTTCTGTTAAGTCTCTACCAAAATGGTCAAGTGCTGGAGTTTTTGATTTTTTACGTTTCTTTTTAAATGATGATGGTTTGCCATTTTGAATATTTTTAAGTTCTTCGTACGCATCTTTATAATCAATTTCATATCCAGAAAGAACCTGCGATGCGACCCCTTCTTCATCTTTTAAAAGAGCCAATAAAATATGTTCGGTGTCTATATCTTTTGATTGTAAGGCTCTTGCTTCTTGACCTGAAACTTCAAGAGTTTTTTTGGCACGAGCTGTCAATGGAAGTTGCCCCATTGTCATTGTACCACCAGATGGTTGCACAACTTCTTCAATTGAAGTACGTAAATCAGCAAGGTCTAATCCAAGGTTTGCAATAATATCAATAGCACGTCCATCGCCGAGTCTGACTAACCCTAAAAGCAGATGCTCCGTTCCTATGTAGTCATGCCTCAGCCGTGATGCTTCATCACGTGCATACTCAATCGCCTTTCGAGCGCTTTCGGTGAACATTTCATTCATGACATTTCATCCTTTATATAACTATCATTTTCTTTACAAATTAACAAAGCAGCCTATCTGCTTTTATTCTATATCTCGCAATTTTTCACGAACCATTTGAGCTCTTACAAAATCACGTTGGTTGTTATCCATTTCAGCTCCGTAGTATTTTTGTAAATGGGCTGGTTGGGATAACAGTAATATATCATTTAATAAACTTACATCTAAAAAATTTAACATCTTTGTTGCATGCCCTAATCGAACCGCTGAGAGTAAATTCATAACTTCTTCAGATGTCAGAACTCTGGCATTTTTTAATATACCGTAAGCACGCCAAATTTTATCTTCTATAATTTCTGAGGTCTCTTCAAGTAATCTTTTTCGTGCTGATGCTTCTTTTTCAATAATATCTTTAGTAACACGTTCAATTTGTTTTAATATTTCTTCTTCGGTAACACCAAGCGTTGTCTGGTTAGAAATTTGGAACAAGTTGCCCAAGGCATCGGAACCTTCGCCATAGAACCCTCTGACAATTAACCCAGAATGTGAAATATGCGAAATCACTTTTTCAATCTCACGAGTCAAAACTAATCCAGGAAGATGTATCAATACTGATGTACGCATGCCTGTTCCCGCATTTGTCGGGCAGGATGTTAAATATCCAAAATCAGGATCATAGTTGTATTCTAAATATTTACCAATCTCTTGTTCATACTGCAAGGCACGATCAAAAGCACCACGAGGATTTAGTCCTGGTTCGAGTGCTTGTATTCTGAGATGGTCTTCTTCATTTATCATAATTGAACATTGTTCATCTTTTGAAATAAAGAGAGCTTTGTCAAACTCCCCATTGAGGAAATGAGGCGAAATCAGATGACGTTCGATTAAAAAGTCTTTATCCAATGAATCAATATCAGGTGCTTTAAAATATAAACCATCACTCATTTTTTTTGATCTTGTTACAACAGAATCGACATAACTAATAACTTTTTTTTTCGTTTCTATATCAGCCGACTCTGGAAAATTACAACCGGCTATGTTTCGAGCAAGACGAACTCGTGTAGAAAGAACAACTAAAGATTCTTTCCCAGCACTTGAGAGCCATGCTGCTGGAGATTTTGCCATTTCATCAAACATAGTTTTCACTGTATTATCCTTTTTAATTTTCAACTGTCAAAGCATGTTGTAATGTTTTTAATTTATCTCTCAACTCGGCAGCTCTTTCAAAATCTTCAGTCGCAATAGCTTTTTGAAGTTCATCTTTGAGACGTTCTTCTTCTTTAATAGAGAAATCTTCCGAAGTTGTTTCATCACCAGTCGATTCAATTATAGGTGTCTTGCCTCGATGCATCGACGCTCCATGAATTTTTCGCATTATCATTTCCAAGCGAACTCTAAACGCTTTATAACAATCACCACAACCAAAACGTCCTTGTTTGGTGAATTCATCATAAGTAAGTCCACAGCCTGAACAAGTGATAGATTCTTCATGAGCAATCTGTTTTTGCATCGGCATATTTGCTGTTAAGCCAGACAAAATTTCTGCCAACGGAAATGGCACATTATCGAGCGGAGAATGGAAACCTCGAACAGCCGCACATTCTTTACATAGAGATAGAGCTGTTTTTTCATTATTTACTATTTGCGTAAAATGAACGTTCGAGTCTCTTTTTTTACAATCTTGACATACCATATTTTCACCTACTTTTTTTAACACTCATGTAAAACGCCGTCAACAATTTTAAATTGTCTTTGACATCTGTTTGACAACTCTTGATTGTGAGTCGCAATTAAAAAAGTAATTTTCTTTTCATCGTTTAACTTCATCATCAGTTCATGGAGTTTGTTGCCTGTTGTGTGATCCAAATTTCCTGACGGTTCATCGGCAATCACAAGCTGAGGATCATTTGCCAAAGCTCGAGCTACTGCAATACGCTGTTGTTCGCCACCAGAAAGCTGAGCGGGACGATGATCTCTTCTATCTATTAAACCAATAAGTTCCATCAAGAGTTCCGCACTTACTTTCGATTCTGCTTTACTTCTTCCCGCAACCATCATCGGAATCATAATATTTTCTAATGCGGAAAAATCTTCCAATAAGTAATGAAACTGAAATACAAAACCAACTTTGTCGTTTCGAAACCTTGCCAACGCATCTTCTGACTTATTGCGTAACTCTTCCCCATCAATTTGTACACTCCCCTTGGTTGGACTGTCAAGTCCTCCTAAGATATGTAATAGGGTAGATTTTCCAATCCCTGAAGCACCAGTAATAGCTGCGGTTTCATAACGCTTGAGTTGCAAATTGACCCCTTTAAGGACAGATAATGGTGCTTGCAAAGTTGTAAAATCCCTGTGTATATCATGTGCTGATAATATATGCTGATCAGTCATCATTATGCTTTTTGAACTCCAATTTCTTCAATTCCATATATTTATAACTTCGGCAACTGCCAAAAACTCTTAACAATTTTTCTACATCTCAAAATCAATTTATTTCCGTAATACCTTGATAACCGATAGTTTTGCCGCTTGATGGGCTGGAAAAAGTGCTGCTAAAAAACAGATAAAAATTGTCACTCCACCTGCCAGTGCAAACTCATACCATTTGATAACAAAAGGTAAATACGAGATAAAATAAATATCTGGTGGTAAGGAAATAATTTCAAATTCATTCTGAACAATTATAGCCATAATCGCCAGTAACCAGCCCGCTAAAACACCACCAACACCTATCCATAAGCCATTTAGAATAAACACTTTACGAACCGATGACGGTGTTAAGCCGATAGTTTTCAAGATACCAATTTCCTGACGTTTTTCCATTGTCATCATAACTAAAGTCGAGATAATCGAAAATGCTGCCACCAAGACAATCAATAGAAAACCAAGCATCAGCACAATTTTTTCAATTTCTATCCATGTAAATAGCTGTTTATATAATACATTCCACGGAACAACATCATAGCGAAATTCCAAGACACCATCGATAATAGCAGACAAATCTTCTGCCATGTATATATCTTCAAGTTTGAGATGAACAGCGGTAACACCCTCGCCAGTTTTAAACAATTTTTGAGCAGCTTCAAGTGATATATAGGCAAGCTGTCCATCAAACTCATGCATTCCTGTTTCAAAAATCCCAGAGATGTAAAACTTGGCAACTCGTGGACGTGCTTTTCGTGAGAGAGTTTCTTTGTTTAATGAATAAAGCACGACCGATTCACCAAGGTACACGCCTAAGCGATTGGCAAGTTGGTTACCCATGACCATCGTTTGAATCGTGTCATCTTCGGTGATAAATGGTCGTAAATCATATTCACCTAAAATAATATTTTGCTTTATATTGGAAGTATTTTCTTCAAGTTCAGGGATGATTCCTCGAATCATAACCCCATCACCACCCGATGCTGAAGATATTGCTGTTTTGTAGTAGATAAATGGTGAAGCCGCAATGACTCCGTCAATCTTTTCTACCTTTTCAACAATCGGCATATAGTCTTCGATAATACCTGTTTGAATAGGGAAAATTGAAATGTGTGATGTTGTCCCTAAAAGTCGGGTACGGATTTCCGATTCAAAACCGTTGTGTAGTGCCATCACAAAACAGACTACACCAACACCAAGCATAACACCGATGATAGAAATCCATGTAGAAATCGAAAGAAATTTCTTCCCAGATTTCATATATCGTAACGCTATAAAAGTCTCATATCTCATCGGTTTATTATACACGTATGAGCGAGAAAAAGGCAAGATTTAACTCGATAAATCGCAAAGAATTACACCTTTCAAAACGCAAAAATTACGCTTAGAGGAAATCGTTTGACTTCATGTCGCAGAATCTGTATTCTGAAGTATGCTAAGAGTGTGGATGGGTTCCAAATCGGCTTAAGTAACTTCTTACAAAAGCAAAATAACTGCTCCCACCATCTCTATATGATATCAATACCGCCAAGCACAACTACTATCGAATAATAAGTTAAATTTGTTATAAACAACCTCTAACCAAGGAGTTTCAAATGAAACGAATTTTATTCGTATTAGCTCTTATGCTAATACTAACTGTATGCTTCGTCGGAGAAGCATTTGCCTTAAACCGTCCATGGACAGAAGCCGATAATAACGATGGTGGCGACGAGCATCCATGGGGTGGCGACGATTATTCAGATGATCCACCACCAATCACAACAAAATCAGGAAGCTATATCTCCTTCGCTACTGGATTTACTGCAGTAGACTTAATAGTGAAGTATTTCATCTTGGAAGAAATTTCTACTATCAAAAGTATCTACGACGATAAACAAGTCGTCTCTACAAATCGCCTTAGTAGACACACAAAATATTCAACAGTAAAAAGTGAAGGAACTCGTAAATGAAGCTTGAGAGAAAAATCCGCGAAGATTTCTTAGACTCAATGCTTCATTATCTTGAAACATTGATGTCTCAGAAAGATTATGCTGGAGCTGTTGCATATTACGAGTCACATCGTAATGAACTGCAACAATCTGGTATCGCGGCGGGAGCTATTTATCACACAACAAGTAAAGCTTACGCTTCTCTCACTCAACTTCAACAAGCACTTAAAACTGCCCGTCTTGCACAAAATTCCGCCATGCTTGAAGGTAACGATATCCTTTTAGCTAATAATTTTATTACCATCGGATCTATTTTGCGAGACATGAGTGAATTTAAAGAAGCGGAAAAAGCATACCGTGATGCTGAATCAATTTTCCGTCGTAATGATTCTTTAGAAGGACAAAGCCGTGCATTAAATATTTTGGCTGGTCTTTTCTTTAAACAAACTGATTATAACAATGCTCTTTCGGTCTTAGTTGATGCCATAGAAATTGCCAAAAAACTTGATGACAAGAAAAAACTTGCCTTCATGATGGGAAATATCGGTCGTGTGTATTCTTTCACGGGTAATTTCTCCGAAGCAAAAAAACATCTTCTGACCGCAATTGAGCTTTCTGAAAAATTAGCCGACGATATCGAAACCGCTCGGGGTTCTTTATCTCTTGGCTATATTTATTTACAAGAAGCAAACTATACAAAAGCAGAAGCTGCATTTGATAAAGCATACCCGCTTATCATCAATGCACAAAGCGAACGTGATGAAGTTTATTATCTCACCTATGTTGGTGAACTACAATATCGCAAGATGCAGTTTGAAGAATCTAAAACTAATCTTGAAAAAGCATTAGTTCTTGCCGAATCAATTGCTCCAGATTCTATTTTAACTGCTCGGACATTACGTCATTTAGCCGAGTTATCTATTATAGAGTCACAGGTCAACAAAGCTCGTCAGTATACATCACGTGCGTGGGTCATATTTGAAAAAGCATCCGACAAAGTTGAGCTTGGTGCCTTGCTTAAAATCAAAGCACAAATTGCACAACTCAAAGACGACAAGAATAAAAGTATAAAACTTTTTGTGCAGTCTATCGAAATGCTTTCAGAGTCAGGTGTACGTTTTGAAAAAGCCGAGGCACTTATCGCTGCGGGCAAATCAAAACTTTTCACCCCAAGACAACGCTTAACATATTTGTTCCGAGCCGAAGAGTTTTACTCCTCTTGCGGTCTCACTCAGAAATTACAGCAGATTGAAAAACTGATAAGCTCAGTAGAACAAACATCGCAACACGCTCCAGTTGAGATACCAACTCAAGCAGGTATTTGCCCTGACAATATTGAATACCTTACTTCTGATAATGAAATCAATCAGTTTAAAACTCAGCTTCCTTTGCTCGGACATACCAATCTCCCAGTACTCTTAATGGGTGAAACGGGAGTCGGTAAAGATCACATGGCTCGTTATTTCCATCATGCAGTCAGACCAACAGGTCCATACATTGCTATCAACTGTGCCTCGTTGCCAGAGACATTGCTTGAATCGGAACTATTTGGATATGTTCGGGGTGCATTTACGGGTGCCGACAAAAACAAAGAAGGTCTCTTTGTTGCTGCCAATACTGGTGTACTTTTCCTTGATGAAATCGGTGACATGCCATTGAGCCTGCAAACAAAACTGCTCTCTGTTTTAGAAAACAGAAAAGTCGTTCCGCTTGGCTCTACCAAAACAATTGAATTAGATATTAAACTAATCGCTGCAACAAATCAAAACTTAGAAGAGATGGTCGAACAAGGTAAATTCAGACGGGATCTTTATTACCGTCTGAGTGGTATTACATTTACCATTCCACCTTTGAGAAATCGCAAAGGGGATATTCCTCTTCTCTTAGAAAAGTTTATGATTGGTTCGGGACTTCTCAAAGACAGTCAAAAACTTGAAGTTGATTTTGTGCGTCAGTTTATCGCATATGACTGGCCTGGCAATACCAGAGAATTGTTTAACAAAGTCAAACGACTTGAGGTTATGACAATGATGGTTTCTGAAGGTGATTTAGTTGAACTCTCACGCTCTATGTTTAAAGATGATGTCATCATCGATGATAAAACTCTTTTTGATAAAGTGGAAGAGTTCGAACGGAAAATTATCGTTGAAGCTTTATTAGCGGCTAATGGTAATAAATCGGAAGTGGCACGGATGCTTGGCATTCATGAAGCGACCGTACGCACTAAACTCAAACGGTATGATATAACTTCAGCGAACTACCAGATGAACTAATCTGAAAAGCCTGTTCGATTATATCGTTTTTGAATTTTTGAATTAATATTAGTATTGTGTGAGTCACATCATACAATACTATTAGAAATATTTTTTTACTCCTTGGTTAATGGTAAGTTAGCTTTTTGCTGGCTTACCATTTTTTTATGTCGTTAAATTATACGAAAATGAACGTAAAGTTCGCACTTCCTTGTATCCTCTTGTTCACCAACAGGTTCACTGTTTTGTACTAATTCCTCGGTTCGTACAAACATACGAATAAATCAAAGTAGAAATTTCATCCATTCTCACACATTAAAGATATCTCGTTGTTGTTCTTGTGGTTGACTGTCGCATCGCATCACATCCACCTCTTTGGCACAGCGTATGCTTAAGATATAAGTGTCATTTTTACTCCCAAATTTTAGCTGTGAACTTTGGGTTTTCTTTTCTCTTTGGTAAGGCCACCCGCACACTGAGGGGAGTGCGGGTGGTTATTTTTTAACCAACCCCCTCTCAAATCAGCCGATAATTTTACTCGATAAAATCAGAATCTAATTTACAATTACAATACAATCTTATATCTTCTAATGTAATGTCTGATAAAGCACTAGGATTGATTGAGACCAAAGGATTGATTGGTGCAATAGAAGCAGTCGATGCTGCCGCCAAAGCAGCCGCTGTTGTTGTATCATCAGTTGAACTGACCGAAGCAGCCTTCATGACTTTAAAAATCGAAGGCGACTTAGGAGCAGTGCAGGCAGCTGTCGAAGCAGGAGCAGCAGCAGCCGAAAAAATAGGCGAACTTGTGGCAGTACATGTCATCCCTAACCCATCGGATGAAATGGCTGCAATTCTCCCCCGAAGAAGATATGTCTCTAAATACCACCCAAATGATATGCGTCCTGCTCTCACAGATTCCGATGTCGAGACTGGTTTACCTCTTCAAATAAAAAAACGAAAGACAGTAACCAAACAAAATATCAGAGAAACAAAAAAACAGATTATCAAAACACAATTTGACAAAATGACTGTTGGTGAACTCAGACAAATTGCACGGAAACTCGTCAACCTTACTCTCAAAGGACGTCAGATTTCTATGGCAAATAAACAACAACTTATAGATGCGATACGTCGCGCTGAAGATATGGAAAAATAAATTTATGTTTATCGGAAAAGTTGTCGGATCGCTTTGGGCGACCAGAAAAGTAGACAACACTTCAGGGATTAAATTTTTAATTATTCAACCGTATAATTTAAACAAAGCACCAAACACTGATACGATTGTTGCCGCCGACACTCTTGGTGCTGGCGAAGGTGAATTGGTCATGGTCGCCTATGGTCGAGCCGCTCGGATGGCACTTGGCAATGATGACATGTCTATTGAAGCTGCCGTTATTGGTATCATCGATGAGTATACTGTTGACAAAGATTCATATAGCGGTGACTTGGACCCTGAAAAACTGTCGTTTAAAAAATAAATTTTATTGTTTGTCGGAACCCCTGCGGTTCCGACAAAAAGTGTTTAAAAAAGTTAAGTTTGTCAGCTCTTTCCGAGACCTGACAAAGAAGAAAAAACAAAGTAGGTCGAAACCCCGTAGGTTCTGACAAAAGTGAAAAGTAGTAACGTATGAAAAAATTGAATATCTTTTATCTGCTCGCATTTATCACTGGTGGCTTTTTGTTTATTACGATAGCCTATGTTTTACTTCGTGCAAGCGGACTCTGGACAAAATTGATTCCGAATGATAGCGACCAATGGATCGAGCATGAGTAGGATATTTTGTAGGGTACAGGCTTGCCTGTACCGAAGTAGGTCGAAACCCCTGCGGTTTCGACAAAACTGGATTCCCAATCAAGTTGGGAATGACATTGAGAAAGTTTTTTATATAACAACATGCATCCAATAGTTGAAAAAATTAAACAAGCAGGAATCGTCGGTGCTGGTGGTGCCGGATTCCCTGCTCATATAAAGTACAACGCCAAGGCGGAGATACTTCTTGCCAATGGTGCCGAATGCGAACCACTTCTCTACAAAGACAAAGAACTGATGCGACTATTTCCCAATGAAGTCAAAAAAGGAATGGAACTTGCCGCCGAAGCTGTTGGAGCATCTCGAACTATCTTAAGTGTCAAAGCAAAAAACGAGGAAGTCATCGGACAGTTTAAAGGACTCTTTGGCGGAACGACACACGAAATTTTTGAGATGGGTGACTACTACCCTGCTGGCGATGAATATGTGTTGGTCTATGAAGCAACTAGACGGTTGATTCCGTATGGTGGCTACCCTGTCAATGTCGGATGCGTCGTATCAAATGTCGAAACACTTTTAAATATCGCTCTCGCAGATTCGGGTATCCCCGTCACCGAAACATTTGTCACCCTCAATGGTGTCATAAAAAATCCGATGACTATGAAAGTTCCAATAGGAACCACACTCAACGAACTTATTGATTTCGCTGGAGGTTTTACTATCAACGGTGATGTCGCATCGTTATCTGGTGGTGCTATGATGGGGACTCTGCAAACTGATTTCACACGACCGCTTATGAAAACATGTTCAGGTTTTATCTTTCTACCAACCGACCACAACTTAGTCCGTCGTCGTGGCGAGTCACTTTCTGAAATGAAAAAAATCGGACAGTCGGCATGCGACCAATGCACCTACTGCACCGAGTTCTGTCCAAGGTATCTTTTGGGCTATCATATCGAGCCGCACAAAGTCATGCGGTCGCTTGGATTTGCAGGCGAGCAAGAAGATTTTTGGGGCTTACACGCAATGAACTGTTGCGAGTGTAATCTTTGTTCTCTCTATGCCTGCCCCGAAGACTTAGATCCAAAACAAGCATGCCTCCGTTCAAAACGAAATATTAAACTCAAAGATATTCCGTACACTCCTCCACCTGAAAAACTAAAAGCACATCCGATGCAGGAACATCGCAAAGTATCAACTCATAAACTGACGCGTAAACTCGGATTGGTTCCATACGAAAACAAGGCACTCTTTAACGATGCATCATTTGCACCATCCCAAGTTGTTATACCGCTTTCACAGCATATAGGTGAACCTGCAACGGCACGAGTCTCAGTTGGCGATTCGGTTTCGCTTGGTGATTTAATAGGTTCTATCCCCGATGGTTCCATGGGTGCCAATATACACGCATCGATAAACGGAACCATCACACACATAGATGAAAATATCACAATAAAGGCAAGATAGATGGAATACACCGCAATAGGACTTATAGAATATAGCTCGATAGCTAAAGGTATCGGCTCCGCAGATGAGATGCTCAAAGCGGCATCGGTTGAGATGGTTATCAGCCGTACAATCTGCTCGGGCAAATATATGAACATGGTCGCAGGTGATGTGCAGGCAGTCAAGCAGGCAATCGAAGCAGGCGAACGATATGGTGCCGAGTCGGTCATTGACAATTTTATTATACCGAATGTACATCCTGATGTTATGCCTGCGATGTCAGGCTCTACGCAACTTGTCAAACTTGATGCACTCGGAATTATCGAATCGTTTTCGGTGGCATCGCTTGTAGAAGCTGCCGATGCTTGTGCCAAAGCTGCCGATGTAAAACTAATAGAGATTCGTCTTGCCATGGCACTCGGTGGTAAAGCCTTTGTTACCTTAACGGGAAATATTGGAGCGGTTGAAGCGGCAATTGCTGCGGGTGTTGAAGTTGTTTCCAAAGCAGGGATGCTTGTCAACAAAGTTGTCATCCCATCCCCAAGCAAAGAACTCATGCGAGACATCTTGTAGTGCCTGAAGGCACTTTTATTTAATTTGTAGGGTACAGGCTTGCCTGTACCGTTGTAGGTCGGAACCCCTGCGGTTCCGACAATTAATGTCATCCCAGCGAAAGCTGGGAACCAGAAACATTGAAAGATTATGAAAAATTTTATTTTAACAATTTTAATTATCTCAACATTTCAAAGTACCGCTTTTTCTGAAGAGAAGCTTGCATCAAATGAACCAATTGCACAACTGAGGGAGTTCATTGGTGGAACTTTTTATTTTAGAACTCCTACTTTTTCGTTATATAAAAACCATCAAGTAATTTATGAAGATTATTCAGAATCTGAAGATACATTGAAAAGCTATAAAACTGTCACTTTATCAAAACATGAATTTGACAGCTTATACAAGACAATATTACATGATTCATCTTTTTTTGACTTAAAAGATCGACCATATATATGCGGAAATCGCTCACATTTACCTCAAAGTAATATTATCGTTAATAATAAGAGAATCATGGTCTCTGCGATTATGAGAGATAATTTAGTTTTTGAATGTGTACCTCAAAGTTTTAAAAGGCTATTTGATTTATTTGTTTTCTATACACACCCTAAAGCAAAAGCATGGAATCCTGAATTTGTTGATATAACCATATCACCTGTCGAAGATAATAGTTACGAATCTTTAGAATGGCCTAAAATATTTCCTAAACTTAATTCATCATCAGAAGATGAACTTTTTACTTATTGTCATTTAATCTTGGAATATAAAACATGGCAACCATTTTATAAATTATGTAAAGAAAATGAAAAATTTTATTTTAAAGAGGAAAATAAAATTTGGTCACTTTCTACGTCAAGAATTCTATTTCCACATGAATATAACGAAACTAAAAAATAAAGAGTAAAACCATGTCACTATCAGAATTTGAAATTAAAAAAATAACCGAAATCGTTGCCGGTAAAGTCGGCACCGATCTCGACGCAAAAGCACTTCGCAAAGTTATAGACTCTGTAGTTGATAACCTTCAAGCGAATCGTAACAACCCTGAGATAAAAGGCGTTACCTGTGAAGTTTCTTCTAATCCCACCGCAAGCGGTGGGGCACCCAAAGACGCAAAACCAAAAGCCTATGTATCACCAACGATACAAAAATATCTGACTGATGAAAAACAAGTACAGGGTGCCGGTGGATTGTATCATGAAATCGATAAGGCGGATGCCTCTCGAATCATCGTTGCTGCATTCGGAAAGAACCGTCCTGGTGTTGTTGCCGCTATTACAAAGATTCTTGCTGATTTGAATTGTTCGATTGAAGATATTTCGCAGACAATCATGCAGGACTTTTTCTCTATGATTATGGTTGTAAACATGAAAGACTGCACTATGGATTTTGCGGCTCTCCGTGAACAGATTCAGGGGACCGAATCAACCCTTGGCATGAAAGTATATGTCATGCACGAAGACATCTTCAAATACATGCACAGGATCTGATGGAAGAAAAGAAAAAATCAAATCGTGAATTAACTCTTGCTATAATTGGAGTACTCATTTCATTGGCAGCATTTATTGTTGCAGCACAATCGAATTGTCAGTCTCAAAAGGCTTTTGAATGGACCGTTGAAGAAGCTAAAAAACAACAATTAACTGATGTTCAGATAAAAGCATTTCTGAAGTTTGAACGGGTTTATATGAGTAATTTTACTGAGATATCTCTTCCAATAAAAAATCGGGATACTTCATATAGGAAAAATGCATGGCATGGATTATATCTCTATGCTACTGTAAATATATATAATAATAGTAAACATTCTGTTTCTATTGATAATATCGAAATTATTCAACAATTATATCATATGTGGCGTCCCAATCTCTTTTCAAATGAGTTAGTCAAAAATGATTATAAATCAATTCAACAAACACCGATTTATTTAGATGTACATGAAGCAATAGATGTAAATGTAAAAATTCCATGGTTAATCGAAGAATCATTAGCACTACCTTTTTCACAGCTTGAAAAGGGTGTACTATATACCCCCAAAGAAATGCTTTCGCTATATTACAAAATTATTTATCCTACAGTAATAGTACCGTTTCATGAAGATGAAACTGGAAGTGCAGCACTAATAAATTTATTAGATAATCAGGTTACAGAAAAAAGTTTTTTAGATGATGATCCTTTTCGAAAGTTATTAGCGAAAGTTAAATTGTCAAATGATTCATTGATAACAACGAAAATCTATTATAAATTTTAAAACGGAAATAACATTATGACATACAAACCAGAAGAAATTATCGAAACTATCCACATGACCGAAGTCGAACATCTCGACATTCGTACCGTCACTATGGGAATCTCTCTCCGCGACTGTTCCTCCCCCGACCCAGCCCAACTTATTGACAACATTAAAAACAAACTGCTGACTGTCGCCAAAGACCATGTCAAAACTGTGGAACAAATCTCCTCCGAGTTTGGTATCCCTATCGCCAACAAACGTATTTCGGTCACACCAATCTCAATAGTCGCCGATGGTCACACTCGCGAAACATTTGTTGAGGTCTGCAAGATGCTTGACTACTGTGCCAAAGAAATCGGCATTGACTACCTTGGTGGCTACACCGCACTCGTGCAAAAAGGAATGACATCAGGTGATAAAAATCTTATAGAATCAATCCCCGAAGCTCTCGCCGTTACCGAACGAGTCTGTTCATCGGTCAATATTGCATCAACCAAAGCAGGCATCAACATGAACGCCGTCGCCAAGATGGGTCATGTCATTAAAGAACTCGCCCACAACACCGAAGAAGCAATCGGTTGTTGCAAGTTAGTCGTATTTGCAAACTGTGTAGAAGACAATCCGTTTATTGCAGGTGCCTTCCATGGCGTTACCGAACCGGAAGTTGTTATCAATGTCGGTATCTCTGGACCTGGCGTGGTTCTCGCCGCTGTTAAAAAAGCAGGCGATTGTGACCTCGGTGCATTGGCAGAAGTTATAAAACGGACGGCATTCAAAGTAACCCGTATGGGTGAGATGGTCGGGCGTAAAGTATCCGAACGACTCGGAATCGAATTTGGTATTATAGATATTTCGCTGGCTCCAACTCCTGCCGAGGGAGATTCGGTCGCAGCAATCCTTGAAGAAATTGGTCTAGAACGTTGCGGATGCCATGGCACCACCGCAGCCCTCATGATGCTCAACGATGCCGTGAAAAAAGGTGGCATGATGGCATCGTCGTATGTCGGAGGTATGTCGGGTGCGTTCATCCCTGTATCAGAAGATGCCAATATGATTGCGGCTGTGGAAGCAGGTGCGATAAGTTTGGACAAACTTGAAGCGATGACCGCTGTCTGTTCGGTTGGGCTTGACATGGTTGCTGTTCCGGGTGATACCTCGCCTGAAACGATTTCAGCAATTATCGCCGATGAAGCGGCGATTGGTGTTGTCAATAACAAAACGACTGCTGTGCGAATTATCCCTGTCCCTGGTAAAGGTGTCGGCGAGTCGGCTGAGTATGGCGGACTACTTGGAACAGCTCCGGTGATGGCTGTTTCGAAATTTTCGGCGGCAAAACTTATCAACCGTGGTGGACGAATCCCCGCCCCCGCCAAAGGTATAAATAATTGATTTTATAAAATCATCCCAAACTTGATTTGGGATCCAGAGGGAATATAAAATGAAAAAAATGCTTTTATGCTTTATTCTTGTAAACATATTGTTTGCTTATAATATTTACGGTTCAGATAAAAATTGTACAGTGTTAAAATTTATAGACTCTACACTGTATTCCAACTCATTGCTAGATAATCTTGGTTTTATCTACTTACTTAAAGATACTTGTTTAAATATAACATCTGATTCAATTGAAATTTCTTCAGGACTAAGTGAAACAAAAACTGGTATATTATATGGAATTAATTGCTATACTGATTCATGTTATCTATTTACTTTAAATTTAGATTCTTTCAATTTTAAATTAGATACATTATTTTCTTGGAAACAGACGAAAGGTCCCTCTCCTAATAACAACATTGCAACGATTTTATATTCAGAAAAAGACAATATTTTTGTCTTTAGTGGAAAGGGTAGATATCAAAATAATAATGTAAATGGATCTTATATTACCAAAATAATTAATCTAAAGAAATTAGACACTTTAGAATTTATACCGTATACTTTTACTGCTCACAGAAAGCATTTTACAGATGACTTGAGTCAGATATTTTTTGGACAACAACTATATGACAATAAATTAAGTAACTCTTATATAGATTTAATAATTTACGATATTGATCAAGATACAACATATAATCCTATCCCTGATAATCACGGATACATTTATTCTTCTGCAAGACTTCCAGATAATTATATTTATTATTATAAAGCAGATACTCTAAACAAAACTAACTTATACCGAGTAAAGGAAGGGTATAGTGAGGAGCAGATAACTTTTTTAGAAGGATTTTATGTTTTAGATTGGATTTCATATACAGATACTTCATTAATATATGAAGTAATATATTTAAAAGAAGAATATAATATTATGGAAAAGAGAGAACTTATTATAACTCCTAAAGATTAATACAGTAAGCAATTCACTCAAACAAGCTCAGGCTTTTGCTTTCAAGGGCTAGCAGTTTTTTCTTACGCCAGAGTTTTCCGCCATCACCCGTGAGTGACCCATCGGCACCGATAACCCGATGACACGGAATAACAATCGAAATATAATTCATCCCATTAGCACGCCCCACTGCACGAACCGCTTTAGCATTATCCATTGCATTAGCAATCTGCCCATAGCTTCTTGTTTCACCCGATGGAATTTTTAGAAGCTGTTGCCACACCTGTTTTTCAAAGGCTGTGCCTTTGATATCGAGAGCTACTTTGAACTGAGTCAGAGAGCCATCAAAATATGCTTGCAACTCTTTCTCAAGTTGTGTGATAAACTTGTTTTGTTCAACCTGCACTTCTTCAAGACGGTATCTTTTACCGACCCGTTTAAGTATCCGTTCAATCCCGCCGCGGTCTTCCCATTCGAGAAAACAGATTCCATCTTCTGTGGCACCAGCGACCATCTGTCCCATAGGGGAATCAAAAAATTGATACTCGATTTTATTCATTATAAAATCTCCTGAGTGGCAGACGAGGACGTCTGCCATGCACGTTAACTTTCATATAGACTCCCTGGAGTTTGCCCGAATTGTTTTTTGAATGCCTCACGGAACCCGCTTGACGATTCCCATCCTGTTTCAAAGGCAGCATCGAGATACGAACTGTTACTACGAATCAGCGACAAGGCATAATTCAGGCGAAGCCTCCTATGAAACGCAAGAGCCGTGGTCTTATGGTGTTCTTTAAAATACCGACGAATCGTAGAAATCTCTACGCCTGTAATTTCCATAAGGCTCTCTTCAGACAACTTTTCTTTATAATTTTCTTTTAAATATTTCAATAATGGTTTTACCCACTTTGGCAGAACATCGGGAAAGTTTTCCGAATGGCATCGTTTACATCCTCGCAGACCAAATGCTATTGCTTCCTCACGTGTGTTAAAAAAAGTCACGTTTTTAAGAAGCGGAAGTTTGGCACGACACGACGGCAGGCAGTAGATTTTTGTCGATGTAACCCCGACATAAAACTTACCGTTGTAATTACTGTCACAATCAGTCATCGCTTGAATCATTCTCTTCTCAGTTATCTTGTACATGTCAATAAGATATAAGTCACGCTTGCGTGTGTCTACCGTTTTTCGAGCTTGGAAGTTAAGATAATTTTAAATTTTGTTTTGTAGGGAACTGGTATGCCTGTTCCGCTAAGACAGGGCAATGCCCTATCGGTACATATTATAGGTTGAGGCATGCCTCAACCCTACAAAAAATTTCAATTTTATTTTTGTGTTTTATAATTGTCATTTCCCCTCTTTTAAGAGGGGGTTAAGGGGTGTTTAGAAAAACACTAATTTATTATAACCACTATTCCCAATATTTCTTCATCAGATCCGATGACCAGTCTGGTTGTTTGATTTCATCGTTCGGTAAAAATTCTTTCAAGACTGGTTTAATATCGACAATCGGTGTCCCGTCGATAGCATCAAGATGAGAAACTGTCAGTTTTCGCCCAGTATGCTTCAGCAATTTCACCGTTGTCAACCCCAAATGATTAGGACGGTCTTTTTTGCGTTGGGCAAAAATCCCGACTTTGGGATACTCTTTGTTACCTCTCGGATGCCCTGCCCCAATGACAACTTTTTCAGCCTTATGAAAATGATATATAATATGCAGATGCGAAAATGTCTCGATAGTGTCAAATGCTTCAACATCAAAATCATCGACTAATTCAATCTCCGATACAATCTCCGCCCAATAATCATCGGTTGGCTCTTTACGGCTATTTCTGACATAGGCAATTGGTTTGATTTCTATTTTATTAGACATACTTTTAATATAAATATCCTATGCGGAACAGGCAAGCCTGTTCCCTACAATTCGCTAATAAAATGAATATCATCTTAATCAAATATATATTTGACTTACTCTTTTAAAAACGTACCTTATGCTCATTATGGTATCTCACTCAAAAAATGAAAAGCTCCTTTTAGAAGCCGCCAAGCGGTTTAACTCAACACTTGAGTATGAAGAACTCATTCAAATAGTACTAAAACTCGTCTCAGATGCGGTCGATAGCGAAGCTGCTCTTGTCTTTCGGGTCGACCATACTCATTCTGAGATGAGAGTTCGTTACATGAACTGTAAATCGGATTGCAAAATGCATATATTTGAGCGTGATTTGGGTTCTGGGGTCGTTGGCTGGGTTGCTAAATATAAAAAACCAGCATTTCTCAATGATGCCCCAAATGATGAGCGGTTTGATGATGAAATGTGGTCAAAAGTTGATATCGATATTAAATCTATTATTTCAATCCCTCTCATCGCAAAAGGTCAGATGATTGGGGTAATTGAGGCTATCAATAAAAACAACGGTGAGTTTTCTGAATCAGATTTAGCAATATTGGAAGGGCTCGCCAACCAAATCGCTGTCGCAATCGACAACGCCAACCTCTACCGTGAAGCCCAACGCGAACTACTTGAAAAAAATCTCCTGATTGAAATAAGTGAAAAATTATCAAGTACTCTTTCACTCAATGAACTCCTTGAAACTATCGTCGATTCACTAAAACAATCGGTTGAATTTGATTCAGGTGGTGTTTTTATTATCAACAATGACCAAACCGAAATTGAATCTCTTTATACCCTTGGCTATGAAGGATGCTCCGAAGAACAAATTCATTTGAAATATGGTCAAGGATTAGTCGGTCATGTTGCCGATTCTGGTGAACCAATTTTTGTCTCCAATGTCGCCGAGAACCCAAACTATATCGACATGCATTGTAATACCAAAAGTGAAATGCTTGTCCCACTCAAAATCGACAACCGCGTCATCGGTGTCTTTAATGTTGAATCAATAAAACTGAACGCCTACGACAAAAAAGATTTAAATCTTCTCACTGCCTTTGCCTCACAGGCAGCAGTCTCTATAGAACGTGCAAGGCTACACGAAGAGCTTGTTGAGAGTAACAAAATCGGACAGCAACTTTCTATCGCTCGTGATATTCAAATGTCGTTTCTACCAAAGACAAAACTTGTCGTCAATAATTATGACATTACTGGTGAAAATATCCCGTCTGGTCAAGTTGGTGGAGACTACTACGATTTTATCCGAATTGTTGATAACCAAATCGGTATCGCTATTGGCGATGTCTCGGGCAAAGGAATCCCCGCCTCACTTCTGATGGCATCATTTCGGGCTTCAATGCTTGCCGAAATTCGAAACAACTATTCGATTCGAATAATATGTCAAAAAGTAAATCAACTATTATACGAATCAATGCAACCTGGTAATTTTGTCACTGCAGTCTACGGTGTCTTAGATATTAAAAATCATATCTTCACCTTTTCAAATTGTGGGCACGACCTCCCATTGCTATTACGAACAGACGGGACTGTCGAATATCTGCGTGAAGGCGGACCTGTTCTTGGTGTTGTTCCAAAGGCAAAGTATGAAGAGCGTCCTGTATATATAAACAAAGATGATATTATTATTCTCTACACCGATGGTGTTGTCGAAGTATTTAATAACAACGATGAACAGTTTGGCGAAGCACGACTTATAAAACTAATTCAAAAAAATCGATTGAAATCAACAACAGAAATCAGAGATGCTATCTATAAAGCGGTCAAAAAGTTTGCATCGAAAAAACATATCTTCGATGATTTTACTATGATTGTCCTCAAACGCACAAATTAATCTACACTAACCTACTACATTCAAAAAAAATCTTGTCATATCATTTTCAAAACATATATTAGAGATACAAAGAGCCTTTATACTACTTTAGGAGAACTTCATGCCACTCAAAACGTACGTCGAGTATCTCAAATCACTTCAAAAGATGCGTCCCAATATGTACAAGTTTGATAAACTTATCGAAGATGTTACCACCAATCCTGTAACAAAACGTACTGTCGAAGGTCATGGTTGGACATTCAAAGCAGCCTTTGATGAAAAGCATAAACATCTGTTAACTACAAAATCACACATTACTGGTGAAACAATTAGCCGCTATCTTTCAATTGTCCAATCAGCCGAAGATATGTATGCAAATTCCGAAATGAAACGCCTCATGTTTCATCTGACTGGTACCTGTACAGGCGGTCGATGTGCAGGATGGACAGCACTCAACGCAATGTTTATCACAACATACGAATGCGACAAAGATTTAGGAACTGACTACCACAAACGTTTTCTTACATGGCTTGAAGATGCACAAAAACGAGACATCACTATTGCTGGAGCCTTAACAGACGCCAAGGGCGACCGCACCAAAACACCATCTCAGCAAGATGATGAAGATTTCTTTTTACATATAAAAGAAAAACGTGATGATGGTATCGTCGTACATGGTGCCAAAGTAATGATATGTGGTGTCGCTGCCGCAAATGAAATTTTTGTTATCCCTGGATCAGGCTACAAAGAAGAAGACAGCAACTGTGCCGTCGCATTTGTCATACCTCGTGACATCGAAGGCTTAACAATTGTCGAAACTCGTCACCCATCAGACCGTCGAGATGAAGAAGACGGTTTTGACAACCCTGTCACCGAGGGTGGCATCACACAAGCATACTTGTTTTTTGAAGATGTTTTCATTCCAAACGAACGAGTCTTCATGTCGGGCGAGACAAAATACACTGGTTCAACGGTTGGATATTTTGTCATGCCATACCGTGCTGCAATCGGAGGATGTGTCGCTGGACAAGGCGATATCAAAATCGGTTCAGCAATTTTAACCGCACGTACCAATGGACTTAATTCTAAAATTTTCAAAGATAAACTCGTACAAATGAATATCAACAATGAAACTACCTACGCCGTTGGTATTGCCTCTGCTGCCAAAGGGAAAAAACATGAATGCGGTGCATGGCTTTGCGACCCGCTTCTTTCTAATGTCAACAAAGTACATGTTGCCACACTCCCCTACGAAACATCAGTCATCGCACAGGATATAGCAGGCGGTATCGCCGAGACAGGATGTATGCCATCATCAGAAGATTTCCATTCAAAAAAATATGGTCATCTGATTCAGAAATATATGCAGGCAAAACATTCCGCAGAATCTCGAGCAAGAGCAGCACGACTGGTCGAATGGACAACTCTTGGAGGTGGCGTTCCTGGATGTATGCACGGTGGTGGGTCACCAGATGGTGCCAAACTTTTTATTCGGGCATTCTCACAACTTGATAAAAAAGTTGATATCGCAAAAAAGTTAGCTGGTATCACAGAGGATATTCCAGAACCAAAAAAATAAATTTCAACTAATTCTATTACTATGTAGCCAGTAGTTAAATCCTACTGGCTTTATATCGGCAATAACTTGACATCACATCACTTCTTCCCTACTTTGTGGCATATCATCAGAAACGATTTTATGATTTGGAGAGGTCTGCTATGAAACAAAACATATTTCTATCTATAATTTTTATAACTCTGCTACTGTCATCAGCAACAACAGAAGCCTTCGACGGCAACCGCAAAGGCTTTGTCTTTGGTGGCGGGGTTGAACTTGCAAGTTTTTCTACTTCTGGAAAATTTGAAAATTTGTATTATCCAGGTGATAAAATTTTCGTAACGAGTTTTTCATTAGGCTATGCATTTAATAATAATAATAAACCTCCCCCGAATTGACGGACAGCAAGTTAAGAAGTATATTCCGTAATAGGAGGTGTCCAATGACACGAAGACGTAAATATGACCGTCAATTTAAGATAGAAGCTGTTCGTTTAGTAACAGAGAATGGTCGCAAA
>JAJRQO010000013.1 GCA_024280215.1 Candidatus Zixiibacteriota bacterium
ACTTAAGATATTTGAGTATATTGAATTGTTTTATAACCGTAACCGTCGTCATTCGAGCTTAGGATACAAAAGTCCAGCTCAATTTGAAGTGATGACAAAACATACTTAACTCCGTGTCCGTTTTTGCGGGGGAAGTCCATTATCAGTCTAATATCAAATTAAAACAATTAGTGATATGAACTGTTTTATGGATTTCATTGTGTTGTAATTTTAGATCAGAATACAACTTAGCCAATTTATTCAAATCTGTAAAATTGTCGTCTTTATAATTCAACTCATCTCTATCTTCTTCTTTTATTATACCAAAACTTAAATCAATTAGGTTATCCATCGGATTGTCCCAATTATGTTCTTCCATCCACACCAATAACGCTTTTGTTTCATACGGATAGTTTACTGATAAAGCTAACCAATAGATAAAATTAAATTCAGGCTCTTTATCAAACTCTGTTATATACATATGTCTTGCAATCAGATAAATGTTTAAAAATCTTTTTACTAAACGTGGTGATATATCAAAATTATCTTTATCTAACAAGTCATTTATCCATTGAGCCTCTTCTGTCGTTATTTTTGCTAAGATTTTTTCTTCATGTTCTTCAGTTTCTTTTGGGACAAACTTTGGAATTGGAGCAGGCTTCGGAGTTGGATCTGGTTTAGGAGTTGGATCAAGTTTAGGAGTTGGATCAAGTTTAGGAGTTGGATCAAGTTTAGGAGTTGGATCAGGTTTAGGAGTTGGATCAGGTTTAGGAACAGGTTCATCAATTATTGATGAGCTACTTTTTATTTTAGTTATATCAGTATAGTCTTTCAATATCTGTTTGTTTAATTCCTTTTTCTGTTCTGGTGTTAATTTTGGTAAATGAAATGGTATTTGAATTAATTTTTCTAAATAGAATCGCCCCATATTTTCTTGTTCATGTTTTTCTCCATTATCATTACACATAAACTTATAATGTTGACCTACCGCATTTCTCACAATTCTTGTATCCATCGCTAAAATAAAGACTAACTGCTTTATAGATAAAAGATGTTTAATTGATTCAAGTATTTCTAATATTTTTTCAGGAGCGCATCTATCAACATCATCTATTACGATTACAAATTTCCTTACTGTAGATGTGAGATACGTATTTTTATATTCTTTTAAAATTAACTGAATGTTTTTTGAAATTTTTTCAATAGGATGATGCTTCAATTTATAATCTTCTAATTTAAATAAATTCGAAATATTTTCAGTGATTGGGTGTGTGAAAATTTTAAAAGTGCCTAAAAATAAATCAATAGCTAATCCTATCCCTAACGTACTCCCTATTATTTCATACATCCAGTTAGGTTTAAAAATTAAAGTTATGATAATAATTGTAATAATAATAATGAATCTTTTATAAAGTGATTTGTTATCATGTTTTAACTTTCGTGCTAGATTAAATCTAAGTAATTTTCCTTTAAAATCATTTTCTAATTCTAACATAATGTGATGGATAAACCCTAACCCAATATTTTCAGCTTTTGAATATTTCCAAGCATTAAACCAGATTACTTTTGTTCTATCAATATTTAACTCAAATGGAGTCCAGCTTCTTTTACTTACATCATTATATTTATTGATTTCATCTTCTATATATTTTATTAGGACCGTTTTGCCCATCCCCCATGGAGCACAAATACCAATTGTAAGAGGTGTGTTTGTATTCTTATCTACAATGACACTTGCAATTGCTTCTGCGTACTTTTTATAATTCAACGCATCTTCAGGATTTTCATTTTCATTACTTAATGGCGTCCTACCAATTTCTGCTTTTTCATTCTCATTAGATAATTTAGTACTTTGTTCACTAAGATTACCTGTGCTCTTACCTCCGCCTGTCTGTATTATTATATTTTTAGGCAAAGATTCAATTTCTTTTTTAACTTTTTTATTTAATTTTGGAGCGAGTAGAATATCACCAATTATTGATTCGCCAATGCTGCTATTTCTATCTCTTGAAATTTTAGCTAACCTAATCCAACCTTCACTTTTATTAGATTCTAATTCATCTAAAATGATAGAAATTTCCTTATGGTCATTTTGAATAAGTACATCTGTGATATTATTATGAAAACTATTACTATGAATACCAATAAGTTCTGCTTCTTTATTAATCTTTTGAATTTTATTTTTTACTTTACTTGAGTAATCGTTAATATAACTATGACACTTATAATAAAAATCACGTGCTAAAGAGCCAGCTTTTGTAGCCTCCTCATAATAATCACCAACAATTGATGGAAAACCGCCGCCCCAAGCTTTTAGATAATATTTTTCTAAATCAAACTTTGATGCTAATTGGATATTTTTACTATCTGTTTTGTTTTTTAATTCAAGCTCCAACAAAGAAAGGGCTATACAATAAAGTAAGTAATTAACAAAGGGTGACTTTAGTTGATATGTATCAAAAAAGTCAGCATTTATTATTGCTTTTCTTGAATTTCCAGTCTTAGTCGAAAATGGTATGTCACTATCATCTCTAACAATTTCAAAATTATATGTAGGTTCTTCATTTGAGTTACTATCAATTTTAATTGGTAATTGGAATGATTTTATAACAGCAATAAGCTCAAATATATGTTCTGTAAATTCTTCTTCACCATATATGTGGTAACTTATGTTTATTTCTGCTTCTGACATCTGATTTCCCTGTTCCTTTTATAATAGATACATCAAGGTATAAGATGAAAGTAGATTTGGCAATCACAATTTAGTAGCTGGATTCCCAATCAAGTTGGGAATGACATTATGTAATGTTCATACGATTTTCCTACACTCACTCCCCTCTTTCGCAACACGTCGTATTGTATGGATAACTTAATTTTATAAGAGAAAACAACAATGTTGGTTCCCAGCCTTCGATGGGATGACAGGAGTTTTGTGATGCACAAAAAGACTACAATAAATATTAGCCAAAATGGCTTAAGCCATTTTGTTCAATCAAAGCCATTTCCTTGTAACAGACTGCGTCTGTTTTATTTAAAGAGGAAAATGAGAGAAAAAACGCAAATAAAAAGATGTTTTATATGAAAAACGAACCCATTTTGAATGTCAGGAAAGGGTTCCTGACATCACTAAAAAATGTTGGATCCCTGGTCAAGCCAGGGAAGGGGTTGCTGGAGCTTGTTGAAGTATGTTAATTATAAACAAAAAAAACGGCTGATGTCCCCTATCAGCCGTTCTATCTTCTCTTGTCGAACAAAGTTGTCGTTAAGCCCCCTCCGACATAGCTTTATCTATTTCATACTTCTTTATTTTGTCAAATAAAGTCGTATAGTCAATTTTTAGTATCTTCGATGCTTTCCGTTTGTTATTGCGGACATCTTTTAAGACCCGAATAATCGCAGCTTTCTCAGCACGTTTCTGGGCGTAGCCACCGATCTCTTTGAGACCAGCACCCTCTCGAAGCTGTACTTCATCATCGCGTCTGAGACGAATCGCCAAATGGTCAGGTGTAATTTTTTTACCTTCGGCTAAAATAATTGCTCGTTCCATGGTATTCTCAAGTTCACGGACATTACCAGGCCAGTGATATTTCATAAGCAAAGAACTGGCATCATTGGTAAGCGACTTAATCGGCTTTTTCATTTCACGACAGAATTTATCTATGAAAAATTCAGATAGTTCGGTGACATCATCGGCACGTTCTCTTAGTGGTGGAATTACAACAGGAAAAACAGAGAGACGATAATACAAATCTTCACGGAATTTTTTCTGACGAATCAATTCAGGCAGATCCATATTTGTTGCAGCAACAACTCGCACGTCAACATCGACTGTTTTAGTACCACCAAGACGTTCAAAATTTTTCTGTTGTAAAACTCTGAGTAGTTTAGCTTGTAGAGAAATATCCATATCGCCGATTTCATCTAAGAAAATAGTTCCTGTATGAGCGATTTCAAATTTACCCATCTTACGAGCAATCGCACCTGTAAAGGCACCTTTTTCAGAACCAAACAGTTCATTTTCTAAAAGTTCACCAGGGATTGCAGCACAATTAAGAGCAATGTATGGTTTATCTTTTCTGAATGACAATGTATGAATTGCTCGAGCAAACAATTCTTTCCCTGTACCAGACTCACCTTGAAGTAAAACTGATGCATCCGAAGATGCTACTTTATGAATCAGTTTGCTGACTTCAATCATTTTTTCATTTTTACCAATAATCTGCCCAAAATTTGACGACCCAAAAAGCTCTTGACGAAGCAAAGAGTTCTCCGCAACCAACCGTCTGTTTTCTAATGCCCGACCAACTAAGACACAGAGATGTTCGGTATCAAATGGTTTAGTAATAAAATCGTATGCACCAAGTCTCATCGCTTCAACGGCATCTTCGATTGTACCAAAAGCAGTCATTAGAATAACTGATGTGTCATCATCTATATCTTTAATATCAGCAAGAACTTTTAGCCCGTCGATATCAGGCATCTTTAAATCGGTAAGAACTAAATCATATGATTTATTATGAATCAAGTCGAGAGCTTTTTTGCCAGACGAGGCGGAGTCTACTCGGTAGCCCTCTTCATGCAGGGTCTCAGTAAGCATATTGCGCATCGAATCTTTATCATCGACAACAAGTATATTAGGCATTTTTACTCCTGTTAAATCTTTTTAACCTTCCAAAAACCGACTCATCAGATCGGTTAACATACTTGTATTATCGGAAATATTAGATTGAGATACAGCCAAAGGTTGTACTATTATTGGACATTCTCTTGGACAAAACCAATTATCGAATTTCTTTTATTACTGAGAATCCACAGAAATCTATTTTCAAAAAGAAACGTTCGGCAGAGAGTTGCATGTATGAAATTTGTCTCGAATTCAATGAGACCTTGTAATGCCCCTCAGAAAGTTCATCAGCCACTAACACCGAGAGTAAATCACCAAAGTTGTTCAACAAAAGTACCGAAGTGAAACAATTTGGCTCTTTGACTTCAAAGGCTAATGAAGTAATATTGTCTTTAAATTTTGGTGCTGGTTTATCTACATAAAAGGAATCTACCCGACTTGCTTTGATAATCGTTATCAAACTATCAGTATAGGTAATCTTGGGATCAACCCATGCTTTTTCATAGTAACTTGTTGCCTCTTCAATAAAGACAGGATTATTATAATACTCTCTTTTTCCACAAGAGACAAAAAGAAAAACAAGCAGGAGTAATAAGATAAAAGAACTAATTTTAGTTTTTATAGATTTCATTTTTTATACCGAAATTCAATAAGATGTTCAAAATCGTTTACTTGTAATTTATAATAATACCGTCCCGTCGAGATAACCGAAACAGGATTCCAATCAAATTTAACAGAATCACCAACTATTAGGCTATCAACAAAAAGTGAATCGGTGTGATTTTTTTTGGCATTTACTATTTCAAGAGAAACTCTCAGAGAATCAGCAAGAAGTTTCAGACTAATATATGGATTTTTCAAATCTGGACTTGTTGAAACAATCACTAAGTTTTCACCGTCGGTGTATTGCACATGTATATCTTCAATTCTTTTGAAGTCACCAGCAATAATTGCTACTTTATAGATTCCTTCTTTGACATATTCTCCATCAGTATTTTTTTTATCCCAATAGATATTGTAGTACCCTTTGGTAACAACTTGTTTCATCATGAATCGGACTTGTTTATTCTGACTATCCAGTATGTTTATTTTGACCTGACTACGATCTTTTTCAACAGGGAACCAGATTCTCATATTTTCAAAGTTAGCCGAATCATGAGGAATTTTCTGCAAATCCCTAAATGATGTCGCCCAAGAAGATTGCATGATAAAAAAAGTAATCACTATGATAGTAATTTTAGTCATATTCATTATACACTTTTATTTGAAAGTAACTCATTTTGGGAGATTGTCCAAATTTCTGAAGAACCAGACTTAAACAAATCAGGTATCTTGGTTTGTAAAATATTTGGTTTTAAATTTACTTTTGACAGTTGTCCAATTGATACCCATCGAACCGACGGTACTTCTTCAAATGATTCTAACGGAGTTAGACTATTTACTCCTACAAGGTCTGCCATAAATAAATGAGCAATCTCATGATATTGTTTTCCATTAAGCTCAAAAAGTTGATCAATAAAGCCAACATATTTTTTTATAATAATATCTTTTTGCAACTCTTCCTGCATTTCTCTTTGAAGAGCTTCAGGTATTGACTCACCCACTTCAATACCGCCTCCAGGAAGATATGTAAATGACAAATCTGGAACATCACAAACTAAGAGATGCTTATCAACAACAATTAAAGCATCCACACAAATTCTGATTTTTTCAGATTTATTTAACATTTTTTAAGATATGAAAAACGATAAAAATAACAATAAAAAAACCCGACTGCCGCAAACAGTCGGGTTTTAACGCTAAGGGTAGAATATTGTTATTTTAGCAATAACATTTTTTTAGTTTCCACAATTCCATCAGTTGTTAATTTGTATAAATAAACACCTGAAGATAAATTGGAAGCATCAAATTCAAAAGTATGTTGTCCTGCAGAATATCTTCCACTTGCAAGAGTTTCAACTTTTTGTCCGTTAGTATTATAAACTTCAAGCTTAATAGTCGAAGTTGTTGCCAACATAAATGATACACTTGTTGTTGGGTTAAACGGATTTGGATAATTTTGACGTAGTCCAAATGTTTCAACTAAAAGAGTCGAGTTACCATTACTGGCAATCATGTTAACAGTAACATTAGTTGATGGTTTAAAGCTGTTTCCAGCATTATCTTTTGCTTCACCTTTCCAAGTCCAGCTTGCAGCACCTGATGGTAAATTCATAAGATCCATCTGACCAGTATAGCTTCCGTCAAAATTGTTTGTAAAGTTTATTCTGGTTCTATTCTTATTAGCATCTTTCATCTCAAACCGTGCTTTACTGATATCGTTGAAATCAACTACATCAGACCACAATTTAACATACATGATCTCATTATTATTAAAGTTGCGATCATCAGTTGAGAAATCAGCATTTCGGGAAAGAATAAATCCTTCACCTGTAACTGGTCCACCTGCATTGACAGTAATATAATTAGTCATTGTAGAAGTATTCGTTCCACAAGCATTTGAAGCTGTCATTGAAACAGTATAGGTTCCTGCTGTGCTATAAGAATATGTTGGGTTTTGAGCATTTGAAGTTCCACCATCACCAAAGTCCCATGCCCATGATGTAGGGCTATTAGACGTAGCATCACTAAAGCTAACATTCAGAGGAGCATTACCTGTTGTTGGTGTTCCTGAGAATGAAGCAACTGGAGGATTACATGGAGGAGTATTAACAGTAATATAATTAGTCATTGTGGATATGTTATTACCACAAGAATTAGACACTGTTAAACTGACCGAATAAGTACCAGGAGTTGCATATGTATAATTAGGGTTCTGAGCGTTTGAACTGCCGCCATCACCAAAGTCCCATGTCCAAGATGTTGCACCAGTAGAGGCGTCAGAGAAACTGACTGCTAACGGTGCATCACCTGTTGTAGGTGTTCCTGTAAATCCAGCTGTTGGAAGTGTACAAACATTAGCAGTTATATAATTAACTTTCGTGTTTGTATTTGTACCACCAGCATTTGTTGCTGTAAGGCTCACCGTATAGGAACCTGCTGATGCATAAGAATGCGATGGGTTCTGAACTGTTGAAGTTCCACCATCACCAAAGTCCCATGCCCAACTTGTTGGAGAGTTGCTTGATAAATCAGAGAAAGTAACTGCCAATGGAGCAAATCCTGTTGTTGGAGACGCACTAAAATCAGCGACAGGTGCTGGAGGAGGTCCTGCTGTTATTGTTATAACAGTAGTTGGCTTATATCTGTTTCCTGGATTATCTTTTATTTCACCTTTCCAATCCCAAGTAACATCATTGGTAGGAAGGTTTGCCATATTAAATGAACCTGTATAAGTATTATCAAAATGATTTGTTAAATTTGTTCTAACCTTATCGCCATTAGGATTTCTCAATTCAAATCGAGTTCTACTAATATCGTTAAAGTCAACTTGGTCAGTCCACATCTTGACATACATTGTTTCGTTGTTGCCAAATGATCTGTCATCTGTAGAGAAATCAGCATTACGTGACAATATAAAACCTTCACCAGTAACAGGACCGGAATTTACAGTAATATAATTTGTCATCGTAGATGAATTTGAACCACAACTATTTGTTGCTGTCATAGATACTGTGTATGTACCTGCTACAGTATATGAATAATTCGGGTTCTGAGCTGATGAAGTACCACCATCACCAAAGTCCCATGTCCATGATGTAGGAGCATTTGTTGAACCATCAGTAAAACTTACTGACAAAGGAGCATTTCCACTTGTAGGTGATCCTGAGAAAGAGGCAACAGGTGCATTACAAGGAGGTGTTGTTACGGTGATATAGTTTGTCATCGTAGATGAATTTGAACCACAACTATTTGTTGCTGTCATTGATACCGTAAAAGTACCTGCGGTATTATATGTATATGATGGGTTTTGAGTAGTGGAAGTTCCACCATCACCAAAGTCCCATGTCCACGATGTTGGAGTATTTGTTGAACCATCTGTAAAGCTAACTGTTAATGGATAATCACCAGTTGTAGGTGTTCCTCCAAAAGAGGCAACAGGAGCGTTACATGGTGGAGTTGTTACCGTAATATAATTAACTTGAGTTGATGTATTAGAACCACAGGAATTTGTAACAGTTTGTGAAACGGTATATGTACCTGCGGCAGTATATGTATGAGATGGATTTGATGCTGTTGAAGTAGAAGCATCGCCAAAGTCCCATGCATAAGATGCGGCACCATTTGAGCCATCAGTAAAGCTAACAGTCAATGGATAATCACCTGAAAGAGGTGTACCAGAGAATCCTGCAGTAGGCATAACACAAGGATTAACTGTAATATAGTTCGTCATTGTAGATGTATTAGAACCACAAGAATTAGTAGCAGTTAATGACACAGTATACGTACCAGCACTTGCATATGTATATGATGGGTTCTGTGCTGTTGATGTACCACCATCACCGAAATCCCAATTCCATGATGAAGCACCAGAAGAACCATCAGTAAAGTTTACTGTCAACGGTTCTGTACCTGTTGTTGGAGTACCAGAGAAAGATGCGGTAGGGTTCACACAAGGATTTACTGTTATATAATTTACAGATGTTTTTGTATTAGAACCATTTGCATTCGTTGCAGTCAAGGCTACTGTATACGTACCTGAAGTATTATATGTATATGATGGGTTTTGTGCTGAAGAAGTTCCACCATCACCAAAGTCCCACGTCCAAGATGTAGGAGCGTCAGTTGAAATATCTGAGAAACTAACGGTCAAAGGAACTGTTCCTGACAATGGAGTTCCTGAAAAATCAGCTATTGGAGGATTAGTATTAGAACCAACAGATAACAAAGCTGCATTTACATCAAGCAGACCATGACCATAACGGTTATCCCATCCAGCAGCACCTAAGTCTACCGTTGAATTTTCTAAAATAGCTTGAACTTCATCAGGTGTCAAAGTACCACCTGAAGCAGAGATTACTGATGCCGCAGCACCAGCAACGTGTGGACACGCCATTGATGTACCTTGATAGAAGTAATAACTGAAAGTAGAAAAATTAATACCATCATGAGTTTGTTGCAAAACTCCATCAACATACCCGTCACCATCTTGATCAATACTTGTATCACCACCTGGAGCAGTAATATCTACTGAATCATTGTAGGTAGAATAACTTGCTAAAGTAGAATCAAAACGTACTGATGAGACAGACATACAAGCATCCAAAGCAGCAGGATACTCTAATACTCTTCGACCTGAATTACCAGCAGCACAAATAAGTATTACACCTTTGTTCTTAGCATAGTTACAAGCATCTTGAATAGTTGTAGAAAGAAAACTTGAGCCCAAACTCATGTTAATAACTTGAGCACCGTTGTCAGCAGCAAAATAGATACCATTCGCAATGACACTACTTGCTCCACTACCAGCACCATCAAGAACTTTAACAGGCATAATAGAAGCATTGTAGGCAATACCAGTAACACCAAGATTATTATTTGTAGATTGTGCGATTGTTCCAGTTACATGAGTTCCGTGACCGTTATCATCATTCGCATGTGCATCGTTGTTAATAAAATCATATCCAGCGACAAAATTAGTCTGTGCTAAATCAGGTGCTTGAGCAAATGAACCAAAATTTTCATACGCTACCCCAACGTCTAAAACTGCCACAATAACACCAGAACCAGTATTTTGATCCCATGCTTGTTCCATATTTATCATTGGCATATGCCATTGGTATATGTAAAACGGGTCATTAGGTACTGCATAAGACCTATAGATATAATCTGGTTCAGCGTATAAAACATTTGGATCGGAAGAATATGTTGCCACCATCTCTTCAACTGTTTTATCAGCAGGGATGGAAATATATTTGAATCCTCCCCTGGCATCTTCGCCTATTACAGAACTTGAATAACTATTGATAACTTTTGTATCATCAGTTCCAGCTCTAAATTTAACCAGAATGTGTCCCGCCACATAATCCTGTTGATTTTGTATTTGAGTAGTTTGTTTAATTTTAAAGATTGGTGCTGCTATTGCAACTGAAGTTACTAATAAAAATGAGAACAATAAAACAATGCTTTTTTTCATGGTGACTCCTGTGAGGAAAGATAAAAAGTTACATGTTAACTATTCGGTGGTTGATTTTAGAAAAGCTATTTCTATATTATCATACTTCGTCTACAAATCACCTCCTTGCAAATGCAACGTCATAATTTTGACTCCAAAAGTCTTTTTTTAGGAATAGAAAACAAGACAACACTATGCTTTCTACTTTTATTCCTTTGATTATTTTATAATTATATCTAAATTGATAATAATTTATACAAGATAAGTCAAGATTTATTTATAGAAATAAGATAACAGCATCTACTATGGTTTACAATTACGGCATGGTGATAGACCGATTTTAAACCCATCTAATCGATTATCAAATTTTTGGTATCTTCCTGGCACTAATTTCTGAGCTGAATTGCATCCAGGTCGATGCAGCCGAAATGATCCTGTTTTATTGATATAGAACTCTTCAGGAGAATATTGAAGTGACCAAAGTCCGACTTTTGCGTTTATCGCCGTCAGTTGAGCTTCTAATAATTCTTTTGTTTTGGGATGGTCTGAATCACTATCTTTGAAAAGATACAAATAGCCAAGTCCTTTTTCGAGGATGATTTTATTTACAAATGTATTCTCAACATAGACATATGCTAATAATCGTCCATATTTGTCCCGTCTTTTATTTGCATACACTAAAGTAACTACTGCATCATCGGTATGTTTTTTGAGGAGTTCTTTCGCTTCTTGATAGTACTTCTCCCCTTTTTCAGGAGTATCAATCGCCAAGAGACGGACTTTATCTCCACCATTCAGAACAAAAGTATCTCCATCAATTACCTTGGTAACCCGAAAACGATGGTTAGGTGGTAAATCATAGTCGATATCTTCTACAAACCGAAAAACAATCAGTAAAGCTATAACAATTAATAAAGTAGCAAGAGAGAGTTTTTTCTTAGCCATGAAGAATCACCTCAGAATACCCGAATTCATTAGCCTTTACCTCAAGAATCTGTTCTACCCCATCTTTAATATCTTCAATATGGGTAATAAGAATAATCTGTGGAAATCGGTTTTTCAAATTTGCCAAAGCCGAAAGAATCAGATATTTCCGTTCATTGTCCTGAGAGCCAAACACTTCATCTAAGATTATAAATGAGCGACTCAAACCTGCTGTTTCAGTCAAAGATAGGGAAATCGCAAGACGCAAACAAAGGTTGGCTAAATCTTTTTCGCCACCCGAGAAACGTTCGACCCCATAAAACTGACCATTATCCATAACTCGTAATTCGTATTTTTCATCAAGTTCAACCAGATTATATTTGTTGCCAGTCATTTCATTAAACAATCGGGATGATAAATCTGCCAGAGTTGGTCTTATCGAAGCGATAATATCATGCCTATATTGAGTGAAAAGAGTAGACAATTTTTCACCATAAAAGTGTGCCGCCTTGCTTTTTTCAAATTCTTCAGCAGCTTGAGCAAATATCTCTTGTTGTTTGAGTTGTTCTTTTATTGAGAGTTCAGTTAGTTCTAACTCTTTTTGCATTTCAGCAAGTTTGCTTTTTGCTGCTTCAAATTGAGCCTGAGCTTTATTAAACAAGATTGTCAATCGGTCAAATTCTTCATCGGAATACTTGAGAGCATCTGATTTCTGAGATGCTTCGGTTACAATTTTTTGTGTAGTTTTAGCATTGTCTGTTATTTTTTCAAGCTCGGAAAGTAGTTGTGGTAAACGTTCAAGCAGACCTTGATAACGAATAATCTTATTACGATTTTCTTCAAATTGTTCATTTTGAGACTTAAGAAGCATGAATTCTTGTTCATCAAAATCTATTTCACCAAATTCTTTGATTTTTAAAGCTATATTTTGGTTCTCAGCAAGTAACCCATCAAGAAGATGTTGTGATTGTTTGATTTTATCATGAATAGAATCAATGGCTGGCTTGAGCAGAATCATCTCCTGAAATTGCTTCTCAACCTTGTCAGTTGTTGCTCGGACATCTTTTCCTGCTTGTAACAGAACTGCTTGCTCTTTGGTTTTGGACTCCAAACAACAAATAAGCTGGTTTATTTCGTCTTGCATATGTTTCTGTATCGACTTAATATCATCTCCCAATGGACGGTGACATCGGTCGCAAACAGAACCAGACTTTAATGATGCAATCTGAGACTTTTCTTTCTTGAGTTTATCAATATCAGATTGCAATCTTTCAATTTCTGTAGTTACACTTGTGTATTGAGATTTTTTTTCATCTAATTGAGCTTTCTGCTCCTGTACTTTTTGCTCTAAATCTTTCGGGAATTTTTGACTTTTTTGTTCTAAATTCACTAATTGTGCCGTTAACTCTTTATGTTCAATTTGGCTTTTTTCAATTTTCTGCTGAAGAGCTTTCAACTGAGAGGTAAGATCATTAACGTACTTTATATTACTTTGTTGTTTCACTAATAGTGCAAGTTTACTCGGTACATCTTTTAACAGATTCTGAGATTTAACTATTTCTTCAAGAATATTTGTTTTCTGTTTTAACTCCCTGCTCTCTTTAGTTAGCATATTTTTTCGTTCAATGAGAGACTTTAAGGTGCTTTGCTGTGCCTTAATCTCAGCCGACATCTTTAGATATTCGACTTGTTTTTTATCGTACTCTTCATAATTTGAATGAGCAGATTCGGATAATCTCTTTAACAAGTCATAATTTTCTTTTAATGGTCTGATTGAGGTTATTAGATTTTCTAATTTTTCATGTAATACAATTAGCTGTTTGTCGACAATTTCTTTTTCAGTCAAAGATTTTTCTAAAAAGCTTATTCTATCTTTATATTGTTTAGTATCAGCCTTCAACAATTGCATTGCTTTGTCGAGTTTTTCAATCCCAAGCATACCCGCAATATGATCTTTTCGCTTGGCTGGCACTAAATCAGAAAGAGCATTTAACTCCGACTGACTAGCCAAAAATGAGCTCAAATAACCCCGCCAATCAAGCCCCAAAAGGTTACCAACGTGGTTTTTGGTCTCACTGACCCCTACAGATTCTGATTTATCTCCTCGAAAAAGCTCTACTTCAGCTCTGTTAGTACGACCAACTAATCGCCTAATAACGGTATATTTCTCTTCATTAATTAGAAAAACGACTTTGACTTGGCAATTTTCTGTTTCGGAGACAAAAGTTGATTTAATTTCATCTTTCCCAGACCTTGATGCTTGGTTCCCATATAAAGCCCACGAAATAGCTTCTATTATAGAAGATTTCCCACTACCATTTTTACCAACAATAGCAATAACTTTGTCAGGAAAGTCGATTTTGGCAGATTTTATTATCCGAAAATTACTTATTTCAAGTGATTGTAGTCTCATATAGAGACCTAAATTACGGTAAAATAAAAATGAGTCAAGAGAATCTCGTAAATTGATTGCAATACATCCAAATATGTGATACAAGACAATAATCGGGGTAAATAACCAGAGTTAAGTTGAAACTAATTCGACTGTTATGTCGTATAAAGAGAAATATGGAAATCTTTTCCATAAAGTTCTTGACAAAATTTAATAATCCGTTATAATATCCCCAAGCGTGTGAAGTTATACTAATAAATCCGAGAGCCAAATCAGATTTTATGTGTAACGACCAACCTACTTTTTAAACAATATATTACTTGCTAATGATTTGAAGCCGGACAGCTCCGGTCACAACATAATCTGCTATAGTTAGCCGACAGCTCGGCCGTATCTTTAGCACTGACTGTTTAAATCTGTTAAACGGTAACGTATAAAATCCTACCTAATCTACTATTAGTTGTTTATGTTTCAATCTGATTGAAATTCAAAACGACACCCAACTGAAAATTAGAGGTTTTCAGAAGCAATTTTCTCACAATTTTTGCAACTATGGATTGTACCTTGAACTGGTATTTTCCAACTCCGATAATAGGACATTAATTACAATTCGTTTATTAGAGAACTTCCCCTGCCCTAGACAATCAGGGATACTATTTTCCGCCTCATGACTTTATTGGTCCGGTGGTTTATACTTTCTAATTAAAAACGTATTAACCCTATTTTTCCTTATTTTAAGGAGTAAATAAATGTTAAAAAGACTGTTAATTGCAGTACTCGCTTTAAGCTTTGTTTTAGCTTTTACCGGTACAGCTTTTTCAGAAATATATCCTGAAGCAGATGCTGTGAAGTTGAACTCGTTTGACTCAAGCAACCCAAAAGCGGGTCTCTTGAAAAGTGTTCTTCCTATACAACCTGCCTCAAGAGCTCTTGGCACTAACGTACAAAAATTGCCTGCTGGTGTGTCTATTCCTGCCCCACCACTTGCAACTTTCTGTCAAGATCTATGGTACGATGGCGGAGCTGCATTCTTCTGGTTACTCGGTGACGCGTATCCTGAAGAATCACTCATGAACGTACGATATACTTCTGATGCTAATTTTTCATGTACACTAAAAACTTTCTGGTTAAATCTGTACGGACCTGCTATGGTCGGTACACCTGACATGATGGTTTACTTATGGGAAGATGACGGTTTTGGATTTCCAGGACTGGCATTAGACTCAATTTTTGTTCCTAACGCAAGCCTTCCAACTACTTTTGCTTGGATGAGTTTTGACTTCTTTGGTTCACCTAATGCTCCAGTCGGTGGCTGGGTATTTGCTGATGGTGAAGAATATCATTACGGTATCAAAGTCTTAGACTCTGGTACAGGTACTGATGAAATCGCGATGCTTATCGATGATGGTACTGGTCCAAATAATGGCCAAGCACGTACTTCATTCTTCGATACAAACATTTCGGCCTGGGGGACAATGTTAGGCGTTTATGGAACTGACTACACTATGGTTCAATCTTCAGAGAACTGTTGTGGCGAAATACCATTTACCGATTGCTATTCTCAAAGTTATTATACTGGTTTGGCGTTTTTATGGTCTGTACCTGACGATACTTGGGGTAACACCGAGTATTCAGTACGTTTCGACGTAGGTGGTCCTGAAACTTTAGTTTCTACTGACTTCTACATCTATGACGCTGGCGATGGACATTTTGGCGATGACGATGTTATCGTTACTATTTATGGCGATGCTGCCGGACTTCCTGATGGAGTTCCTGTATTTTCAGCAACTTTACCTGCTGGTACATACGTCAATGGTTGGAATAATGTTGCTGTTGGAATGGTATTCGACGCATCTTTCCACATTAGTTTAACTTCTTCAGGCACACCTGGTGTTGCTTGGGAATATATCCTTACTGATGACGGAACCAACCCACAAGGTCACTCAAGCACACTTGACGGTGGCGTTTGGATGACTATGGCTGCTTCATGGGGTGGTGATTATGCTCCAGCGATATGGGCCAATATGTGTCGTGACCAATTTTCTGAATGTAAAACTAAATCTTACTATAATGGTTTAGCATTTACATGGGGAATTGGAAATGGCTTTAGAGATGCTGCTTCTGTTCGTATGAAAGTTGACGGAATCTACTGTCAAGTTAACGAAGCTGCATTTTTATTATATGATGTAGGTGACCCTACAACTTATACACATGATTCTAAAATTTCTATCTATACTGATGCTGCTGGACTTCCTGGTACAGAACTTGCTTCTGTTATCATTCCTGCTGCTTCTCATGTATTATATCCTGCATTACAAACAGCTGATTTCTCTGGCTTAGACGTTTATGTCTCTGGTGATTATCATGTTGTTTTCGAATCTCTTAATGGACCTACAAATGACTCTGGTGTTGTATTCCTATCTGATGATGGAACATTCAACAATGGTGGTCGTTCAACTGGTTTATTTGTAGCTTCTGGTGTTTGGGAAACAATGGTTGATCACTACGGTGATGACTATGGATGGGTAGCCTTTGGCTCTCATTGTTGTACTCCATTCCCTGAAAGAGCATGTGATCCTCTTGTTGACGCTGGTTGGTCAACATACCAAGGTTCTCAAGCCCGTACAGGTGCTTCTGAATTATCCCTTGGTGATTCATGGTGTAATTTGAATCTAAATTGGAGCTTTGATGGCCCTAATGCAGTTTCATTTACAGGCCCAGTCATCTCTGGTGACTTTGCTGTTTGTTCTTTCACAAGTAGCTATATCGTATTTGACATTATCACTGGTGCTCCTGTCTATACATTAGACAACACTTTTGGTGATGGAAACTTAATTGGTACAGATGGTATCCGTTGTGCTCCAGCTATTGTTGGTGGCGTCATGTATATCTCTGGTGGTTCTTCTAATGGTATTGGTGCTGTTGATTTTGCAACTGGCACATTAATCTGGCAGCGTACAATCGCTACTGGTGGACCTACAAGTATCTACGGCCAAACTCGTTTCTCAGTCATGACTGTCTTAAATGATGGTGTTGACGATATTTTATATTTTACAACTGATAATGGTGCTGTTGCTGCTGTTTATGCTGCGACTGGTGCTTTATATGCTGGTTGGGCAACTAACCCAATTTACCTTGGTAACCCACTTTATATTTCTGGTGCTACTGATGGTACAAGCTTATTCTATGCTACACAATCAGGTGCATCTGATGGTGATATCGTCTCTGTTGACGCTTTCACTGGTATTATCAACTGGCAGTTAACTGCTACTGATGGTCTTATTGCTTCTGGTGAAGCTGGATATAACGGATACCCTGAAGGTTTCCGTGGTGGTGTTGCTTATCAAAACGGTGCTTTATATGCTGTTTCTTGGGCAAACGACGTAGGTGCTAATGACCATCCAATCGATGGTTGGTTCTATGCTGTTGATGCTGGTTCTGGTTCTCATATCGTTCCTCCAACAAAAACAAATAGAGCTATCTATTCTACAGTTACTGTAGATCAGAATGCTATCTACGCTCCAACATTATCTCAGTGGGCTAACCCAACTGATCCTACTGGTGGAAATTTAATTGCTTTCCAAAAATCCACTGGTGCTCAAATTTGGGGTGCTAAAACTGCTGATGATGCTAATTACTATAGTTCTGCTATTTTAACATGTGAACCAGGTGGCGTTGATGATAGACTTTATGTCTTTAATGCTAATGGTTTCTTTGAATGTTATGATACAAAAGATGGTAATCAATTATTCCGTCGCCGTGTTGACCATCCTTCAGGTTCTGAAGTTGGTTTAGCTGGTGCTTTAGCTATGACAGCTACTGACGGAATCCACATGATGTTTGCTGACTTCTATGGTGGTCTTTATGACTTCACTTTAGGTGCTGACAGACCTCGTATGGAAATTCAAGCTTATCAACCAAATGTTGCTGTTGAATTTGGTTCCAACCCAGCCTTACCGGTTAACGTTGGTCCTATCATGGTTAACACTGGTTGTCTTGACTTAAACATCGCTTCTGCTCAAGTTGATGAACTTCCTATTACTGGAGCTTCATTCCCTGACTTTGCTGTTGGTTATGTCGCTGAAGATATGATGGCTCGCGCTGCTACTATCGCTGATGATATGCAACGTGAAGCATTCTTATCAAAATCCAGATTGCTTGAAGATAACCTTTTTGACACTGAAGCTATTTTCGATGTTAAATCTGATTATAACGAAAAAGCAACTTCCCGCTTTGCTGCTGGTATCCCTGCTTGGTTTGTCTCTTTAGACGCTCCTATTGCTGGTGATATTGTTGCTGCTGGTGATTCTGCTGACTTACTTATCACTGTTAATCAACCATTGATTAACCGTGGTCCACAGTCTGTATATATCGCTTGGGGTTCTGACGATCCTGACTTCTTCTTAAACGCTGCTGCTGATGCTGCTGGTTTCCTTCCTGGAATCAAGCTTACTGTCGTTGGTGGTTGTTTAACAGATACTACTGAACTTAACTTCGGTGGTGGATCTTCTAATATTCAACTTGTTACTAATACCGGACGTTTAGGTACTGGTGACTGGACTCCTCATGGTTTTGATATTGATGGTGACAACGCTTCATTCTACCAAGGAACTTTGATCTATGGTACTTCGAAGTATGCTATCGCTATGAATACTCAAGATTGGTCTTCAGGTGGTGGAGAAACTGATGCATGGACTTCTATGCAAGCTGATCCTAACTACTGTGATAACCAATGTAAACCTGCTTTAACAGCTGGTGTTGCTGTAGGTGCTATTACATCTGATGGTCTTACATACACAGCTATTTCTGCTGACATGGTATGTAAAACATACATCGATTCAGTTGAAAACTTTGATACTGATCCTGACCCATTAGTAACAGCTTGGGCTTGGAATGATTTCAGTGTCAAATCTTTCGATGATACACTTACTATGGGTCTTACAGTAAATGCTCGCGTAATCGGTGTTTCCGATTTACCTGCACTTGCTAACTTGACTCTTGAAATCATGGATTTCACAGAACGTAATGGTAACCCAGTATCTAACTGGTACCTTGGTTCTGTAATCGATTATGATGTTGGTTCTGATATTGCTACTTTCGATCAAAGCATTTCTACTGCTTGGGCTCATAACCCAGCTGCTGATGCTGCATGGGGTTCTATTAAGATTCCATTTGGTTGTGGTACAGTCGGTGCTGGACAAGACTTTGATTATACATCTGTTCGTAATATCAAAGGCTTAGACGGTAACTCAGCATTATTTACCGATGATCTATATCATGATTCAGCTTATACATATTTAAGTGCTCCTTATGGTACAGTTCTTCCTACACAACCTCAATCAGCTGATTTCGAAATGCATACTGGTTATGCTTCTCACGATTTTGCTGGTGGTGACTCATACTCTATCGGTATTGCTCACTTTGGTGTAACTGGTTTAGCTGATGCTACTTCAGGTGCAGAACTTGCTGACATGGCTAACCTTGTTAACAAATGGGCCGGTTTCGGTCGTGGTGACGTAAACAATGACGGCGGTATTAACTTAGCTGACATTATTTATCTTGCTGGTACTGTTAACAATGCTGGACCTGGTGCGATTCCGTTTGCTCATATGGGTGACGTTAACGCTGATGGTGCTATTGACGCTGGCGATATAAATTACTTAGTAGATTACTACTTCAATTGTGGTCCTTGCCCAATCGGAGACTGGATGTTCTAAACACCAGTTTTGTAATTTATTTTGTACTTTTTTCGAAGCGAGGAGTTTTACTCCTCGCTTCTTTTTTTATATTTTATTTTAACCAAATATAAATTATTTTAAATGATGAATCAAAATGACCTCGACAAAAAAAACCATGCTGTCTATAAGTTAGTTGGTGATCTTTATAATATCACCGCTATCTACAATACCAACGATGAAACAATTCTAACTTTATTCCCAATTTATAATAATAAAATTTCCCTCAAGCACCTCAAAGATAGAATGAAACTCGCGGGTTATACCTATTCAATACAAGAAGATGATGACCATCTTGTCTTAAAGATCAATTCAAAACCATCATTTAAAATTCCACCTTTGAATATTGTTCTGTTTTTCATCACACTCTTCTCAGTCTATGTCGTTCCAGTTTTTCTACAGAACTACTATCAGGATGGTGCCGTTTCATTTTCTCAAATCATCTCAGCCACTTATCAAGCTCTCTTGGACGGACAGAATATTCTTTTTACTATCGCAATGATTTCGATTTTGTTTGTTCATGAAATGGGACATTATGTAGCCAGTCGTAAACGACATATTATTACATCATGGCCATATTTTATCCCCGCACCAAATATCATTGGTACTTTTGGAGCCATTATTAAATCGAAGTCACCATTTTGGAATCGTCGTGATTTAATTGAAGTAGGAGCATGGGGACCGATTGCTGGTTGGGTCGTTGCCTTGGGGTGGACAGTCTATGGAATTGCAACCGCAACAGTCACACCACTTGAGTTTCCAGTTGAATCGGGTTACTTGGGAGAACCTCTCATTTTTAAAATTCTTACATTTATATTTATAGAGTCAAACTCGGAGCATTATGTTATTGAACTCAATGAAGCAATTTTTGCTGGTTGGGTCGGGATGCTTGTCACAGCTATCAATATGTTGCCGATAGGACAGCTTGATGGTGGGCATGTTGTCTATGGTTTGCTGAAAAAGAAGCAACATTTCATTTCATATATAGCGATGGGTGGATTATTTGTGTTAGGTTTTGAGTCACCGATATGGTGGATGTTTGCACTGATGGGAATTGTATTTGGAATGAAGCACCCGTCCACGTTACAAGATTCTAAAAAACTTTCGACAACAGCAATTATTTTAGGACTGAGTTCGTTACTAATATTTTTACTCTCTTTTACACCGAGACCTTTTCAGTAAGTTTCACTTCTACAAGCTGAACGAGATCTTCTTCTCGACCATACAAATCGACAAAGTCAACCTTGCCTTGTTGCATAATCCAAATAAACGTATCAACAATCAAAGGGTCAAACTGCGTCCCCTTGTATTTTCGTAATTCACCAACAGCAACTTTTAGTGAACGTCCTTTGCGGTACGGTCTATCTGACATAATCGCATCAAATGTATCAGCCACAGAGAGAAGACGACCTTCAATCGGAATTTTTTCGCCAGCTAATTGGTTTGGATAACCAGTACCGTCATATTTTTCATGATGAGACATAATATATGGAATGGCAGGTTTAAATAATTCAATACCTTGAATTATTTTAAAACCCATATCAGGATGGTTGTTCATACTAAGTTGTTCTTCAGTAGTCAGCTTATCCTGTTTGTTCAAGATGGCATCTGGAACACCAATTTTTCCAATATCATGAAGAGTACAACCAATTTTTAAATAATGTAGTTTCTGTTCTGACCAGCCAAATTCTAAAGCAATAAGCTCAGCAAGTTTACAAACCCGTGTCGTATGTCCTGCAGTATACGCATCTCTTGCTTCAATAGCATTTGCTAAAGCGGAGAAAGCTTGCAGGTAAGAATATTCTAAATCATGATAGAGCTTGAAATTCATAAATGTCGATGCTGCCGAGTTGCTCAGTAGCATAAGCACGTCAAGTTGCCCAGAAGTTATATTATCAAACCTGTTGATTGTCACAAGATTAATTATTCCAACAAGTTCACGTCTGCTACAAATCGGTTGCGTTATAAAAGTTTTAATATGAAACTGCCTATCTACTTCAATTGTCTCTTTTGTAATGATTGGTTCATGTGATTTTGCTTGAATGACTTTATCTATTATAGAGAAATCACTAACTTCATCGATATATTTTTCATCATCACAATCATTTACATGGGCAAATATTTCTTTTGATTTCGAATCCAGAGAAATGAGCGAAACAGCAGTTGCATCAAGTTCATTTTTACAAGACTTCGCCACCAGACGCATAAATTCTTCTTTGTTCTCTTCAGTGGCTGCAGCAGTAGCAGCCTTTAAGAAAGCAACTTGTTCCTTTAAGGCAACATTATCTCGAATTATTTGCTGATGTGCTAAACCTCTTTTAATCGTCTCCCGTAGTAAATCAAGCTTAAATGGTTTCACTAAAAAATCATAGGCACCTTTTTTTAGAACTTCAATAGCAGCTTCAACAGTTGGATGAGCAGTCATCAGGATAACGACAGCATCATCATGGTTCTCTTGGGTCGTATCAATAACATCTACACCAGAAAATTCTCCCATAACCAAATCCGTCAGGACTAAATCAACCTGATTGTTTTTAATATATTCAATCCCCTCGCCTACTTCAGAAAAAACATGTACATCATAGTTAAATGATGAAAGAGCTTCTTTAATAATATTACAAATATACTTTTCATCATCAACAACGATAACTTGTGAAATAGTGGTGTTAGACATTGAAGTCCTTTCCTTCTAATAGTTCTACATCATCTATCGGAGAAAAAGAACTTCTGTATATAAGATAAATATAATCTGTATAAAGCTTGCGCTGGTAAATCTAATTATATTTGGTCTGCCCTATACGAAGAGCGAACAAGAGGTCCTGATACTACTTTTTTAATCCCAGATTCCTCGGCAAACTGTTTCAATTTGACAAATTCATCAGGATGATAATACTTAATAACGGGGAGATGCTGTTTAGAAGGTGCAAGATATTGACCAATGGTTAAGACTGAAACATTGTGATGGTGCAAATCATCAAAAAGAATTTTGAGCTCATCAATCGTCTCACCAACCCCAACCATGATACCAGATTTGGTTTTAATCTCGGAGTTTTCGGAGACATATTTTAAAAGATTTAAAGAAGATTTATAATCAGCTTGAGGTCTTACGACTGAATACCTTGATTTTACTGTTTCAAGATTATGATTAAAGACATCGGGAGTGCAATCTATTATCGTCTTAATCGCATCTGGAGCATGTAAAAAATCAGGTGTTAATAATTCGATTAGAATATTAGGGAGAATCTTGCGAATTTCTTTGACAGTTTTGCTAAACTGAATCGCTCCGCCATCTGTCAGGTCATCACGAGTTACAGAAGTTATGACAACATATTTTAACTTAAGCTTGGCAGACATTTCAGCTACTCTCCTCGGTTCAGTTGAGTCAACCATATGTGGACGACCAGCTTCGATATCACAAAAACTGCAATTTCTGGTGCATTTAGACCCAAGAATCAAAAATGTTGCTGTTCCACGGTCAAAACATTCAGATCTGTTGGGACAGTTAGCAGCATGACAAACAGTCTGCAACCCATACTCTTTAATAAGCTGATTTACTTCTTTAAACTTCTCGCCCCCAACAGCTTTAATCTTGAGCCATACTGGTTTTCGTTCTCTATTTATATCCATAAATATTATACTTCTTTAAGTTACTTGTTTTCATAAAAAGTTTATACAGAAATTACTCAAATTTTAATCAAGTATAATTGAAATTGCTCGATAATCAAGAAAAAGGATAAACATTTGACATATAAGGATATTTCATGACATATCGGAAATTATTTATTTTCCTCTGTATAGCACTTTTCTCTTTTGCTTCTTCAACCCTTGCACAAGGAAAAAGTAATATCTCTGTTACGAAAGTTAATAATACAACAATAAATGAAATCAGAATTCGTCCATCATTATCTACTGCTGATACATGCATCCTTCGTCATGACCAAGGAATTGTATTTCGGATAAACGGCTGGGTTGTTGGAAATGAATTGTACAAAAGTTATCTAGACCCATCAGTTGGTTGTCCAACACCATATCCGTTTACTATCACTGAAATAAATATGCCGATGATTTTTAATGATTCAACTACTATGACTGTTTCAGTAGATGTAGAGCGTGTTGATTATTCAAATCCGAATTGTCCATTTCCTGATACTGTAATGTTAGGAATTTCATCAGCCTATACTATTACAATTCCAAATGCAGGAATTTATGAATTATGGATTCCGCTTGACCAACCAATCATAGTTAATGAACCATTTTTTGCGGGCTTTTTTATTGGTGAAATTACAAATCCACTCTGTTCTGCTTCTGTGGTCATTGATGATAATTTAAGTACGATTTGCATGTCATATAATGTTTGGGATGATACCCTTGGATTTATTGATTTAAATAATAATGAGTTTTTCAACTTCCCTGGACAATTAGTTCTTTATGCATCTGGTATAACAGGGGGAAACTCACTTGAACCAACACCACAAGTTTCTCTATTATCACCAGCAATGAACGATAGTTTGTATAAAACAGTTGAAATTTGGGTAAATGAGAATTCAGGCTCTTCTATAATTGACTATGTTTCATTTGCATATGAATCTGGAGCAAATTATATAGAGATTGGAAGAGATTACGATGGCACTCAAGCATTTCGAGATGGAGTCACTACTGGTAATGGTGGTAACGGATATAGTTTGAATTGGGATTTTTCTACTGTTGCAGCTGTTACTGAAGGTATCTACAATATCAAAGTAACCGCTGTCGATACTCTCGGAAGAGAAGCATCGGAAATATTTTCAATCTTTTTAGAACCTACTCCTCCTATTGGTACGATTACATCACCAGTCAATGAAGCAGTTTTCTGTCCTTCATTTGATATATTGATGTCATCAAAAGATGAAAACCTATCGACAATTAGTTTAGGATATAAACGAGCAGAACCAGATTTCTCAATAAACTCTCAGACACTACTTCTCTCAGATTTTGGAGATTTCTATTCACCAGCAGTCGCCGCAGCACTGGCTGTAGAAGTTTTATCTAATCGTGGATATTCATATATCATGCGAGATGGTTTTAATACTTTAACAGTTGCTCAGATGACAACTCATCTTGCGGGGTTTATGAATATCGTACAAAACTCAGGAGCCTCTGATGAATCTATTTATCAAGGTTTAAAGACTTTTAACTCAACGGTTGGTAGTACTATTGATTTAAACTATCAAAGATTTCCTAACTATTTAGATTTACGCAGTAAGATTGAGTTCAATGGTCAAGTAATGATGATTGGTCTTGGCGGTACAAGTAATTCTTGGTTGCTCATAGATGGATTCAATGGTAATAAATTATTAAATGGCTCATACCAAATTAAGATATCTAACCCATTAACAGCATCGATTGAAATAGTAGAACTTCGAAATCTCAACGTTGGTTGTGAAATTTTTTATGAAGGTGCTTGGCAACCTCTCGAAATCGCAATCACAATGTCAGTACCTGGATGGAATAAGGAATTAGTTAATTTTGGGGCTGATTTTAACAGAGCAGATGGCTGGTCTTTTAATTGGACTCCTCCAAATCTCTGGCAAAACTATTACTACTTTATTGAGACCAAAGGATTTGATCAAACTGGAATGAGTGGATTCGATGTCACAATGCTTCAATATGACTGTACCCAATTTTATGCTGCTGGTGATTTCAACAATGACGGTGTAGCTGACATACTCGATTTAGATTTGCTTATAGTATATTTTACAACTCATGGTCCTCCACCAATCGGAGGTGATGCCAGAGCTGATACAAATTGTGATGGATATTTAAATATTACAGATATTGTATACTTCGCAAACTTCATATTTGGTGCCGCAGCAACACCATGCTATTAAAATGTAAAAAGCCCGCATAAAGCGGGCTTTTTTTTACTTTCTACTGAGTGATGCAGAAATAGCTCTTCTTGCAATTTGAGGAGAGATATCGCAAATAGAAATCAAGGTGTCGATTGCGGTGTCAAGATGCTTCACCCAATCTTTTTCTGGATGTTTATTTTTTAAATCATCAGTGATTTCATCAGCAATAGTAGCGATGTATTGTGCATACTTTTTTCTTTTGCCAATTTGTAAAAAGGGTATCACATATTTATTGGTTATATGACCTACCAGTAACATACCTGCCGAACTGAGCAGCCCTAACCATGAAGTAGGGGTTGAAAAAAATGATTCCATAAAACCTCTCTTTTTACCAGCTGATTTGCCAGTTTGTTAATGTTGGGATTGTGATTCGTTGTCGCATTATTGTTCCATCTTTTTTTGCAATGGAAATTTCATACAACTGCCCTGACGGGTTGAGTGAATCCGATGGTATTAAATCTATATAGAAATATCCTAATGAATCTGAAAGAGTACTTACTTTGAATGGAGAGACTATAAGTGATCCAGCTCGGGCAACACCACCTGGTAATGATGCTGTAATAGTTGCTTTCGATTCTGGATTACCATTTATGTCATAAATATAGGCATAGGCTCGGCATAAATTTGGTTGTGATGGTTGACCTGGATTGAAAGAATAACCAAATAACGAATCTTCTCCTGCTCCTGTAACAACAACAGTATCGAATGCATTAAATATATAGCCAGGTGAATTAGCAGCAATTAAATAGCTTCCTGGGTCAAGATTGAAGAGAAGTTCGCCATCGATTGTACTTCGGCCAGTTGCGATGAGAACTGTCTGTGATAAATTTCTTAAAGATGCTGAGACTGATGGAATCGGAACTACCAACGAAGTATCCATCAAAGTAATTTTATAAGCGTAAATTCCCGAACCTGAACTATTGAGCGAATCTAAAATAACACTAACTGAATCTTGCAAGCTGGACAGCTCTTTTGCCTTAATATCATAACCTGTTCCTTTGCCAATAGCCACCAAACCATCACCGTTGCCAGCACTTCCCGCTTCTGATTTAATTCCAGAACCGTTCCCAGTATTTATTGCGTATAATCCATTGCCTCCTTGCGTAGATTCAAGATACATACCATGTCCACTTGAAGATTGTGAACTGGCATAGATAGCTGAACCATCAGGATTGCTGACAAAAAGTTGTTTTAACTCAAGTTGAAAATTAGATTCCCCATCAACAAGTGCTTCAAGTGAATCGGCAGCATTGCTATCATTTGAGATTGACAACACATTTGCTTTTGCATTTACAGAATCTGATAATGAGTTAAACGTTGAACGGCTTGAAAGGAGAACGTCAATATTATCTAATCTTGCATTATAATCCGCACCACTATAGAGTTGAAAAGTTCCCGAATGCACCGTTGTTAAGCCTAATGAAATATCTTTGACTGAGAGCAACCATGTATAAACTCCATTGGATGGACTACCTCCGTCAATATCAGCAATCGCAACTCCATAGGAATAACAACTCCCTATGTTTGGAAATGATTGACTAACTATATTGGAATTATTTCCAAGAAAAGTTGTATTATACGCGACAGCACCTTCGGGATAAAATGTTAATAGTCCAATTGAATCAGTCGTGGCAATATTAGTTAAACTTCCAAGTGAATCTAAAAGATAAAAGTTAAGGGTCAAACTATCTGATCCAGTAGCACCTGAATTGTTGACAACATTTGCTTTTAAATTTAGACCGAACAGAAACAGATATAAAACAATTAAAAGAAGTTTCAATTTCATTTTTATTTCCTTCCAATACTTAAATTTCTTCGTCGATTTGCGACCATACTTCCGCCACCGCCACTTGCTGTATAGGTGATGTAGATAGAGTATTCGCTATTATTATTGACTGTCGCACCACTTGCAAATGGATCATCTGTAGGAGATGCGTCGGATGCTCTGTATCCTGAAATTGTGTTCGCATCATTATGGATCCGAACAGAACTCGATCCAACAGTCTTGTTACGTACAAACAACCAATAGTCTGATGATGCGACGATTGTTCCTGAGATAGTTGCTGACCACCATTGGTAAGAACTCGAACTAATCACGATTTCACTACTCTCACTAATAAGGGCATGGGGATAACCACCAGTATCATCATAGATTAAAACAACAATAGTATCTGTACCATTCCAGTTGTTATGACCGTTGATATATGCGGTGGTGAGTATACCTCCAGAACTTGGTGTATACTTTGAGCCATACACATTAGTCCCTAAATTATTACCAATTGTATTAGATGTCGTACCAACTGTTGCATAACCAATATTATCAGCCAAAACAGTCGTACTCAGACAAAGTAAGATGAACAATGTTAGACATATACTAAGTATATATTTATTTTTCATTTTTATCCTGAAGTTTAGTCTCGTTATTTTTTGCTTCTGATTTTAAATTATCATGTCTGATTTTATTTATCATCTTCCAGAATTTTTTCTGTTCAGAATTTTCAGGTGATAATTTTCTTCTTAATTCTATCATTTTAAGAAAGTCTCCTAATTTAACTTTTTCATCCCCATTTTTTTCAAGTTGTTTATAATAATTTTTTATAAGGTTATCGAGCAAATCAAGTTCCGATTGAATTTCCTTTTCGCTTTCATTCAATAATTTTACTCTCCCATCTCAACTATGTATAAGTCAACTGGAATTGGGGCTGTTGAACTGTCTGAGCGGACAATTTTAAACCCAAGACTTGATTCATCACCAACGATATATGCTCTATCATCTGTTTTTTGTTTTATAATCACTTTTGGGTTTTGTAAACTACTTGGTAAATTATTACCTTTATGATCAATAAGATCACTAAAAGAAATAACCTGACTACTATCTCCAATTGAAGTTGAATTAAACAATACTGATAAAACAGCATTGACATTTTCAACAAGTAGATATTCAAAATCTCCCCATCCGATAGTTCCGTAGACATTCAGATTCGGGACATACCAACTTCTCTTTGTATTTGCTAAGGCATAACCTGTCATAAGAACTCCTTTTTAACTATGGGTTGGTGGTTGTATATGTTTGAGTGGCGACTTAAATGACTCTATAAGCTTTTCTGAACGACTTAAGTAAAGCTCGGCAAGTTTTATCCATGATGTTGCATTGCTATCTTTTTTGTTAGAACCGATCAGCTCACGCATCGCAGATGAACGACAGATTATTTCTAATGCTCGATAGGTTGCGGCAGTTTGTAACACTAAGTCTGCACCAAACTGTTTGTCGGGATCAACCTGCTTTTCAATAATTGCATTTGCTTCAATGACAGCATTATTTAAAATTTCATCGGTATAATTATTGTAAATCGGTTCATAATCGATATAGAGAGATTCACCAAGTTGAATAGCTCCTGAAGGAATTTTTTGAATCTCACCAGAGTTATAATCTATTCGATAATCAGTATCTTCTACATAGACGGTATATGGCAGAAAGAAAAATGTCACCGTATCTCCAATGGACAATTGCCCATTGTCTTTTAAAGTGCATATTGCATTTTTTTAGTCTATAACAAAGTCGATATTCTCTTTATAGATTTCTCCAAGAGATGAATCAGATGCACAGACAAGAGAACCCCGTACTATTGGTGTCGTATGAATGGTAAATGATGTTTCTGAAACTGAGAACAATTTTGTTGTTGGAAGATAATTTGTAATAGTTTTTACAATGACAGAATTATCCAGAATCGGACCATTAAATATTTTCATATATGCAACAGTATCACAGATAAGTAATTGGTCCAGTATATAGTCTGTCATTGGTTGACTATATTCTATATGGCTTCTTATTAAATCAACATTTGTATATGACATTCTACCTCCGAACCGATACTGATTGAATTAGTGTAATTGACCTAAGCTGGGTTCCGATAGGTGCTAAAGTAAATGCTGAGTTTACTTCAATTTTTATCCAATAACGACTGACGCCATTGATTATATTTTTTTGCCAGTCTTGCGGAGATGAATCAAAGTCATCCCAGAGTAAAACATCTTGAGCGGACGCGTCAAGATTATAAACACCGCTTGATGGTACAAATGACTTCCAATTGCTTCCATCATAATATGAATAAGTAACGCTCCCACCTACTCCCGCAGTTGATAGCAACATATGTAGAAATCTAAATTTCACGTCAGACCCACAATACAATTTATCTGCAACTGATGAACATAATTGAGAAGAAGCTGAATGAAACAAATCAGCAGATATTGAATTAGCTGCTTCCGTAGTTTTCTCTTCATAGGTTGATGAATTAATATCATAAAGCATTACTGAATCAAAAACTGCTGCTCTTTTTTCTAAAGTAGCAGGAGTTGAAAAAGTTCCAGTTTGTCTATTGGCTTGTTTGAGTTGAAATTGATTAGTATTAAACTCAGAGAGATATAATATTACTGGGATATTGTTCACAAGAGTCATTTGTGGGAAAAATGATTCAGAGGAATCCAAAACAGTAATAGGACTCCAATTTTTACCATCATACTCCCTATAGTTTAACTGATTATCGTCATAGACTACTCCGACAAATCCCCCAGATAATACTATCGCATCAAAATGTTCATCTATATTTGTACTTGATGCGATGGTGTATTCTGTTGTCCAACTACCACCACTTAGAAGACGTGATTGTTGCTTAACAGCATTCCAATCGGTGACATAGACAACAAATAAATTATTATCTGATGCCATGATTTTGGGAATTACCATTGAATATCCATTTGCAATAATTTCACCATTATCTGATGGTGAAGTTCCCCATGTTACAGCATCATCATCAGACGTTTTCACATGTAAATCAAAGACAGAACTATTTAATCTTGAAAAACTAACGTAAAACACTCCATTTGAATCGATTGTTACTGAAGGAGTGTTTGTAACACCAGCATTATAAACAAATACTTTAGAACCGATAGTCCATCCTGTGTCACTGATTGACAGTTTTACTGATACAAGATAGTTCGTTGTTATTTCACAATAAATCAGATAGACATCACCTGTTGGACTCATAGCGACATCAATCGCATCATTGGCAGAGTCTGTTACTATTGAAGTAAGTGTACTCCAACTATCATACGGCGAGCTTGAAAAGCTATATTTGATTTCATTGTCTGATGTTTTATAGACTGCTATCATTCTTCCCGCATATTTACCTGAAAGAACTTTCAATAATTTTTTCCCAGTTGGTGCCCCAAAACCACCAATAGCAGTTGTTTCGGATAATTTAGTTTGCATATTCCTCCTAAATTTACCCAGACTCTTTTAACGAGCCTGGGCATAATAGTTTTAGTAGCTTGTATCAAGTACTATAGCTGCTTGTTTTAATATCTTGGCATAGGTAACAGATTCGGAAATCACTGCTTCCTCAAATCGTTGATCGATTACTTTATCGTATTCAATCATGAGTGGTTGGGTGATAACTTCTTCTACAGCAAATCTATTATCCAAACCAATAATTAAATCAGTAGGGACTTCATCTGAACGAACAAGACCTGCTCCCAATGGTGAGAATAGTTCACCAGAGTTTTGGAATCTATAACCAGCCATTGGGTCTTTAAATTCAGATAACGTCAAAATTGATTTCAGTTGATTTACATGACAAATAATTGTGTTCATTTCAAATGGGGAGAAATTCGACCACAGGGTAATCAAGTCATCATAAGTCAATGTACCTGTGAGAGCAGTGTTGACGGTCGATGCGGCATTATTGTTGCCGTCACCATTGATAATACAATCAACCAATAGACCAATTTTATCCGTTTGAATTTTAAAACCAATATACCAGAGAAGAACTCTGAATTGCGAAGTTGTGCGATAACGCAGAGCTTTGTAACTTGTCTTCAAAGCTAAGCCATAATCGACAACATTGACGGCATGGTTCTGTTCGGTCACCATGAGTTGTGGAACTTCAGAACCATCACCGATAGGACGCATTGAAAACTTAGACGTGTCATCAGTGTTGATATAAAAAGGAGTATAGGAATTGCTTGCGATTGTCGTAGAGTTTGCAATTAGTTTGCTCAACTCAGGACGCATCGACATACCCTTTTTTACTTCACGAAGCATAAACTCTGGAAGCAAAGCAGGTGCTTGTTGATAAAACTGTTCAACAGTAGTAGGTGTCTTACCAGCGAGTTTCACTCCCGAAAGTACAAGTTGACGTTCAAAGGCATCAAGCGGAGAACCAACCACTGATGGATCATATTCATCTGACTCAAGTAGTTCTGTAAGAGTTAAACCTTTTGTGTCCGCTTCAGCATACAAATCTTTTGAGATTTCAAATGATGCTGCCCGACTAAGGTCAATTGATGCGGAGTTTAGAAAAGAATCATCGTTATGTAATTGATTCATGATAAATGGTGAATTCATAAATTTATTAAAATCCATTATAGAACCTTTCTTAGTTTAGTAAAATGATACAATCAGTTGTACCGTTAACGTCCAGCACAGTACCACGCGAAACATTTCCGCCAGCAGGGTCAGATGCAACTGTTGGAGCCTGCTTTACAGTACCATTACCACCACCAACAACTTGATTACCAATAGTTGGGTAAGTTGTTGAAGTAGCCAAACGACACACACCGCCGATTTGTACTGTTGCGACTCGTTCGCCATCATCATTGTCGGTGAGGGTAAGAGCGATTAGTTTTCCAAGAAGTTGAGCGTCTGATGCCAAAGGACCGACTTCGCTATTGCCAGAGACAGCGACTGGTTCACCAATATTGGTATCTTTGAGATCATCAATACTGGCTGTTTGTGAAATTTTAAATGTAGCTAAGACTGGTGCTACTGTTTCCAAATTATGATTTCTTACTGACATAAATTCCTCTTAAGTTTTTTATCTATTTATGAGGGAGAGCTCCCACAACTAAGGGATGAAAATCCCGCAATTATTTACAAGATGAATAATTTTTATTTCGCTTCTTTTGTTGGAGCATGCTTTGAAATGTCGATGGAAAGGCGGTGTGAAATCGTGCTTCTGTTTTGTTATATTGTGCTATCAACTGCTCAGGATTCATTTCTGATAATTCTTGTAACGATTGCTCGACATCTTTTAGCTTAGGTCTTTTGCTGGCGACAACATGCATTGCTTTTTCCATTGTATTGATTTTTTGTAAAATATTTTCTTTGAAAGTTAGAAGTTCGCTCTCTAACGTTTCATAGCTTTCATAGAGAGTTTGAATTCGGTCAAGTTGGACAATGAGCTTGTCAAAATCAATAAGTTCTAATTTTTCAGATTTGAGTTGTTCTCGAACAGATAACAAATTTACTATTTCTTGTTTAATTGTTTCCAACTTTTGCTCCTTCTTTATTTTCAAGTAAAAACTCTATCTTACTCAATCGCTTGTCTATATCTTTCGAGAAAGTATAGAATTGTTCTTTCGATAAAACTCCTTGGTTTAGGATATACTCAATATTTGTAAGTTTTTTGTCCAACTGCTCGACAGTTTTCATTTCTGCCTTGGCTGCTAATTCTACTTTGATAGATTGAATTGATAAAAAGTATGAAGTGGCTACCCCTAAAATTATCATAATAAATTTTATCATCGGAGTGTTTAGCATTATAAGACCTTTCTCTTCATTTTTTTTCATAGTTTCCTTTTTTTAGTTGACGACAGATTATGATTTCACATCCTTTTTGTATGAAAACTGAAAGGACTTACGATGAAATATTTTCTTATATGTTGTATGGTGTTATCACTCGCTCTTTTTACAGGCTGTGAAGATTCGAACAATATTACACAAAACCAACAACAGGTTGACGGACTATCTTTGCTTGGATTAGTTGATGGAAGAACTATGGTATATATTCAAACTGATACTGCTATCTCATACGACCCGATTGCTATTACGACACATGACACAACCCTTTCTGTATTAATCACTGGTTCTGGAAGTGACTGGATTATTCACAATGGCTCGAACAAAATTATCAATTTAAAAACAGCCTCCTCTTCAATTATTCAAAATGGATACTGGAAAAAAATCAATGGGCAAGATTCACTTATTTATTTTGCCTCTCCACCACTGATTATGGAGCGGACATTGAGCAGCACTCTGGCTTGGGACTACTACACCCCTTTCTACAACCCAGATTCAGTAGCTATTTATTTTTCATTCTACCATGCCAACTTTGGGTTCAAAGTAAGTAAAGAATATGTTGGGATAGAATCGATCATTACTCCTGCTGGTGAATTTAACAGCTACCGTTTTGATCTTCAGATATTCACGACAAATTTTGGCAATGATCCTATCGCTACATCGTCTGAATACTATGTACCTAACATTGGTTTAGTGAAACAAGATTTCAACATTGGTGCTTTGAGAAGATCTCTTATATTGGTCAGTTACACTAATTAGAGTTATAGAATAGAAATTTTTCTTTTTGATGAATACACATAGGTTGTAAAGTAAAGTTTTTGATATTTGCTCCAGATAATGATACTTGCATTGAATCATTATCTTCTCTTAGCACACGCATAAAGCCGTTATCTAATTGAGAACTTTTTAGTGAACTTGCTTCAACAGATTCCAACTTTTCAGCAATAAATTTATTCCCACATAAAAACTTCTGTTTTAAAAATCGACGAACGAGAAAATGTTTTTCACCAGTCTTTGTATAAAGAGACAAGACCAAGTCAGAGCCTTTAGAGCTGATTGAATATCTTGGATTATTTTCTGTTTGGTTTGTATTTTTTAAAACTGTAGGTTTATAGTATAGTCCTAAATTATTTAAGGGAAGTTCATCAGCAGAAAAGATTCGGATACCTTCTTTTGTCATAATTGATAGGGCAACTGTCTGTATATCATTTTTGAGGGCTACTTTATAACGTATGTTTTTTATATTTTGATAATTAGATTTCATCAATTCATAATTAGGGAAAAGTCGTAGTTCTACTCTTTTTACTTTGCATTGTTCACCACACAAAAATTTTGTTAACTCATCTTTTGAGCATCTTTCTTTACCTCGATAGCCGATTAACTGTCCAAAGTGGTTTGACAAATTCTTTGGATACTCTTTAAACAACTTACTTACAATCTGTTGTGATATATTTAAATTATCTAACAGATGGATTTCTAATGAAGTGTTTGTTGAATTAAGAACCACATCAATACCTTCATACCGTGGTGTTATTAAATAAGTTGTTTTATTATCAAGTACATCAAGCGAACGTATTTCAGCTATCTGATTTGCAGTCGAAAGATTTCTTTTTATGACAAGTTCGTTAGATATTGAAGTATTTGGAATCGCCCCTCTATAAACCATTGATGTCTCCAAAACTTTATCAATATCTTTATAGTAAAAAAAGCAACTCTGATTCTTACTGTTTATGGTATATATGCCGAAAGGTTCATGGCGACATGTGCGAATATCTGCTTTACAAATTGAACATTCAGGAGTTAAAAAGGTAAAGCCGATTGAACATTCTTTGATAATTCCTCCATCAATATTTTTTTGTAAATCGTCAGCGTTGTCGGAAGTCTTCATCCAATAAAAATAACTCTTTACCCAATGCATATTTTCTTTAAACAGAACTTCTGCATAAAAATTACGACCAATTGGTAGTTGGTCTTTCTTATGACCTACTAAAACTGGCGAGTCAATAATTTTATCTTTTATTTTATATAATTCTTCAAGAGGAAATTTCCCTCCACAACTATTTAACTCTTCAGAAACAATATACATACATCTGATATGCACATCATCAGCAGTTAATTTTTCTGACGGCATAATATTGTTATTTAATATTTCGATTAAGTTATCAATCTTACCAATTGATGTATCACTTAAAGTTGCTTGTAGTTTACCAATGTTTGAATTCATAAAATCTCCTTTTTAAAAGATGTATAAAAGCTGAACAGTTATAATTTTAGTGCATTCATCTATCTTTTTTGCATTAGACGTGCAACAGATATCATAACCGCATGAACACTATCTCATTTTGAAATCGAAAAACCGTCCTATTTTACTCCATTATTGATGTTTACTCTTATGTATTAAAGTGGCACAGCCTTTGCTTTAATTCTAACCGACAGGCTTGATAAATTCAAACAAGGAATAAAGATGATACTTTATAAGAAAAAGAACGTTCCAGTCACACGGTATTTACTATCTATCATTGTTTTTACTCTCGGACTAACTTTAGCTGTTGATGATGTCTATGGGTTACAGTTACCATTCGGTCAGAATGCAACCGATTCATACAATGATTATTTATCAAATGACATCGAGTCATCTGATGATGACGCCAGAGCCCTTGCAATCAATGATATCAGAGTAGATAATTATGATATTCAAGAAGAGAATACTGACAGCGTCCCAACTTCTGTTCCAGAACCTTCTACATTGATTCTTTTGGCAAGTGGACTCGGTCTGTTTCGTTTAGCTCATAGAAAAAAATCGTGAAAATTCCCCTTACTTATCCCTTATTCGCACCTTCTTAATCTATACTTTAAGAAGGTGTTTTTATATTCGCCCAACTTTTGGAGTAATCACAGAATAACTCTTCCTATATAGTGACCAAAGTGCTAAAGCAAGTGCCATAATCGAATCACATTCATTATTTTTATCCCACCGAGCTTCTCGCATCTCATCTTCAAATGCCCAAATTTTGCCATCTCCATCTGGTAGTTCCCATCTTTGATACCAAATTTTATTCTGCTCGTGAAAAAACTCGACATTGGTAAGCAACTCTGCTTTCACAGACTCTGTAAATATAACTGGGGTCGGATTGTAATCTCTGAGTTGCTCTACAACCACATCACCCAACCCAGTAGCATCAACAAACAATCGACCTGGATATTTATGCTGCCTTACTTTAATTTTCTGAATAATATCTTTCCAGTCAAACATTTTAAACCGCTCAACAGAAACTATCAATGCTGTTCCGTTTTTCACTTGAACGGTGATACCTACTGTTGCTGTTTTCTTACGTGCTAAATCCCATCCACTAATGTAGTATGGTTCTTTCTCAGCTCTAAATTCTTCTACTTTTTCAGCATGCCCATGTATAGCAGAATCAACATGAACCCCTTTTATAATTTCACCCCCCGAATCAACAAACTGCCCCATAATATTTTGCTGAACTCTTCGCTCTGTAAAAGCCTTGACGCGCTCATCTAAAGCATGCGCTGAGATAAAACTATTTTCCCTACTATCACCAGATTGAAAATATCCTTTTCTCTTTTTTTGTGAAATTTCAAGCATCCTCCTGTAGAACCAATTTTTCCCATTAGGCGTCGAAATCAAATCAAGCATCCCTTCACGATCAGCAAGCCTCATCTGGATGACTTCTTCAACGACATACTCTGGAGCTGACTCAAAGGCTACTTCATCAAAAATAAAATAGTCATAGTCATTCCCCAAAAGATACTCTCCTCTATTTTGGGTTGACCTCGCTTCAATAGTTGCCCCATTAGACAATACCAATTTAGGAAATGGCGTCTTAGTAATTGTCAAAAGCAGAGGTTCTAAGATTTTTGATTCACGAGCTAAGGAAACAACCAGTTGAAAAATAATATTTGCTTGATCCTGAGTTATCGATGCGGTCACTACACGATATTTTTTTCGTAAATCGAATTTGATATCTCTGATACGAAAAAATGCACGGTACAAGATTTTAATTGCCGAAACAAATGACTTCCCCCATCTATTCCCTGTCACCAGCATGTTTTCTTTTGTAGAAGAATTATTAAGCCATTTAACCTGACCTTGGTGTAGACTAACCCCTAAAACCTCCTTGGCAAAATACTCAGGTTTTTGAAATGCAAGATTCCAATCTATTGCTCCTGTCATAATTATCGTAAAAGCTTTTCTACTTGTAGAGTGGCAGCATCTTTTTCAAGCAGCCCCGCATTATATAGCTTGATAAGTGAATCTATCTCTTGTGAACGTACCGATGAAATCTCGCTTGCTTGATAGGCAAAACTATTATCAAATTGATATGAACATTTCTCATTTATGCCATGGAGTGCCAGTTCAAGATTTCCGAGCCATTCTAAAAAACAGATTACTTCTGCTTGTACAGAGTTGACTGACCGCATGACCACATCAAACTTAAATGATGCCCATGTTGTAGTTGAGCCAAATGAATAGCCGAGTAAGAATGGTGCCAAATTTGTTCCAGCACAAATTTCTTCTATCATTGAACGATGATTCATAAACCAACTGTTTGTAACAGACTTTACATTTTCAGGTCCTACATGATTAATTGTAACATTATCCCAAGTCACTGGATTCTCATCAATGTCGCATGATTTAATCATCGAAACAGTTGAATCAAAATAAGAATTGATTCTGTCTATATATGCTGTATCTGCTTCACCACTCATTCGCTCTGGCGGTGTAATTTGCACATGCAATCGGTGGAAGCCAGAGTTATGACTTGTACGACGCATATCATCTACTAATTGTTGTTCTATATATGAGACGAACGGCACTGTATGTAAAATTGATTTACCTAACCGATTTTTGCTATCGGCATTAAATGGAATCGCATAAAAATCATCTCGATCTAAGACAATTTTCTTCTCTTGAAGTTCAAGATAGAAGCTATTCTTCTCATCTAATTGAATATCTGATGCTGAAATAGGTAAAAATCTATCTATGGAACTACCATCTTTTTCAAGCAGGACAAACCCAGAATACAGACCATCACGATAGTATGTCCGAAATAATTCCGAGACAAATGATACCATTGAGCCTGATTTTCCAATAGAATTGTAATATAATTTTTCTGATAATCGCTTGAGAATTTCCTGACCAGAATCAGATTTGACATAATAATTCCCTGGAGCAGCCGATAGTCTAACCCAAGTTTCAAGACATGCATGTACGACAGGAACAGTATCTGATAAAAATTGGTATAACTGATATTTGAATCGACCATTTTGAAAATCGGCAATAGAATAATCTAAAATTGAATCCAATGATTTTGGATTCCCCTTTTTTAAAACATTGTGAGATTTTAATGTTACATTATTTCTGAGATAAGTGGAATTAATTGCGGACTTCTCTTGTTTACTAAAAAAATTCATAAATTCTCCTTTTAACAAGATTAAGTAATATTTTTTCCATTTATTTTGTAGAAAAAATGTAACTCTTTATTACGTAAGGAGCTTAAAAGTACAATTTGTGCATATTATTGCTCTTATCTCAAGTCGTTTTCTTGCTCAAAATATATTATCTGCTTGTCTTTCAACATCATACGAATACATAAAAATGGTCTACTTTAAGGCACAATAATTGCTTTAGAATAAGCTATAACATTGAAAGGTATTTAATTATGAAGAAAATTTTACTGACACTAACTTTATTGGCTCTTTTATCAACCCCAACATTTGCTTTTAATTATTCTTACTATGATTTTGGGCAAGACAATATTTTTGATTCCAATAACAACTATGCACCAATTGACTACCCTTATGGAATCGGTAATCTGCCTTCTCCTGGTCAGTATAATCCTGGTGGTGAATTTTATGACTTGGAAGCTCTCAATGTTGCCTCCGACGATGACTTTTTATACATCTCAATCACAAATTCATTTGGTTACCAACAAGATCAATTCCGATTAGGTGATTTATTCATTGGAGTCGGTGATGAAAAATATAGCTATGCGGTTGATTTACAAGCAGGTGGTCTCAATGGTGGACTATTTGAAGTAAATAGCTGGAACTATATCCAAAATGATCCATATTCCTACTACGACTATACAGATATACGTGATGCCGCTGGTGCTCATGAATTAAATTCAGGCAATCTTTTAGGTGGTGTATCATCTATGATGTCATTTGAAGCTGGTCTCGAACAAGACTTTATGAACCCAAACTATGCCAATGGCGATACATATATTTGGGAATTAAAAATTGATAGAGCACTTATCAATGGTGGTAATCTATCCAATTTATCTTTCCACGTAAATGTTGGCTGTGGTAACGATCTTATGGAAACAACATACTCAGCAGTCCCTGAACCAGCTACAATGTTATTGTTTGGACTTGGACTTTTGGGTGGAGCATTTCAAAGACGCCGTAAATTATAAGCATTACATACAATTTATTGATTAAAACTCTGCTTTTAGCAGAGTTTTTTTCTGCCTTTTTCTCTCAATTTTTTCAAAAATTTGACTTGTACCCCTCAATAAATTCCTCTATATTTGTCTCACAATAATGTAGCCTTAATAGAAATATCCGATACTAATACAATGACACACGATAAAAAAATTATTTTATATCCGACCCTTTTACTACTTTTTGTTCTCGCTGCTTGTTCAGGCAATAAACCAATGCAGGCAAGATATGAAGCAGAACAGATGTTTCATAAAGCAGAAAATTCGCTAAAACAAGCAAGAGCTTTTAATCCAAAGCTATCTAAAACACAACAAAACGAAATTCAAACATCATTTAAAGCATTAGTAGATTTTTGTTACGATCAACTTTCTAAAACTGACTCTGCCTTACATCCTGTTGAATTTAATGAATTCAACTATATCACTTACCAAGCCACAACTCGTCTCTCACAACTTTATTACCTCAGTAATCAATTTAATAACTGTGTTGAAATAACAAATAGACTGTTGACCGAAATCAATATCCCTATGACACAAAAAGCTGCCGTATATATTAACCTCGGACAAGCACTCCAATCTGCTGGTCAATGGGACTCCTCCTACGCTGTTTATAACAATGCCTTAAAACATTTTTCTCCACCACTTTCAAATACAAAAGAAATCATTGGTTCAATCTTTAATCTTCCTCTCTATATTTATCGAGTTGTAAATTATATTAAAGACAATCAGGCAACCAATAAAGAAATTTTTAAAGCTGAAAAATATTATCTTGATTTGATTCAGGCGTTCCCAAATCAAAAGTTAGAAATTGCATCACGTTCAAACTTAGCAAAACTCTACGAAGAGACAAATCAATGGGAAAAAGAGCTCGCCCAGTTGAAACTTCTAACAAACCCAGAATCAAAATCTTATGCAACTGTCTTACTTAAAACAGCCGATATCTATGGTGGTAAACTGAAACAACATGATACCGCTTTAACCATATATGATTTCATCTACGACCAAACAACCGACAAAGATGGTGATATGCGGGCGGTCTTACTCTTTAAAAAATCTTTAGTTATGATTGACCAAGCAAAATATGATGCCGCTCGAACATTGTTGCATCAAATAAAAAATGACTACCCACTAGTATATGACCAAAGTGCACTCTTTCAGTATAATCTTGCTCGCTCATTTGAATTACAAAACAAATGGAACCGGGCTGAACAAGAATACAATTTATTGTTAGAAAAATTTAAAGGCTCGTCGGAATCTATGATGACTCTGTTATATATTGTTGATTATTTTAAGAAGCAGAAAAATGATTCAGAAAAAACGAGATGGTTCCTCAAGGCAGATAAATATTTTTCTGAACTTATTCAGTCTGGAAGAGGTAGTCTATTGGAAGCGAGAGCAATGCTCTATCAGGCAGATTTGTATAATCGTGACAATAATTTCAATAAATCTGCTGAAATATTAACCGCAATATTTAACAAATACCCTGAAACCGACCCAGGCAAACAAGCACTTATTAAAGCTATCCGACTGTATCAATACAAGTTAGACGACTCACAAAAAGCTGATTCGCTCTTAGGAATACTAAAATTAACACTTGCCAAAACAGTTGTAAATTCAAATACTCAGGATATTTTAGATAACTAAGATGTACAATAATAAAAACAATGGAGAACCAATGACTAAAACAGCTAAATTTTTTCTATTTGCATCAGCTTTACTTTTATTGCCAATTGTAGCATCAGCACAAGTTGACAGCTTTGGAAATATTGACACTCTTTATGCTGAGCTCACTAAAATCGACGATCAAAACTGGAGCATCACCGTCTCATTAACAAATGATGAACCAGTTGTTGGTTTAGCAATACCTTTCAAAATGACTGCTGGACCTGTTAGAATTGTTGCTGATTCAGCAATCTATACTGGTGGAAGAGTCGAAACATTTGCTTTCAAAAATTATCGTGCTGATACCACAATTCAATGTGTTACATTGGGCATGATTGCCAACTTAGGACCAACACATAATGTTCTTAAACCTGGAAACGGTAGATTGGTGACAATTTTTGTTTCTTCTTTAGATGGATCAACAATTGATAAGCTCACTATTGATACAACTACAACAAGTCCAAACAATTCTCTTATGGTTATTGCTGATCAGTTCCAAGGAGCTGACACAATACAATCAGTAGATAGAGAACGGATGAAAATTTATCCAGTCTTTGTAATCAAAGAATAAATTTAAGTAAAAAAAGCCCGCTACCAAGCGGGCTTTTTTTTTACTCTATAATCAAAGGTTCATCAGGATCTTTTGTGATTTTCTTTTTAATCGTTACACGAGCCTGAACGATTGAATCAATATATGGTTCTATTTTTTGAAGCAATTCGGGTTCTAAACGACCTTTTTTTACAATCTCTTTCATAAATGTATTACTATCTAAAACAAAATAATCCTCAAAACCCGCTTCTCTACAAATAAAATTTAACTCAGAATACCGTTTCTTATCTTTTGACTTGCCTACAAATTTTTGTTCATTTTTAACACTCACATTAACTTTTCCAAAGTCAGATTCAAAAATTGAAATATCAGCTTGCTTGGAAATCTCGATTAGATTCAATTTCAATGTTTCTACTTCTTCTTTGAGAATATCAGACTCTTTTTTCTTTGTGATATATTCATCTGCTAATGCTTTTAGTTTTTCAGGTGAAAGTTCACCTATATCTGACTTTTCTTCATCTTCAAGTAATTTGCTATGAACTTTGGCAGGACAAATTTTAGTGTAATCGCAAAAACGACAAAAGGAACTTTCTTTAATTGGAAAATTATCATTGTTGAAAGAATCGATGATTTCATAAATAGAATTTCTAAACTCTTCTACTAAATTTTCCTCTTCATCCTCTCTCATTTTATATTTTACTTCTTCCCCATGACGAAGAAAATACTGCACTAACTCAATTTCTTTAAACTGAGGATAGTTTGCTCTTACTGCCAACAAATAAAGACCCATCTGAAAATGGTACCCTTTATCTTTTGGCTTTGCTAAATAATTACCTGTTTTATAATCTGTAATTTCTATAACACCATCAGGGCGTTTTGTGATTTTATCAATGCGACAATTAAAACTGAAATCTGTACCAGGAAGTTCAAAACTTAAACTTTGCTCCGTCCCTAAAAGCGTATTTTGATTAAAAGGTTGAAATTTCTCATAATATTTTACAAGAATATCCTCTCCAATTTTTATATAATCGTCTACTGTCTGATATTCTGATGAGACTTCTATTAAGTCAATTGCGTGATTATTCCATAATTTTTTGTACTCAGTAATCATATCATCTTGAGGCATGAGTACATTATCAAACCCAAGCTTATACAACTTCTCTAAGATAGAATGAACAACCGACCCCATAACGGCAGAAGCATTTCCTCGAGATTCCCGTTTCACTTTATCTACTTTTTCAAACTTGAATTTCCTCGGGCAACTATCATATGTTGCCAAGGAGGAATAACTATATCTTTTCAAATGCTCTACCATTCGTGATCCATCTCTTTAATCTCTTTGTATTTATAATAGGTAAACATGACTTTCAAAAATCCATAACCTAATCCAAAATGAACGGTCGGAAAAATCAACAAACCATACAGTAAACAACCAAGATGCTTTTCTTTAATCGCTAAGACAAATGAATAGACTAAGATAATCAACAGATAAAATGCTAAGACGGTACGAAACATTTCGTAGACTGGAGTAATAATAAAAGAAAGCACCAAAGCAATTCCAAAAATAAGCACCGCTGCTCCCGCAAACCATTGTATCGGTGAAAAGATATTATGTTTCTGAGCAAACTTAAAACGTCCCATACCATAACGATTCATCTGTTTCCACAAGCCCTGTATCGAATTCCGAGGATAATATAAAACTGTCAGTTTTTGCGAAAGATATGATTTCAACCCTGCTGTTTTCACACGGTGGTTAAACTCGACATCTTCACAAGCATCAAATTTTTCGTCAAAATATCCAACCTTATCAAAAACAGAACGACGGTACATCGCTCCCGATGAGGTTGGGTCGACTTCTCCATCAAATTCAGCATATATCTCAGAACCTGGGTTATGCCCAAGCGATGAACCACGGCAGAGTGCAACAGATTTTTCAAACTCATTTATATCTGGAGGAAGCATCGGTTGTGGTCGACATAAACAATCAGCATTGGTCGTTTCAAAAGTCTCAATAATATCTGAGAGAAAATTTTTATTCGGGATATATGTATGTCCATCTAAAATTAAAAGATATGGAGCTGTCGAATTTTTGACTCCTACATTTCTTCCCGATGATGGTACTTTACCTGGGTTATCTAATACTTTCAAAGAGCCAAAACGCCCCTTAAATGATTCTGCAATTTCCCGTGTTTTATCAGTTGAAAATCCATCGGCAATAATAATCTCAATTTGATCCATAGGGAAATCTTGCAGATATACTTGGTCAAGAGTTTGACCTAAAAACTTTTCTTCGTTTCGTACTGGCATTATTATAGCCAATTTGTATTTTGAATCACTTGATGTCATGCATCTTTCCTTTGTACAACAATCTTAATAAAGCTCTATTTGTACTAATATAAAAAGATTGAGGTTAAGAAAGAAACTAAAATTTTGATTTATCAGAGATTCTGATAAAATTGAGAAATCTGATTAGATTTGTTGTTTGATGAAAACGTCTTAATAAACTGGACAGAATTTTCAGAGATATTTTTGGTTAGATTTTCATCTTCAATTAATAATAGTAGATTATCTGCCAATCGAGAATAATCATTAAACTGATATACAAGGATGTTTTCTTTTTGAATCAGATGGTCAACCATACCAATAGGACTTGCGATAACGGGTAAACCATGAGCCATCGCAGTAAGGATTTCAGGAGCAAAATACTCAATATGATAACTATGGACAAAAATTTCAGCCTGAGTGAACAACTCCGCCATCTCAGATTCAGTGTGAAGCGAAACACCTGAATATGATGTAAGTAATTTTTCAATATGATTTTTTTGCGAACCATTTCCCACAAACAAAAGTTCGCTTCGAGGATATTTTTGTTTCACCAATTCAAATGCTTTTAAAACAGAATTAGCATTAAAAACAGACTCGAAATTTGCTGCGACTAAGATTTTAGGCTGGACATTTTCTATAACCCGTGCTTCGATATTCTCTACTTGCACTCTTCCCTTAAACGAAACTGCCTTTATTTTTTTCAATTTCAAAGTCCGACACTGACGATCCGACTGCACAACAACACCATCCGCAAATTTCAAGAAAAAGCGAACTATCGAACTCGACTCTTCGGGCAGATAATAATCTTTAAAATTACAAAACTCTAAAACAACATTTTTTCTATAAAACTTACCTATAACTAATAATGGGATTATTTGAAAAAGAAATGAAACGGTAGAAAAGAAAAAAAGATGCATCGTCGCTACTGATTTTATATTTTTCCGAATCAATAAACAGAACTGACAGAAAGCATAAATCTCTTGAACAAATTTTGGTGCGGATAACAATAAACTCGTATCTCTATCAATAGATTGATAATTCAACAAACGATTATTGTCTGATTCTTCCGCTTGAAGAAGTTCAGCATATTTGTTTTGCACAAAATCAGCTTGTTGATTACTGGTCAAAAGAGGCATAGCATATAGAACAGAAAGTGCATCCTGTAGATTTTCCACATTTTTGGTAGCAATTTCGCCTAATTCTATTCTTCTGTTTTCAGCATTTGACATAATATATCTATCGACACCTTTCATCATCTTGTACTCAAAAAAGAGCTTTCCGATTCAATTTTTTTATAGTATTTTGTTTTTTTGACGAAGCAAAGTGCTTCTATTAAGCTAATATTTAACAGCTACTTACAAGAATTGTTCAATAAAGGATCAGAATGCAACTTGATTACATACAAACAATAGCTTCAGAATTAAACATTAAGCAAGCTCAAGCAAAAGCGACGATTGCTCTTCTTGATGATGACGCCACTGTCCCATTTATCTCCCGTTACCGTAAAGAGGTAACTGGCTCGCTTGACGAAGTACAAGTCATGGCAATAAGAGATCGGATTCTGCAACTCCGTGAACTCGACAAAAGACGAGACGCTATTTTAAAATCTCTTGAAGAACGGGAATTACTCACCGACGAACTCAAAGAACAAATTATCAACGCTTCAACCATGTCCGAGCTTGAAGATATCTACCTCCCATACAAACCAAAACGTCGTACTCGGGCTACTATTGCCAAAGAAAAAGGACTCGAACCTCTTTCGGATTACCTCTTCAATCAACCTGATGGTGATGTCTACAAAGAAGCTGAAAAATTTATCAACGAAGAAAAAGAAGTTCTCACTTCAGACGACGCTTTGGCTGGTGCCAGAGATATTATCGCAGAATGGGTTTCAGAAGATACCTTCATTCGTTCCGAACTTCGTTATCTTTTTGCCCACAAAGGAATTTTGACATCAACAGTCGTGAAAGGCAAAGAAACCGAAGGCGAAAAATATAAAGATTACTTCGAATGGTCAGAGCCTATCATCAAAACACCTTCGCATCGTCTCCTCGCAATCAGACGTGGTGAAGCGGAGTCAATTCTTTCGATGCATGTCACTCCTCCCGAAGCAGATGCTCTTGAAATCCTTGAAGAAGAATACCTTGTCAAAGAAAACCAAGCTGCCGAACAAGTTCTCACCGCTTTACATGATAGTTACAAACGGCTCCTGACCCCATCGATGGAAACAGAAATTCGAACCGAGACAAAAAAATCAGCCGACACCGAAGCTATAAAAGTCTTTGCGGATAATCTGCGAGAACTTCTAATGGCTCCCCCACTCGGACAGAAAAACATCATCGCCATTGACCCAGGTTTCCGTACAGGTTGTAAAGTTGTCTGCCTCAACAAACAGGGCAAACTTATTGACAATACTACTATCTACCCGACAGGTTCAGAGAAACAACTCAATCAAGCGGGCGAAACTATCACAAATTTAGTCAAAAAATATGACACCGAAATTATCGCAGTCGGCAATGGAACCGCAGGACGAGAGACAGTTCAATTTGTCAAAGAACTCCAGCTCGGTAGCCATGTCACCGTTGAGATGGTCAACGAATCGGGAGCGTCAATTTACTCCGCATCCGAAGTCGCCCGTGATGAATTCCCCGATTATGACTTAACCGTACGTGGCTCTGTATCTATCGGACGACGCTTGATGGATCCTCTTGCCGAGCTTGTCAAAATCGACGCCAAGTCTATCGGTGTAGGACAGTACCAACATGATGTCGACCAATCTTCACTCAAGCAAGGACTTGATGATACCGTCATCAGTTGTGTAAACTCAGTTGGTGTCGAGCTCAACACCGCCAGTAAACAATTGCTCACCTATGTCTCTGGCTTAGGACCTCAACTTGCCCAAAACATAATCGACCAACGCAATGAAAACGGTCCATTTAAAACCCGTAAAGAACTTCAAAAAGTAAAACGGCTTGGTCCAAAAGCGTACGAACAAGCGGCAGGGTTCCTGCGTGTTGCTGATTCTGACAATCCACTCGATAGGTCGGCGGTTCATCCTGAGAGTTACCATATTGTCGACCAGATGGCGAAAGATTTACAATGCGAACTAATCGAGCTGATGCAAAATGATGAGCTTCGTAAAAAAATCAAAATCTCCACCTATGTCTCGGACAAAGTTGGTCTACCGACACTTCAAGATATTGTAGATGAGCTCGCCAAACCAGGACGTGACCCTCGTGAGCAGTATGAATCGTTTTCCTTTGATGAATCGGTTTCAAAACCTGAAGACTTACAAGTCGGGATGCAACTGCCAGGAATTGTGACCAATGTGACAAACTTTGGAGCATTTGTAGATGTTGGCGTGCATCAGGACGGACTGGTGCATATCAGTGAACTTGCCGACAAATTTGTCAAAGACCCAACCACTATTGTCAAAGTACATCAAAAAGTCAAAGTGACCGTGACTGGTGTTGACCTGCCTCGCAAACGAATCGCTCTTTCGATGCGTTCCAAACGAGATGAAAAACTAACATAATCTTTCGAGTCATACTAAATTGTATTCGTAGGTCAGAACCCTTTAGTGGTTCTGACATTTTCGTAGAGGCGTTACATGTAACGCCCCTACAAACGGAACAGGCAAGCCTGTTCCCTACAAACTTACCCACCCCCTCCCCGTGCTTGACACGGGGTCCAGTCCTCACGGCATATTTAGACAATTCAAAATGGCTTCGTTCCCCATATAAAAAAGTTTTTAAAACCATTTTTTCGACTCAAGTTTCATTGTAACCATAACGGTTGTATATAAATACAACGAAATGGCTTTGCCTAAAAAAATGGCTTAAAGCCATTTTTTTACTACAAGTTTTGTAGTGATATTTGACATCAATTTTCCTCTCTTGTCATCCCAGACTTGATCTGGGATCCAACATTGTTGTTTTAATTCCAAATTAAGTCGTTCGTAGTATGAAGTTTGTTGAGGATTATGTGAAATTGTGTAGAGATAGTGAGAGATTTCTGAACCCACCCTAAGGGGGGGCACTAGAGATTAAACTGATTTCTGGTTCTAACTAAACAACGACTTTTCTTCATTCAAAAATTGTATCATTATAATATTTATAATTGGGGCTAATGCTAACAGAATCATTAATTGTAGAAAATAATCAGTATTTATAAACATACTAATAAATAAAAAGCAGTATACAAGATGAAGAATTATAAAAAGTCGCATAGATTTATCATCTTTATAAGAATTTGATAGAAACTTTTTAACCAAAACAATTATAGAAGTAAATTGGTACAGCATAAAGAAAACCATAGAGATAATCGTAACAATAGGGAAATGTCCAATAGTAAAATCAATATCCATAAACATAATTATAAAAGAGATTAAATAGACTACCAACAATATTACATTCATCTTAATCAGAGTTTTTTTCATAACAAACCTTCCCAAACATCAGGGATACTGAATTTCCACTAAACAATCTATATGAAATATATTTCTTTTTAAATGTAATATCAATTTAAATATCTACTTTAATTGTTCCTGTTCTGGATTCCGTGTCAAGCAGGGAAAGGAGTTCAAAAGACTGGGTCCCAGATCAAGTCTTGGATGACAATAAGGACTGTAGTATAGTAAGCCTCCTACAATTCGAACATTATTGTCGGAACCACAGGGGTTTCGACCTACTTAATATCTCGTAATTATCTGCTTGACTTTATTACTATTTTTCGGCTTTTTCTCGTAGGAAAAATAACTTAAAAAATGGATTAAAAATGGCTGATCAATATATCTATACCATGCTTGGATTAGACAAGCATTATGGGCAAAAACAAATACTTAAAAATATCAATCTCTGCTTCTACCCTGGTGCCAAAATTGGTATCGTCGGAGTAAATGGTTCGGGTAAATCAACTGTTCTCAAAATTATGGCTGGTCTCGATGAAGAATTTACAGGGCAGGCTGAACTCACTCCTGGTAACCAATCTGGCATCGTGCTTCAGGAACCGCTCTTAGATGATGAAATGACTGTTAAACAGACAATCGAATCAGCATTTGTAAAAATAAATAAGATGCTTGCCGACTACGACAAAGTGACGGCATCGATGGCGGAAGAATTAACCGATGAGCAGATGCAAAAAGCGATGGATCGAATGGCGGTCTTACAAGACCAACTTGATGCCGCCGATGCGTGGAGTTTGGATCAGAAAATTTCCCATGCCTCCGATGCGATGTGTTTGCCTGATGATGACCGTATTATCAAAACTCTCTCTGGTGGTGAAAAACGTCGGGTCGCTTTGTGTAAAGCACTTCTTGAAAAACCTGATTTACTACTGCTTGATGAACCGACCAACCATCTTGATGCTGAGACAATTGACTGGCTTGAAATTCAGTTACGTGAATATCCTGGGACGGTGATTGTTGTCACTCATGATCGGTATTTCCTTGACAATATTACTAAGTGGATTTTAGAACTTGATGGTGGCGAAGGGATTCCATACGAAGGTAACTACACCTCATGGATTCAGCAGAAACTTGAAAAACTTGCTGCCGCACAAAAAGGAACTTCGCATAGAACAAAAGCATTAGAGCATGAATTAAAATGGATCAAGATGAGTAACAACGACCGTCAGGAACTTGCTCGTGAACGTATTGCTGATTATGAAAAACTGATTACCAAAGAAAAACGGAAAATGCAGGGCGACCAAAATGCTATCGAAATTGTTCGTGGTCCTGAACTTGGTTCACAAGTGTTAGAATTTGCCAATGTGAATAGAGGGTACGATGGCAACAGTTTGATTGAAGGGCTTGATTTCAAACTTCCTCGTTCGGCGATTGTTGGGGTGATTGGTCCAAATGGTACTGGTAAAACGACGCTTTTCAAAATGATAACTGGTGATGAAAAACCTGATTCAGGTGAAGTCATAGTTGGGCAAACAGTCAAGGTGTCATTTGTCGACCAAGAACGTTCTACAATTGAAGATACTCATTCGCTGATTCAAGAGGTTGGTGAAGGGCTTGAAGAGATTGATTTTGGTGACAGAAAAATTCCTATCCGTCAGTATCTTTCACGTTTTGGATTCAAAGGTTCCGACCAGCAGAAAAAAGCGAATGAACTTTCTGGTGGTGAACGAAATCGAGTACATCTTGCCAAAGTTCTCAAACAAGGTGGAAATGTTTTGCTTCTTGATGAACCTACAAACGATCTTGATGTGAATACGCTTCGGATGCTTGAGGATGCAATATTGGATTTCTCGGGATGTATCTTGTGTATTTCGCATGATCGTTTTTTCTTAAACCGTATTTGTACTCATCTGTTAGTTTTTGAAGGTGACCAAAAAGTACATTGGTTCGAGGGGAACTATGATGACTATGAAGAATGGCGTAAGAGAACTCATGGTACGGCTCTGTTTGAAAACCGTCGGAATAGATATCGGAAATTAGTCAAGCATTAGAATAATTTTTGTAGGGAACAGGCTTGCCTGTTCCGAAATGGCAGAACCTCTAAAGAGCTTGAAAGCTCGTTGGGTTCTTCCCTACCGTATCTTTTAGGCCGAAACCCTGTGATTTCGATATGGTAGACAGGGCAATGCCCTATCAGTACATCAAGTGATTAGTATCCGTCCATAAATTTAAAGGAGCAGTTATCGACACTGCTCCTTTTTTTCATCGTCATTTTAATAATTATATTATCAATATATCTCTCTAACAAAATCTTATAGTCATAAAAAAACCCTGTGAACTAAATCACAGGGTTTATATATTATAAACGGGCAAGCCCTGTTATGTGGTAGTTCTTCCTCTAAAAGAGACAGGATATCCCGCATCTGATTGAAGGTTCAGTTTGACTGTTAAATCATAATTTATCATTTTACTCATAATCATCTTATTTTTTAGTTCTCGTTTCAAATTCAAATCCGAATAAACATAAAAAGAAAAATAAGTCAAGAACTATTTTTATTTTTTCACAAATAAACAAAAAAAAGACCAATCCGCTTAAGCGGACTGGTCACATATAAAAAGACTAAAAGTATATTATTTCATCAAGACCATTTTTTTAGTATCAACATTTTCACCAGCAGTTAAGCGGTAGAAATAGATACCAGATGGTTTTGTTGAAGCGTCCCAATTAACAACGTGGCTACCTGCTGAGAATTGACCAGCAGCTAATACGTCTACTTTTTGACCTTGAATATTAAAGACTTCAATTGTTACCTGTGTTGCTTGTGGTAAACTAAATGAAATCTCTGTTGTTGGGTTAAATGGATTTGGATAGTTTTGGTTTAAACCAAATGTACCAGGAATTGCAAATTCAACTGCATTTCCATCACTAAATACAACTCCACTTTCACAAGCTTTAGTCACGAGATTTGATGCTGGCTCATAGGAGTTAGATGCATGAGTTACATTTGTTACCTCAAAACACCATTCTCCAACGGCTCTTTTTATTTTTGCTGTAGCAAAAGTAATTGTTCCATCTGTACCAGTTACTCCCGAATTTGAACCAGACGATGGACCATCATAGACTACACTAACTGTTGCATTTGCCAAAGGTTGAGAAGCATTATCATAAATTGTAACTGTACAATAACCAGTAGAGTTTATCCCTTGAGACGCACGAGTTACAACTATATTCTGTACATACATTGTTCCACCAACAGGTGGGTCTGTTACGACAATATAGTCTACTATTGTTTTTGTGTCAGAACCATAAGCATTTGTGGCAGTCATTGCGACTGTATACGTACCAGCGGTCGTATATGTATATAGTGGATTTTGAGATGTTGATGTTCCACCATCACCAAAGGTCCAACTCCATGATGTTGGAGCGTTGGTTGATAAGTCAGTAAAGTTGACATTTAAAGGTGCATCACCAGATGTCGGAGTTCCTGAGAAATTAGCAACAGGAGGATCGTTTGCTGGAGCAGTTGCTGTAATATAGCCAACTTTTGTATCAGCATCCGACCCAAAAGCATTAGTTGCTGTTAATGTTACAGTATATGTACCAGCAACTGAATATGTGTATGATGGATTTTGAGCTGTTGAAGTACCACCATCACCAAATGTCCAACTCCATGATGTTGGAGAGTTTGTTGATTGGTCAGTAAAAGTAACATTCAAAGGAACATCACCTGATGTTGGAGTTCCTGAAAATGCAGCAACAGGAGGATCATTACTTGGAGTTACTAATAATAGAGCAGCATTCGCATCAAGAATACCATACCCATATTCTTCATCCCAACCAACAGGTCCCATATCTACAGCTGAGTTTTCTAAAATAGTTTGAACTTCATCAGGTGTCAAAGTACCACCAGATGCTGAAATAACTAAAGCCGCAACACCAGCAACATGTGGAGAAGCCATTGAAGTACCTTGATAGAAATAATAACTAAAAGTAGTATAGTTGGAACCATCATGAGTTTGTTGTAAAACGCCGTCAATATATCCGTCGCCATCTTGATCAACAGATGTATCTCCACCTGGAGCAGCTATATCAACAGAATCATTATAAGTTGAGTAACTTGTTATAGCAGCATCATAACGTACAGCACCAACAGAAACACATGATTCATAGGCGGCTGGATATTCTAATACTCTACGACCAGAGTTACCAGCAGCACAAATAATTGTAACACCTTTGCTCTTGGCATAGATACATGCATCGTTCATAGTAGTTGAGAAATATGTAGAACCTAAACTCATATTAATAACTTTGGCACCATTGTCAGCGGCATAATATATACCATTGGCAATACCATCGGTAGCTCCAGAACCAGAAGCATCTAAAACTTTCACAGGCATTATAGAACAATCAAAAGCAATACCAGTTACACCTAAATTATTATTTGTAGACTGTGCGATCGTACCAGCAACATGTGTTCCGTGACCATTATCATCATTTGGATGAGTATCGTTGTTTATGAAATCATAGCCTTGTACAAAATTTGTTTGTGCCAAATCTGGAGCCTGAGCATAGATATCATAATCTTCATAGGCAACACCAGCATCTAAAATAGCGACAATAACACCAGCACCTGTGTTTTGATCCCATGCTTGTTCCATATTAATCATAGGCATATGCCATTGATATACATAATAAGGATCGTTTGGAACCATATATGATGTATAAATATAGTTTGGCTCAGCATATAAAACATTTGGATTTGAAGAATACTCTGATACCATTTGTTCAACTGTTTTATCTGCTGGAATTGCAATATGTTTATATCCACCTCGTGCGTTACCTTCTATAGTAGCACAACCGAGTCCTTGGATTGCTTTAGAATCATCAAATCCTTCACGAAATTTGACTAAAATTTGACCAGGTACAAAATCTTGACCTATTTGAACATTTGCTTGAGTTTTAATTTTAAAAGATGGTGAGGCAAGTACAACTGATGACATTAATAATGCACTAATGATTAGTAAGGTTAAAACTTTTTTCATCGTGACTCCCGTTTTTTTGAGTTCCTACTCGTTTATATTAGTTTCCTATTCTGTAATATCTCAGTCACACCTCCTAAATAAATAAAATTGTTTTCTCAGTTCTTACATACTACCTAACGTTCAAAGTTAAAGAGAACCAGAATGGTTTGAAAAATACATGATAGTGGATATTTTTATATATAATTAAATATTAAACTATTGTTAGTGCTTATTATCTGTTCATCAAGGCAACATTAGTTTAATGTTGATTTAATAAAAATCAAAAAAAAGACCAGTCCATATAAAGGGACTGGTCTTATATAAAGAAGACTTAAAATATACTATTTCATCAGTATCATCTTTTTAGTATCAACATTTTCACCAGCAATTAAGCGATAGAAATAAATACCTGATGGTTTCGTTGAGGCATCCCAAGTAACAATATGAGATCCAGCAGAGAAAGAACCTGCTGCTAATATATCTACTTTTTGACCTTTGATATTAAAGACTTCAAGAGTCACTTCAGATGCTTGTGGCAAGCTAAATGAAATTTCAGTTGAAGGATTAAATGGATTTGGATAATTTTGATTTAATCCAAATGTACCAGGTATTCCTAATACAATAGCATCACCATTAGCAAATACAACTCCGCTTTCACATGCTTTAGTCACATGATTATCACCTGAAGAATATGAATTTGATGCGTGAGTTATATTCGTTACTTCAAAACACCATTCTCCTGATGGATTTTTTATCTTAGCAGTATTAAATGAAACTACACCATTTGCATCTGTTGCAGCAGTAGCTGTACCACCAGTTGGTCCAGTTGCTAATACAGTTACAGAAGCATTGGCAAGAGGTTGCTCGTTGGAATCATTAATAATAATCGTACCAACACCGTTTCTATTCGGACCTTTTGATGCACGAGTAACAGCAATTGACTCAACATGCATGGTACCACCAACTGGTGGAGTATTAACTGTAATATAGTTAGTGGCAGTCTTTGTATCATTTCCAAATGCATTTGTTGCTGTTAAAGATACAGTATATGTACCAGCAGTTGTATATGTATATGATGGGTTCTGAGCAGAAGAAGTGCCACCATCACCGAATGTCCAACTCCACGATGATGGAGTATTAGTTGATAAATCTGTAAAGTTCACAACTAATGGGGCATCACCTGATGTTGGTGTACCAGAAAAATCAGCAACTGGCGGGTTCGCTGATGGTTGTGTTGCGTTTATATACCCGACTTTTGTGTTGGTATCATTCCCATTCGCATTTGTCGCTGTAAGTGATACGGTATATGTACCAGCAACAGTATAAGTATGTGATGGATTTTGAGCTGATGAAGTTCCACCATCTCCAAATGTCCAACTCCAAGAAGTAGGTCCATTAGTTGATTGGTCAGTAAAATTAACAGCTAAGTTAATGTCACCTGATGTAGGAGAACCAACAAATCCGGCGGTTGGTGGATTCGTATTTGGTCCCGCAGCATCCATAGCAGCTCTAACGTCAACAATACCAACACCAACATTTTTAGACATGTTGTATGCTTTTGCATTTTGCATAATTAAATCAATTTTATCTTGAGCGGTAAGAGACTGATCAAAAGATTCTAACAAACCAATTACACCAGCAACATGTGGAGCCGCCATTGAAGTTCCATCTAAGACAGAGATATAATCATTTGCTGGATCGGTGTTTACATGATAAGTCGAAAGAATTTCTACTCCCGGAGCAGCAATATCAACCCATGAGCCATAGTTTGAAAATGATGCTGGATCACCAAATTTATCTGTCGCCCCGACATCAACACAATCACCACGACTACCTAAATAGTCAGCAGAAGAAGAATTTGAGTTACCAGCAGCAACTACAATTACAACATCTTGCGATAAAAGAAAATCAACTGCAGCACCTAAACCACCAGTGTTAGAAGAACCCCATGAGCAGTTAATTGATGCAACATTAATACCTGATGCTTTTAAATTGCCAAGATAATTCATTGCTTCGGCAGCAGCAGACATCATAACAAAACCTGATTCTTGCCCTCTGTATCTTCCTGTATATCCTATACGACATGGTACAATCTTTACACCATTGGCTATACCACCTGCTGTACCGTCGGAAAATCCACCCGCAACTCCAGCAACTTGAGTACCGTTGTTAGTAATCGCACCAATCGTACCGGCTACATGAGTACCATGACCATTATGATCGGCAGGATCATTATCTTTGCCACCACAATCAGTATCTGTACAACTAACACCAGAATATCCAGATTCAAAAAAATCATATCCGATTACATCATCAATATAACCATTACCGTCATTATCGATTCCATCACCTGGGGTTTCACCTGGGTTTGTCCAGATATTACCATTAGTTACATTGTCAGCTGGCCCAGGTACATCAGAACCACCAAGGTCACGGTGATAATGACGAACACCTGAGTCTAAAACGCCAACAACAACTGTTGCATCACCAGCTGTTGAATTCCAAGCTGTTTCTGCATTAATACCATAGGTATCCCAATAATGCCACTGGTTAAATTGGAAATCAGGATTTGCTAAACCATCATAGTATGTATCATTGGCAGCAGCATATAGTTTATGAATCGCATCTTTTTCTACATGGTCAACTTGAGGTAAGGCTTCATACGCAGTTACAACTTCGTCTAAAACTCCATTGTTAAATTCTACAACATAATACCTTGAAAGGACTGCGAGTTCTTTTGAGGATGTCGCCGATGACATACTTTGTACATCAGTACCTTTAAACATCGGACGTAATTCGTGTACTTGAAATTTTTGTGCTAAGGCAGAAAAGCCATCAAGACTATTTAATGCTACAGAAGAACTATTATCTTTTGCATGGTTAACCAATGTGCCTTCGCTTAAGACAACTATAACTCTATTTTCAACATAACCAACAAATGACGAGCCATCAAAAACATTAGCTTGTTGGTCGACTGCTATAAATTTTTCAGCTTGTACTAATCCTGAGATTAGTAATGAAAGAGCAAGAACAAAGGTGATAATTCGTTTCATGAATCCTCCTAAAAAGGGTTTTATCCTATAAAGTTACAAGAATTAACATTTCTATTGTTTTGTTTATTACCTCCTTACAACCAATTTGGCGTTTGACGGTTTTATTTATTTTATTTGATTTACTTAATAGAGTGATTAGAATGCGAGATAAATACAACAAAAGAGATTATATAGACAAAAAAAGCCCCTGTTATCTTAAATTATCAGGGGCTTTGCGTAATTCGTTGTGGGTATGCTATTTGGTAGCGTCACCAGATTTGTAACACGGTTTAAATTCACGCCATTTAACGAAAATATGGTGAACCATTATAGCAATATCTGACGGTTTTGCATCTCCGTCACAATCAAGATCAACCAATGCGTCCGTTACGATATTTCCTTGACGCTCAATTGATTCAGAATTATTTCCACCTCCATTATTATTCCTATTTGTAATATAATCAATCATCATAGTTAGGTCACGGATATCACGAACACCATCGCCATTTAAATCTCCAATAGAAAGTTGCGAGACAGCATTATAACTATTAATCATACCATAACCATATTGCACATCAGGGATTATCACATTACCCCATAAAAGTTCTGTACGAGTTGTATTTTTCAGATGCTCTTTAAAGTCAGCAGGAGTGTAGTTACTTTCAATTTGTTTCATCATCGCAACGGTTCCACTCACAATTGGTGCGGAAAATGAAGTACCACTCCATGTTCCCCAATTAAATTCACCAGCCAATGAAGAATACATATTCACACCAGGTGCGACAACATCGACATAATCACCATAGTTAGAAAAACCTGCTAAAAGCTCTAAAGTATCAATAGCGGCAACAGCAATAACATCAGGGTGGGCAGCTGGAAAATATGGTAAGTCACTACTTTCATTGCCAGTTGCGGCAATCATAACCACATTGTTAAGAGTAGCATCGTCAATTGCTGATTGTAAGACATCAATCAATTCAGTCGTACCAAAACTCATATTGATAATATCGGCACCATGCTTGACCGCCCAGTCAATTGCTTTGGCAACATTAAATTGGTCACCAACACCTTCCCCATCAAAAGCACGCAATGGCATGATTGAAGCATCAGGTGCTGTCAGAAGGAGTAGTCCTGTAACAAAAGTACCATGCCCATATATTGAGCCAGCTTGTTCAGATGGATTGGATGTATTTAAAATAAAATCATGTCCTGGTAAAACAGTAGAACTAATCATAAGAGGATGCGAATAATCTATGCCATTATCAATCACGGCAATAACAACATTTTTACCCGTCGCAATTAGCTGGGCATCATCGATGCCTAAATCATAAGAACCAGCTTGCCCATAAAAATCAACAGGTGATACACTTTTATTTAAAATTGGTTCCGATTCATCGGGAAAGCCCTGACTGATTTGAAATACTTCAGGAATATCAATTGAAGAATTAAAAGAAGCTAACTCAACATCATTGTATGAGTTTAATTGTGCAACGACTTTATCAACAGAACGATTTTTAGAAAATTTCATTAAGAAAGTTCTATTAGTTGTAATTGAGTCTGAAACTATAAGTTGCAACTCTGCCGCAATAGCAGTTACATTTGCATTTGCCTTAACTTTGACAACTGCTTCACCTAATTTTTTCCCCCCAGCATTTACTACGGTAATACCAAAAAGAATAAAGATGGCAATCAAAGTGGTTTTTTTCAAATATCGTTTCATTTTTTCACTCTATACTTTGACGGTTAAAATTAATTTCCAATTAAAATAAAGGCACCCCAATATGCAGGGTCTTGTACATGTTTTGCAATATAATGTATTGCTTTTTTATATGCTTTTTCAATGTTCTTCTTTTGAGAGAGTTGATGATAGAACTCGTTCATAAATAGCATGGTCACCTTGTCATCAACTGGCCATAAAGAAGCAAGTACGTATCTACACCCTCCTCGATAAAATGATTTTGCCAAAGAAAATGTATTACCATAGTTTAACCCTGGAGCAGCAGTTTGGCAACCAGAAAGTGTTACTAACTCAGCCTTGATTCCGTGACCATATAAATCGAAAGGAAACAAAACTCCGTCGGTCATCATTATCCGTGAGAACAAAGGGTTCTCTGAAGATCTCGAAGCATGTGCAGCAATATGAATAAATCCATTCACTTCAGAGCATGCTTTTTTTAATGTAGTAATTTTCGCATCCTGATTAGCGTAAAGATTTGAGTTTTTGAAATGTTGCTGAATCTTCTCACCTTCTATTTCTACCAATGGAAGTGATTCATGTGATGCTGAGAAAATTGCATTTTTAAGTTTTGAAAAATCTATTTTTTCGATTGTATCACCATGCAATGATTGAGGGTCGGCGATAATATTTATATTATAGTCCTCATACATGTATACCTTATCATTATTAAGCAGGGCAATAAACGGTACTTGATTCAAGACAGCATCTGGAATAATAAAAAGCGAATCTACATGCGAAGAAATATTTGCAGGAGCAATAAGAGCATTATACATCTCTTGCAAATATGCATTTTTAATTTCAGATACATTTTCAGAGCTGGGTTTGTGGATTGACTGTTCAAAAATAAATTGAATTTTTCTTACTAAAGCAGTGAGTTCAGCAAGAGTAAGTGGTAAGTTGACATATTTCACCGAAAGAGCATCCTGAACAAAAAGACCAATTTTATCACCTGAGATGAAATAATTTAATATAGTTTCATTCTCTTTAAGCGATATGTTCTTTTGTTGTTCTTTTGATTGGAGTTCAATAGGAAAGATATTTTTTTGATAGGCTCTTGCTTTTTGCTCTAAATGCCACAATTGTTTTTCAGTTTTTAAAACAACTTGCGAGGTAAGTACGAGACGTTTTCCCTTTTGAGGAAATTTATATGCTTGGGATAAATTTTGTCTGAGAGAATCTATCTGAGTCAGAATTATTTTTGGGACATTCTCTTGTAAAATTTCCGTTGGTATAATTTTTTCATTCAACAATGAAATTGCTTTGAGATTATAAAGATATGATTGTTCAATTTCACCAATATATAATGAACACTCAACAATGCGAGCGTATATATTAAATTTATCGGCAGCAAAGAAAAATTTGATTTCGTCTGAGTGCAAAGCGTGCATCATCGTTTCAACAATTTTCACCGCTTTTAAAAATTCGGACTGTGCCTTGTCATACAATTTTTGAGCAAAGTAATGTTCACCCAAAAGTGTGTAAATTTTTCTTTGTTGCTCGTTGGTTAGCTTGTTTGTTAATAACGAGCTGAGTACCTTGAATGCTTTTGTTTCATTTCTCGTGAGGAAGAGTGTCTCAATATATGCGATGTCTGCGTCATGTTCCCGTCTGATATCTTTACTTTTCTTATAATATTTTTTCGCTGAGACAGATGCTTCCAACGCTTTTCTGTATTTTTTCTGATTGAGAAAAATTGAAGTCATAGCGTATTCAATCATCCCCAACCATAAACTATTTTTTTCTTTTATGAAAATTTTCTTAGCCGAATTCAGTAATAGTTTTGATTGTGTTATATCGCCAAGCTCGATTTTAGCAATTGCAGCGAAATAATTCGCTTTGCCCTCTTCATAAGGCATGTTATATTTCTTGAAAATTGGAAGAATCAATTCTGAAAGCATGATAACGGAACCATACTGGTTCAACTGTAAATTCAATTCTGCTAAATCAAGTTGTGTGACCGCAACCGCTGTCTTGTCACCAAGCTTCTCAAAAGAATCATATACTTTTTCAAAAAGTGAAAGAGCGTCGGTATATTTACTTTCCAGATATAGCAAATAGGCAATCGAGTATTCTGTTTGTTGAAAGGCAAGTTCCATCTTTGCTTTTTTATAAAATGCACCCGCCTCAAGATAAAGTTTTTTCGCTTGACCAAGTTCATTCATATTGGCGTAAATATTAGCACGGTTAAAATCGACAATAGCACAAGCAACTCCACCCTCTTTTGCAAATATTTTTTTAGCCTTATTATAGTATTCAAGAGCGAGTCTATTTTTATCCATACGATGATATATGTTACCAATGTTGGTCATAACCTGACCAGCATGATTTGATAAATCATGTCGTTTAAAATACGTAAGTGCTTTTTTGCCAATTTTAAGACCATCGTCATATTTAGACAGATACATATATACTTCAATCATACCTTTTTGGATTAATGCGGTCGAATAATAATCTTTATGAGTAGATGTAGATGTGAGTGCTTTTTGGTAAAAAGTTATAGACGTTTTATAGTCAGCATTCCAAAGAGCGAGCCGAGCATGCATTGAAAAAAGTTTGTGATTGTACTCTTTTGGAATAAATTTGAAACAGTTTTTGATAACAAACAGATACGCATCAGCATCTTTGATACTTTTACGATAAAGCTGATTTAAACTCCGACTTATTTCCAAGATCATGAGATTGTAATCATCGTTATAATCGTCATGCAACAGCTGTTGTAAATCAACTTTGCTTTGTATCTGTTTGAGTCTCTCTATTTTAATCATAATGTCAGTTCAATAAGTCCCTCTTTAGAATCATTCTTCATAATATATAGAGAATTCTTGCCTATCGCAATTCGTTCAAATCGAAATAATCCAAATTTATCCACCGACGTATTCTGATTTTTCTTTTTTGTCTCAACAGTTACTGAAAACTCCTCATAGGAATCAAGTCCTTCAATTTGACCGATGAGTTCGACTGAATCAACAGTAATCGGATACATCTTCAATTCAATTACAAGTTCACCTATTCGATACTTGAGTTGTCTGGTATCAACTGAGGCTGGCCTTATACCCTCAGGTAATGGCAGGAGTGATGAATCAAAAAGCTGTATTCCATATTGTAGTTTGTCAGATGCTTGATTTTTCAGAAAATCTTGATACAGTTTTTGAGAGAGTTTTTGAGTTGCTGAAATAATCGGTTTTGAGCCATGCCCTGAAATTGCCGACATATCTTTCAACATATCGTACATTTCAGCCAGTTCTGGAACCTGTTGCATCTCAGCAACAAGAGCTTTTTCCTCAATTCCCGTTAGAGAGCCACTCAATAAAGCAATGAGTCGCTCAATTCTTTCTTGATTTACTTTCATTTAGCACCTCTGACTTCTAAGAGACATAACTTAAGGAGAAAATACATACTATTATTTAAAACCTTTTCTTTTTAAGATTTTTTTTAATTTTTTCAGACTCCGAATTCGTGTCGGTCCAATAGATGCAATCGGGATGTTCAATTTTTTTGAAATCTCTTCATAGCTTGGTTCATTCTCATCTAAAAACAAGTGCCAAATTAACTTATACTCTTTTTGCGGAAGCTCTATGATTGCTTTAATTAGACCTTCTAAGTTTTCGGACTCATTGAGAATCTCATCTGGAGTCTTAAATGTTGTCACAGATATAGATTTAGATATTTCAGGGTCAACGGTATCAAAAAGTTGTTTTCGACGAATGACTCTCAATATCTCTCTACGTGTAATAGTAGATACATAGCTAATTATTTTTTCAGAAGATTTAAGATTTGACAGATTCTGTAGAAGGAGATAGCAAACCTGTCCAAAAATATCTAATGACTCTTCTTTAGACAACCGCATTAAACGACAAACAGATAAAATAGCAGGAGTTATTTTTTCGACTAAATTTGCCCACGCAGATTCATCGCCGTCAATACAACGTTTAATAAGTTCTTGATATTCTGATTTGTTTGTCTTTGTCATTGTTGAATAGTGGTTACTGTTCATATAAAAGTGAAAACGCTCTTATATTAAAGTAATTGATTTCAAAAAAAAGACAACTGAAATTATCTTGTGAGTTATCTTTTCCGATTAAATGGCATCGTCATACATCTTGCTCCACCTCGCCCACGAGATAGTTCAGCACCACTTAATGTGATAAGTGTTTTGTCCAAAAACTCGACATCTGTTTTTAAAAATTCTTTTGGTGAAACTATCGCATATCCAATATCTTTGAATGCTTTAATTGTCTGAATATTTCGTTCATAGATAAACGCAACTCTTGGAAGTACAGCAAACAGATTGGCACCATCGGTCCATTGTTCACGTGTTTGATAATGTGGAATATCACCACCGCATGGGATTCGATTGGTAAATCCATAACCTAATCGTTCTAATGAAGAAAATATCGTGGCTGGTGATGATTCATGAACTAATTTAACTTTCCCATTAACTAATTCATAGGTGAAACATGGACATCTAAGCGAGCTTTCTTCTTCTGAAAAGAAACGAGGATAATAAACACAGTCATCTTCCCCTATAATAGTGAAGACGGTATCAAGATGCATCGTCGCTCGGTCGGCTGGCATCTTTACTTTAATGATTCTTTTAACAATCTGTTCATCAAGCAATCTCTTGGTGAGTAACTCAATAGCAATATCAGTGGTTCGTTCTGAAGAACCAATCAATAATGTCTCATGGTCAACTGCTATCATATCACCCCCCTCAAGATGTACATTATCAGGCAAGCCATGCTTCGTGGCATCATCTAAGATATCGATAATTTCGATATCTTTAAAAAGAGGATGGTTCCGAAAGATATAACGTGCCAAAAGTCCTTCACGACGTCTGACAGATTTTGCAGGATGGCTGAGTATGACCGCATCATTAAAAAACATACCAATGTCACGTGTAAATAAAAGGTTCGGCGTTGGTGGAAACAAAACTTTGTAAACTTCGTGTTCTTTATCTTCAGGTTTATAAGCACCTGCGACCATGAGTTCGGCGAGTTCTTTTTGAGTGAATTCATCGGAAAGCATAAGATCGTGCGTTTTTATACCTACCCCTTCCAGTGCAGAGATTGCTCCAACTATATCAGAGCGGATTTCACGGTCTCCCAAAATATCAGAAAGTAAATCAACAAACTCAACAACAGAATCAGAACCAACGGCATGTTGTATACAAGAGGTAAACTCGGCATGATCGGCAGCAGCATCTTCTGTGAAGAGCACATCTTCAATAAGATATTTTTCCTGCATGTTATGTTCAACAGTGACTAAGTTCCACTCATATCCAGGTCGATGAACGACAACATTTTTGAGTGGGTGATATTCTGAGCGTATAGACATATTTAATTCCTTCTTTGCTTTTTAATAAGTACGAAAAACAGACCAAGATAGGTGACTATAAATAAATAATCAACAGATATTTGCACCTCTTATTACCCACTTTTTTATATCGACACAAAGTTAGCTCCCCCTCACCATCATGGACAATCTTACTCATATTCTTCTTGACGCAACCAAGTCATATTGTTATATTTTTCACAATCAAGTGTGTTGCTCTCCTGTTTATTTCTTGGAAATGAAAGAAAGATACTATGAAGTTTTTAAATTTAGTTATTGTCGTCTTGATTATCACAACGGTTAATTCTTGGGCATCTTTTCAAAACGTGCATCTCTATGACCAGCTACCTGAGATAGACGGTCTTGATATAATCTCACAAGACAAAATTTCCACTCAACAATTTGTGAGGTCAAACCAGATTATAGTTATTTCTTATTGGGCAGAATGGTCTGAACGTTCAGTTGAACAATTAAAATATTTCCATGAACTTGCCCGACAAAAGATATATAGTGAAATTAAATTTTTAACAATCTACTCTGGGCACTATAATAGTTCACAGTTACAAGAATATATTTTAAAAGAAAAAATCACTCTTCCTGTCATCGTTGATAAAAAAAGTCAGTTGGCACACTCATTTGGTTTAATAGCCATTCCCTCTACGATTATAACCGACAAAAGTGGTATTATAAAAAGTTTATTCTCAGGTTTTTCACTTACCGCTAAAGACAAGCTTACTGATTCAATTTCGGTACAATTAGGTATACAAGTAGAAAAAGATTCATTAATAGAGCAATCAAGATACCGACCAAACAAAAAAGCATTGCATTTTTACAACACCGCATTTAAACTTTTTTCACAAAAGTCATACGAACAGGCAGTTATGAATCTTGAAAAAGCGGAAAACTACGACTCACTTTATATACAACCCTATTTGCTGCATGCTACTATATTAAATCAAACAAAAAGCTACGATAATATCCCCCTAATCATTAAAAAATTGACAGCAATTGACTCGACTCTTCTTTTTCCAAACATTCTGATGAGTAAAGAGTTTATTCGAAATAAAAAGTATACTGATGCAATTGCACTACTTCAAAAAGTTATATCCTCTGACACAACCCAAATAGATGCCTACTTCCTTTTAACTGAATGTCATCTGTCTTTAAATCAAACAGAATACGCCCAGAACAACCTCAATATTATTTTTGCTCATTATAGCAGTAACCCCAAAGCAATAATTCTACAAGGAATTCTCCACACTATTGGAGATGACAAAAAGTCAGCAATCGATTCATTTTTAAAAGCTGGAAAAATTATTTTTCCATAATTGAAAAAAATCTATTGGTTCATTTACAATTCTGACTATATTTGACCGGAATGTGTATTAGAAATAAGAGAAGGAATTAATATGGATAAAAAACTTTTTTTACTTATTGCAATCGGTTTGATGTTATCTTCAACAGCATTTGCATTTGATAATTTTCACGGTCACAAAGCAGCAATCGAAAAACTTAACTATGATTCACTCTTTGCCGCAGCAACTCCAATAGAAAACTCTGTCGCTGGAAAAAAATTGATTGAAGATTGTCTGAACACCTACGGTGGCGTAGAACATCTAAAAAAACTAAAGACTTTTAAAATTCAATACTTCATGGAAGCATTTTTAAGTAAACAAAAAATTGAAGTCGAAAAATTCTATGCATTAAACCGTAAATACAAAATTATCCGCCATCAACAACCTTCCCTTGAATGTCGTATTATGAATGGTACTGATTCATGGTTTATAGGAAGAGATACCACTCTCTTTATATATAGTGGGAAATACAAAGCAGAATTATTTAGCTATTTAACTCTTTCGATGCCACTTGCGATTAAAACCGAGCCATTTTCAGAAATCAAATATGGTAAACGTGAAAGTGACACTCTTTCATATCTTTACATGAAAAAGAATGACTCCCTAATGATTGTTTTAGGTGTTGATAATAAAAGTCACTTTATTAAATATGTCGAAGGAATTATTTATCAAGACACTACTTCATTTGTATTTGTTAACAAACTTGATGATTTTAATAAGGTTGACGGCTATTTTTTCCCATATACGCTCGTAAATATCTCAATGGGTCTTGAAGTTGCGAGATCTGTTATTACGAATTTGGAAATTAATCCGATACTAAAAGAAAATGAATTTGAAAAAGAAAGTGTTTTGATGAGTGCTAAAAAAACTCATTAATTCATCCCAATTATGAAAAAACATGGTATTTCCATTCTGATTTTATTTATTTTTGTTCCTCTTCTCTTTTCTACAATTGAAGCGAAGAAAGAAAAAACTAAAAATTGTTTGAAATGCCACCCTGGTTTTTATAAAAAATTATCTGAGAAAAAGAAAAATAAGCATAAACCATTTGCTGATAAAAATTGTGAAGCATGCCATCAATTTCATGGTTTTCGGAACCAAATTGAATTTAAAGATGACATAATCAATCTCTGTACTGGTTGTCACTCAACTTTAGATGGGTTGCCTGAAGAGAATATTCATTCGCCTCTTTTGGATGACAATAGTTGTATAGCATGTCATAATCCACATGCCTCTGAATTTGAGTATTTGCTCAATGCCCCTAAAAGTAATGTCTGTATAGAATGTCACGAAGACCCTTCAGAAGATGACGGGAATCTTCATCCTCCATATGAAGAAGTCAATTGTATCGCCTGCCATTCGCCACATGGTTCAGAGTTTGGTAAAAACTTCAAGATGCCTCTCGGCTATGAATGTGCCAGCTGTCATGAAACCATAATCACTGATTTTCCACCCGAAAAACTACATACTGCGGATGATGAAAATTCATGTAATAATTGTCATGATGGGCATAGCTCCTCCCATGCTTCTTTATTGAAAGATAATTCAATTCAACTTTGTCTTGGATGTCATGATGATTTAGCAGCAAAAGTAACAGCAGAAGATAAGCATTCGGTTTTAGAAGATGAATCCTGTACAGCGTGCCATAATCCTCATTTTCAGAAAGACCAACAATATCTCAACGATGAAGTGCCATCGCTTTGCTTCACCTGTCATTCAGATATAGAAGAGACAATCGAACTTGAATTCCCACATGCTGCCGTAGATGAGGGTTGTATGACCTGTCATGACCCCCATGGTGGTGTTCTGATTGATACTCAATTAGAGCTTTGTAGCAGTTGCCATGACGTAGAAGATGCTGATTTTAAGTCAATTCATGTCGTTGATTTTGAAATTGTCAATTGTGCTTCCTGCCATAATCCACATGGCTCAAGTATTGAAAAACTACTTTATGAACCTCAACACGCACCTTTCGAAGAGCGGGATTGTGCTTCATGTCATGAAAACCGAACAGTTTCTGAGCTGAAAAGCAACGACCTCTGTCTTGATTGTCATGACCAACCAGATAATCTCGGCGTTCATGCTTATAACAAAACAAAAAACAAGTCTTGCATAACTTGCCATTCTCCACACATTCTTAATTAGACTTTAAATTCATCATTTGTAGTGCTTTAACATTAAATCAGAGCCATTTTATGTTAGTTAGCACTTACTTCCACTATCTATCTAAGCTCTTATATTCCTTTTTCTTATAGTTATTTATATTAAGTGTATAAAAAGGCTCATGTTTCTTTGATTTTTTCCGAAAAAAAGGATAAAAACTGGTATATATGTCTTGACAATTGCAGACTTATTTGTTATTTTTTTCACAATGATGTCATAAGACTGTCATTAAGATGAAGGTGTAACTAACCAAATGAAACAAAGCATAAGCATAATTAGCCCCCTACTGGCAGGAAACAAGCCTTATTTGTCTCTGACAAATAATCTTTGTTTCTTCTTTTGTCATGGCACACCTGTTGCGTATATCAATGTGAATAATGTAACAAGCGAAAATATTAAACGAGTAATGTAAGAGAAAAACGATTCGATTATGAAAAAGGAATTTAACATGCAAAACCGCTCATTCTTCAAAATGGGATTAACCATTCTATTGTTAATCGTTTGCTTTATCTCTTTTGCATTAGCCGCCGAGGGTCCGGGCTGGATTGGCGCATTTTTTGTAAAAGGTAAAGTCGGACTAAAATGGAAAGCTGTTGACTCAAGTACTGAGTACAAAATATATCGCTCATCAGAAGGCGGAGATTTCACTGTTCTCACTTCCACAACTAAAACGCAGTATTTTGATACTAATGTCTCCTCTGGTACAGTATATGTATACAAAATAGCTGCTGTTACAGGTGATGGCGAGTTGATGTCTACTGAAAAATCAATCTCCATCCCTGGTGCCAAAGCAGGTGAATTTAGACCCCCTACTTGGATTGGCGTACGTGTTGATAGAAACAAAATTTTCTTAAACTGGGACAATGTTGACGGTTCGATGGCCTACAATATATACCGTTCTAAAACTTCTGGCGGTGAATATGAATTAGTTGGCTCTGCTCAAGCAACCAAATATGCTGACAAAGAAGGTACTGTAAAAGGCGAAACTTACTTTTATGTTCTCACTGCTTTAAATGAAGACTTTGAAGAAACTCCTTATTCAGAAGAGAAACAAATCAAATACGGTATGAGTATGGATGAACAAAAAGCTGCCGAAATTGCCGAAAGCGGTATTGTCTTAGAAGATATAGCACTCACATTTCTTTTTGATTTAAAAACAGCAGGTAATTTAGGTGATATGAATCAGCCGACTGATGTTGTCATTGATTCTAAAGGTCAGATTTTTATCTCTGATGCCTTAAATCAAAAAATTCATTGCTTTGACAACTCTGGTAAATTCTTATTCTCTTGGGGTGAAAAGACTAAATCAGGTAAAGAAGATGTCGCTCTTGAAAGTACATTCTCTTACCCTTTCTCAATGACAATTGATAAAGCAGACATGATTTATGTTGGTGATATCATGAATCATGATATTCAAGTATTTACAAACACAGGTGAATTTGTTAAACGAATCAGAGTCAATACAACTGGCGAGCAAGAAGGTTTCAGACCAAATGGTATCGCAGTCTTAGATGACGGAAATTTAGTTGTGACTGATGCTGGTAATCATCGTTTTATGAAAATTGACCAATCGGGCAAAATTCTCTTTGAAGTTGGTAAACGTGGTTCTAAAAATTCTGAATTTATTTTCCCTGATGGAATCTCAGTTTCAAAAGATAACGTTATTTCAGTTATCGATGTAATCAACTGTCGGGTGCAACAATTTGACAGCAATGGAAAGTTTATTCGCAAGTTTGGTGAACCTGGTCAAACGGCTGGAACATTCGGTCGTCCAAAAGCAATTTTTGAAAATACTGACGGTCGTCTTTGGATTTCTGACGGCTTAGGTAATATAGTTCAGGTATTTACACCTGAAGGTGAAGTAAAAGCTGCTATCACAACATTTGAGAATACAGATAATATTTTACAAACACCTCGGGGTATGTTTATAAAGGACGGACGTTTTTACATTATTAACCGCGTCCCTCATCAACTTTTAGTATTTAAAATTGGATAAGAAAAAGTGAAATTCAAACAATTAAATTTCACCATGTGTATTTATAACAACATCGTACTCTTAGGAGGTATTAAGGTATGAAACAACTTATTAAACTCGTCGTTGTGATGGCTGTTATCAGTCTTCCAATGTCAGCATTCGCTGCTGTTTCTGGTTCAGATCATGATCTAACTGGTGACGGTACTCAGCTTTGTTTTGCGTGTCATACACCGCATAACGCTGCTGGTGCAAATTTATGGGGTTCTACTCCATCTGGAACTTTCACTGGTGTTCAAGATTTATGTTACACTTGTCATGATGGTTCTATTACAACAGTCGGTACTGCTACAGCATTTAACGCAACACTTGAACAACATGCTACAGTAGGTAGTGATTGTTCTGGTGCTGGAGCATGTCATGATGTTCACACTCAAAACCCAAATAACTCTGGTAAATTCTTAGTTGTTACTGAAACAAACGGTAACTACTGTGAATCTTGTCATGGTGCTACACCATTTACTGGTGCTGAAGGTCTTGGCGATCACACTGCAGGTATTACCCATTTTACTGATGGTGCAAACTTTACTTGTAACCAATGTCATACACCTCATGGTGCTACCGCTCAAACAACAAATCCAGCTGGTTTAACTAACCCAATTTTGTTAGCTGACAACCAACCAGCTGCTTATTATGGTGCATTCTGTATTAGCTGTCATAATGGTACAGCTCCTGCTGTTGCTACATCAGGTACTGGTGGTGTTGCTGCGACTGACGTATTTAACTATTCTGAAGCTATTGCTGACGGAACAGAACAAATGCATCCAACTATTACTACAACTGGCTTAACTCCAACTGGTGGTTGTAACCTTTGTCATGATGTTCATGATCCTGCTGGTACAGCATCTGGTTACATCTTAACAGCTGATAACACTAACTCTGCATTCTGTACTTCATGTCATAATGCTGCTGGTGCTCCTGCTGTTGGTGGTAATACTCACTATACTGGAATCCCAACAGATATCGCTATGAACAATGGTCTAACCCCTGCACTTCCTTGGGCTAACCAAATTGATGAAGATGGTTCCGCTGGTGCTGACTGGACTTCTGCCACAGCCAACATGATGGTTTGTGAAACATGTCACTCAGTTCACAGAAATGGAAATACTGGCGTTGATGCCGCTTATTTCCTCAGACATGAAAATGGTTTGACTAACCAATTATGTCAAGCTTGTCATACAGCAAATTAAGGATTTAAACATTATTAGAGTTTAAGACTTATTACTTAATTAGAAGCAGAGTCCGGGAAAACTTCCGGATTCTGTTTTTTTTAAAAAAAGAGAAATATGACTACTATAACCTTAGTATTAACAATGATGGCGATTATGACACAAAGTATATTCGCAGTAAACAGTTTAGAAATTTTATCACCACCACCTTATATTTCTACTCAATCTGACCACCTGCATGTTATAGGTAAAACCAATGCACCGATTGTTGAAGTTATGTTAAATGATGAAATACTATATGATCTGCTTGTGAAAGATTCTATCTTCCATGCCTCTATATATTTTGGTTATGGAGTCAATGAAGTCAGAATCATTCCTATATATAGTGGAGAATCTCCTGAGATTGACCTAAGTGCTAAAGTTGAAATTATGTATGGTCCTCAAATAAGTAGAAAATATCACAAGATTTTTACACCGTATTATTATCATCAAATAGATACTAAAGAAACCTGTTATGATTGTCACATTGACTTTAACCAATCTATAGATTCATTATCAACTGACGCTGGGTGTCTTGACTGCCATAAAGATTTAACAACAAGATTTAAAAAACATACAAAAGTTGAGAATAAAACCTGCATCAATTGTCATCAACTTGATATGTTAACAGGTGCTACAAAACATTCTACTAATACTGAAACTAATCTCTGTTATTCATGTCACACTGATAAAATTGGTCAGTTTGCACAAGATTATATCCACGGTCCTGTGGCCGGTGGAAGTTGTATCATCTGTCATGAACCACATGGTTCTCAATTTGATAAAAACTTAGTTAACCCTCAGCAAATCCTCTGTTTTTCCTGCCATGATGACTTAGAAGAAGAATTGGAATTACGAGTTGTACATAACCCTTTTAATACTGGTCAATGCACTGCTTGTCATGACCCTCATTCTACTTCTAATAAATGGGTGCTGATAAAAAATTCTGAAGAAGTTTGTTTGAGTTGTCATAATCCTGATAATAAATCAATGGAATGGCATGCTCATCCTTATAATGTAAAGCCAAAAAGAAAACTCAAAGTAAATGTCGATTTAAATGAAAACGGGAAATTGGAATGTATCTCTTGTCACTATCCTCATGCTTCCAATTCGGAACATTTACTACGAATAGATGAAGACTTCACTTGTATCGGATGTCATACGGATGTATTATAAATAAAATGAAAAAACTTTTGCTCATAATAGGTTTGACTCTCATGGTTGTAGGATGCTCTCATCCTCCAAAAGAGTCAGTCAATATATCTTGGCCTCCTGCTCCACAGCCCCCACGGGTCAAATATGTCAAGTCGATATATGGATCAGAAAACCTTAGTCGTTCTTTTTTAGGAAAAATAAGAGACTTTTTTATAGGTAAAAAGAAGCCAACATCTATTGGAAAACCGTATGGACTCACTTTTCATGCAGATTCAAAACTGTATATGGCTGACACATCTAAAAAAGGTGTCTTAATATTTGATTTAAAGTCAGGTAAAACTAAATTTATTAATTCCTTAGGGAAATTTGGATATCTTTTAGAACCTGTTTATGTTATATTGGATAATAAGGGTAATGTTTATGTCTCAGATACCGAATTAAAGAAAGTAGTAGTATTTGATAAAAATTACAAGTTTTCTCACTTTATCGGAGATGAGGCTACCCTTGAAGCACCCGTTGGTTTAGCTTTTAACTCTGATGAGTCACAACTTTTTGTTGTTGATACTCGTGGACATAGAGTTGTAGTTTATAACAAAGATGGCACCTATTTAAAGACAATAGGCAAGCGTGGAGACGAAAAAGGAGAGTTTCATTATCCGATGACTGTTCAGATGAATAAAAATGATACTGTCTATGTTGTTGATGCTTTTCATTTTGCTGTACAAGCATTCGATATTGACGGCAATTTTCTCTTTAGCTTTGGACCTAAAAAAGTAGGTATGGGAGCAATGGCTCGACCAAGAGATATAGGCATTGATTCCGATGGCAATATTTATATTACTGATGCCATGCGAAACAATATTCAAATTTATTCTTCAAAAGGTGAATTATTACTTCGGTTTGGTGAAGTTGGCAATGCCCCAGGGCAGTTTCAACTACCTGCTGGAATTTCAATTGATAAAAATGATTTTATTTATATAGCTGATTCTGTGAACAAAAGAATACAAGTATTCAAATATGTAGCTTCCACAGAACAATAAGGAGAAACTGTTATGAGAAAATTTTCAACCACCCTCTTTTTACTAATTCTTCCGATTATAGTTTTGGCAGGAGTTGACCAAACTCCTCATAACTTTACATCGTCAACTTATAGTAAAAATGCATACTTTGTAGGGACAAGACAAATCTGTGTTTTTTGTCATACACCTCATAATGGCAACCAAACTCTTGGTGCCGCTCTATGGAACCATGAAACAAATGAATCCCAGACATACACGATGTATACATCCAACACGATGGATATGACACAGTCTGCTCAACCTCATAAAGGTTCTTTAGTCTGTCTCTCATGTCACGATGGAACGATTGCTGTGAATTCGTTAAACAATTTACCTGGACAAGACCAAGCTGGAAGTTACGGTTCTCCTGGTGGCTCCAATTTAGATGGTACTGGAAGATTAACCGCCAGCTCCCACGCTTATGTAGGAACTGACCTGACCGATGATCATCCAGTTGGGATTACCTATGATGCCTCTCAGGATGTCGGTAATTTCAATACAAAAACTGGAATCTCAACAAATTTTCCTGACCGTTTACTCTCTGAAGGGTTGTATGTCGAATGTTCTTCCTGTCATGACCCTCATGATAATACTTACTCTAACTTTTTAGTAGAAGATAACTCTGGCTCGCAACTTTGTTTACGTTGTCATATTAAGTAGAGGTAGCCCGTGCGAACGTTTTTGACATACAGAAATCTCATAGCCCTTCTGCTTCTTTGTCTGTTCTCTTCAACAGAAGCACAACATTCAATGAGTGGTGAGTTGGGCGTTGATGTTGAAGGATTTAATTATAATAATAATTTCCTTTCTTCACAGAACACAGTCTCGAGCTTAGGGACACAATTTTCAATTGCACCTGATAGTTCACATAGAAACACAAATTTATCATCTCATTATTTGAATCTTATTTTTAACGGACCATTTGTTGATGAAAAATTAGCAAGTTATGTCATGCGTGCAAAACTAAATGGTTCATTCTTCAACTCTACATCACAAAACACATTTGATAACGTCTATACTAAAGCAACCGAGAGCAGATATTTAAATCCTGAGATTACAAACTTTTATGGAAAGCTTTCTTTGTTCCCTAACCGTAAATTTCCTATGGAACTCTACCACTCGGAATCAAATGAACATAACATCCAGTACGAAGGAAATAACCGTAACGATGTAGAACTTGTTGATCCAGCATCGGGAGTTGTCCGTCATTACCTGCAAGATAGATCTTCCGATGGATACTCTATTTTTTACAATGCTCACTCAAATATTAAGATGCAAGGCACTATAAAAAAAGATGAAACCCAAAATATTCGTATTTATGATTTTGGTGCTGATAAAGATATTTATTTAAGCCCTATTGTTGAAAATGGAACAGCTTTTACGTCGGATAGATATGACGTCACTATTGTCAATGATTTACCGGATGCAACTCTTGAGATTATTATTGATGACCTTAATATCTACACTATTTCAGCAAATCTTAGCCAGATTATTGTACTTGATTCTGGTACACATATAATTGAAGTTGCCTCGATTCCAAACATTTACAATAAAATTGGTCGCTCAAGATTAGTTGTCAATCAGAACTTAACCCTTAGATATTCTTTTGTTGAACCTGCGACACCTAATGATTTAAAACAAACATTAAATGTCGCAAGCCTAAATCTAACTTATGACAATCAGGATAAATTGAAGTCAATCGCAGTCTATGAATACTCAGATCAAAAAGAAGGTTTTCAAAAACTAACAACATATCTGAACAACTTCAACAATGCTGCCATCTACACTCTTGGTGCCAATTCTGACGTTTCATCACAAACAAACTTTACCCAGAACCAAACCGATGTTGACACTTCGTCACATCAAGTAGCTAAAGCATTTGTCCAGTCATTGACATTAAATCACCTTATGAATAATGGCGTTTTAATGAATGCTATGTATGCCTATAATTACAACAACTCATCAAACAGAATTGACTCATTAACAGGTTTTGACACGTTGACCAGTAAAAACATTTTTGTCAAAACAGATCAAATTCTTTCAAGCAACACGCATATACCTTCATTAAAATTTTCTATACCAAATAAACGATTTTATAACCATAACATTGACCTAGGAATAAATTCAAATTTCTTGACTGATAACACTGGTTACAAAAAAAAGCAGTATTCTTTGAATTTAAAAAATAACTTATCCCATAGAATTGGCATGGTTAAGTTCGAGCCAAGAAATGACATCAAATACACTAAATCTATCCAAGAAATTGTCTATCATCTGACAACACCAACAGGTTCAAGTGATACTACTTTGTCATCTACTTCTAACGAAATTGAATCACGTTTTTTCTTGAAATCATATATCACAAACAATAAAACAGTCGGTGATTTAACTGCTGGGTTAGAATATGGGTACAGAAATAAATTTAGTATCAAAGGTGATGATATTAAAAACAGATATGTTTTTGATTTCAACATTATTAAAAAATTTAATAAAACCCTTAAACTATCATTCTTAACAATTCAAGAGAGAGAATTGTTTACCGTCTTCACTTCTGACTCTACAACCGATATATTAAATTTAGAAAAATCAAGGATTGATAAAAAAGCGTCATACAAATTTGACGTCACTCTTACACCTTGGGAAGATTTATTACTCTCTGTTGGTTATATGACAATTTCTCAACAATCAACAGATGATTTACATATCGATTCATTGATTGAAAAGAATAGTACAATCAACAAACTAACGTTTTCATTGGATTTTAAAGTTCCATATATAAAATTACCTGTAAAAATGTTTTACACAAAAGATACTCGAGACATCGACCCAGTTAAGATAATTTTACCAGGCGGCGAGTATATTGATACCAGAACAGTTCAAAGAAGTAATTTGAATATCTCCCTAACTACGAAAATATCGTACCAGTTTAGAAAAATTTCATTGGTCTTCACACATAAATACAAAAAAGAAGAAGAAACAGTAAACGATAGTTATTCAATTCATGAGTTGAATGGAAAAATAACAAGAAGGTTTGGTATATTCTAATGAAACGATTGTCGCTTGCTTTCATCATTTGCATCTGTTTCTCTCAAATTGCTTTTTCAAGCAATACCGACTTGGTATGGCCATCACCTCCTGATGAAGCAAAGTTACAATACATTGATGAAATCAATTGTCTCGAATTAGATATCGAAGCAGGATTCTTTGGCAAAATAGGAAGGCTTTTCACAGGCAATGCGGACAACGAATCTCTATCTCTTCCGTTCGATATTGTCGTAACTTCAGATGATATTTTTCTTACCTGTCAAAACATTCAGGCACTCATTAAGGTTAATAGATTAGATAACACTTTTAAATTTATTACTAACAAGAAAAGTCCTTTTATATATCCTCTTGCTCTTTGTGCTGACTCAGAAGGAACTATTTATATTTCAGATGTTGAACAAAAAGCTATTTATACTTATAAAAACAATAAATTAAAACCATTTATAACCAAACATCTCATCCGACCAACTGGTCTCACAGTATTATCAGGACAAAACAAGCTTTTTGTCGTTGATACAGGTGACCATAGCGTAAAGACGTTTAATCTCAAAGGTGAGTTGTTACAACAAATTCCACACCCTGATGATTCAGCGATTTTTCATTATCCAACTTTTATCACACAGGTAAATAATTCTCTTATTGTCAATGACGCATTAAACTATAAAATAAAAACGTTTGATACAGACGGCGAACAACTTTCGTCTTTTGGAATGGAAGGTTCTGGACCTGGGACATTTAGTCGTAGCAAAGGAATAGCTGTTGATTCAGATAAGCATATATATGTTGTTGATAATCTTGCTGATAATTTTCAAATTTTTTCCTTTGACGGCAAGCTACTTCTTTCAATTGGTAGCCGTGGTCATTTGGCTGGTCAATTTTGGTCGCCTGCAGGTATAGACATTTACAATGATACTATTTATATTGCAGATACATATAACAATCGGATTCAGATCTTTCAATATTTAGGAGATCAAAAATGAAAAAAACAATCGTCGCTCTTTTTATCATAGCTTTGTATGGTTCAGTTTTGGCAGGCTCTGTCTTAAACTCAAAGCATAATTTATCGGTCTCTGGGACTGGAGATATCAAAGCCTCAAGTGAAACCAGAGTCTGTATATTTTGCCATAGTTCTCATAACACATCCTCAGAAGGTGCCTTATGGAACCATGAAACTTCGACTGGCAAAGTTAAAACATACGAACGTTCAACTATGAACTCAAAAGCTGAACAACCTAATGGGGCAACAAAGCTCTGTCTGTCATGCCATGATGGTACAATCGCAATTGGTGCTGTCAAAGGTCTCCCTCAACCAATCAAAATGAACAACGTAGGTGCCAATGGTGAAATTCCACTCTCACGTAAGACAAATGTCGGTTTAGACTTGACAGGAACACATCCTGTTTCTGTAAAATATGAACAAAGTTTAGCTCTTGCTGATTCACATTTGAAATGGCCACCACAAGACCCTGAAAAAGTTGTTGGTACTGATGCTGATGGCTATGTACAATGTACGGCATGCCATGACCCACATGATGATTCTAAATCTGATAGATATCCATTTTGGAATAAAACTACATTTGATGCTGTTTGTGTCACTTGTCACAGTTATTAGAAAGTAATGATTATGAAAAAGATATTTCTGAGTATAGCACTTTTATTAGTTCTCCTCTTTCAAGTTGAGACAAACTCACATGTAAATTCTCCAAATTTACTTGAAGGTTGTGGTTCGTGCCATGTTGGACATGGGAAAACATCTGAACCAATGCTGGCACATTCTGAGGAGGAATTCTGTTATCAATGCCATGGAACTGAGCTCAAACAAAACGAAATGAAAGCAGCGGGCAAGCTTTCGACTTCAATACAACTTACAAACATTGAAACGGAATTCCAAAAAACCTATCGTCATCCTGTTGTCGATGGTTTTGGACACTCGCCCAAGGAACAACTTCCGTATGCATCAAGCTCTGAAATAAATCATGCGGAGTGTGTTGATTGTCATAACCCACACCAAAGGGCTCAATCTAGTTCGCAAAAATATTTTGAAGTCAGTGGTTATTCTCTCTCAGGTCAATACTTAGAAAGTTCTGTAAACGAGTATGAGGTCTGTTTCAAATGCCATGTTGACCGTAATGCTGTTGTGACCACATCAGACAATGCCTTTAAACAATTCTCACTCATCAATATGTCGCAACATCCTGTCACTAAAGCATCCACAAGTGGCAAGTCAACATCGCTCACAAAATCATTAGGACCTGGAAATATTATGAAATGTTCTGATTGTCATACAAATGATAATCCCGATGGTCCAAAAGGACCCCATGGTTCAAAGCATAGATTCCTTTTAAGTGGCAACTACGATATTGAAGCAGTCAATGATGAATCACCTTACGCATACGAATTTTGTTACTCCTGTCATGACAGAAGATCTATCTTGTCAAACGAATCTTTCCCGCTTCACAAAGAACATATTATCGGTGACCCGCTCAAAGGGATTCCTGGGACATCCTGTTTTACTTGTCATGCTTCTCATTCTTCCCAACGAAACAATCATTTAATCGCATTTAATAAAGAAGCGGTCAAAAGAGACCCTGTAACAAATATAACACAATATAATTCTACTGGACTTAATAGCGGCAGTTGTTATCTCTCCTGCCATAACCATGCCCATAGCCCGGCACAATATTAGAGAGTAATGGTGACAATATGAAAAAAATAATATTACTTTTATTTCTCATCACGCTAATATGTAGCCTCCCAATTTCAGCGGTAACAGTTGATATTGAGTATATTGGTTCAATTGAAGACAATCTATTTGCGGCTTCATCAATAACTGTGGACAGAAGTAGTTTGACTGTCTTGGAACCTTTTTCGAAAGAAATCAAAGTGTTCTCACCAAGTGGACTCCTGCAACAGAAACTCCATATCAATGGTGACGCCAACTCTATCAGTAAACTCTCTGCTAATGAATATCTCTATTGTGATTTAGATGCTCATCTTGTAACATATATTGACATCTCTTTAGATAGTCAAAGTGACTACTTTGAAAATGTATATACATTTTTAAATCCAATTGATATTATTCTAAATGATAAAATTTCTATATTAGATGCTGATGCAAAGCAGATAATCGTTTTTGATTTACAGAAAAATATTGAATCAACAATTCAACTACAAAAAAGTGACGGTACACCCCTTATTTTCCCAAATAGCTTTGTTCAGAATAATTCTAATAATAACTATTATGTCTTTGACCAGCTGACTTCTGAAATTTCAATTTTTACATCTGCGGGTGAGTATATCAAATCGTTTTCATCTTATGGCACCGATGCTGGGGAAATCACTCGTGGTGGAGAAATTTCTCTCGGACAAAATGGTTTAATTATCGTTTCTGACAGATATCAAAACAGAGTATCTTTCTTTTCAGAGGATGGTATCTACCTCAATATGATTCCTAACCCTGATTTACAAGTTCGTTTTAATATTCCGACAGGTATTATAGTTGATGAAAACAATATTTTGTATGTAACATCAATTGAAAATTCACGAATTCAAATGTTCCATCTTTCGTCTTCAACAGCAAACGCAATCAATATGGAACAGCTCAGACCTCTCTCATTTGATACAACCCAAACCTCTGAGATTGAATTTTTTGCTTCTGCTACAACTGCTTCTACAATTGAAATCAACGCATTTGATTTTGAAATATTTGAATCTGATAACTCTGAAAATGTCATTAATGCCAGTTACGACATAACACCTTCTCAAACATTTGATTCGCTACAACAGACAATTACATATACAGCTCAATGGACAACTACTGAAGCATTGCAAACAAACTCAGACTACCAATGGCGTACCAGAGTGCATACTCAAGACTCTGTTTACGATTGGTCAGCATTCCAGATGTTTTCAACATCGAGTCTTCCGATTTCATTTAGCTTAGCTCAAAATTATCCAAATCCGTTTAATCCATCTACAACAATTGATTTTACTTTGGCATCTGAGTCAGATGTCAGACTTGAGATATACAATTTGAATGGTCAAAAAGTAATCAGACTTATAAATAAATCGATGCCGGCAGGAACACATTCAGTCAATTGGTCAGGTAAAAATTCAAATGGGCAAAGTTCTGCCACAGGAATTTATTTTTACAAACTGACTGCTGGCCAATTTGTTGCTACCAAAAAAATGGTACTTATAAAATAGGTTGATATTATGATAAAACTAATTTGCACAATGATAGCAATTCTCCTGCTGGTTTCGACAGCAATGGCACTTGATGACCCCCATGGGGCGACTGCAAGTATAAATTGTCAGCAATGTCATATCAGTCACTCTACCTTAGGTGATATACTCGTCAATTCTACTGATTCTTTGATTTCGACTCTATGTATTTCATGTCATACACCTGGAGGATGGCTCGGAATGACTAAATTTTTCTCCTCATCGTTTAAAGCACAACCTGGAGTTTCGGGAACTTCACACGCTTGGGATACAGACTCTTCCAACACAACCCATGGTGCCAATCAACCTCAAAATGCTGAACTACTTGCTCACATCACCAAAGATGGTAAAGTTACTTGTGCGACATGCCATGACCCACATGCAAATAGTAATCCTCCGTTTCTACGCATGGATAATTCAACTGACCAACTTTGTTTAGATTGTCATAGAAGCCGTAATATTGCTTCGGTAAAAACATATACTGGAAATATACTTTCACATCCTGTTGGAGTTGCCTTACCAACAACGACAGCTTTTCATAACCCTCCGCTTGATGTTGATGGAAACCCACAACCATCTGACGGAAACCTAACAAATGACTATCAATTTGGTGCAGGCTCTACGATGAAATGTACCAGTTGTCACGGAATACATTATACCGATTCAAATTCAGGTACAGTTGACGGACCATAGATAACAAAATATAAAGAATAGAGTAAATATCATGGAAAAAAAATATTTTACATCCCATAAGAAATTATTGTTCTTATTCATTTCTATATCTGTTTTGGTTGCCCAGTCAGCCATTGCGGTTATAAATATAACAGCGGGAGCAACTACTCCAACACCTGCCTCGGTTGATAGGTTTGGAGCAAACATTACAACTCTCTCAACTACTTTTGAAGATACTGATTTACCACTGGTTAGTAGTTTATATGCTACAATTAAAGTCAGATCACCGTTTAATGAATTCACTCTCGTCCTTGCTGATTCTATTCAGCATGGAGTTGGAGGATTGACAATAATCGATAATGGTGGCGGTTTTTATACAGCATCAATTGATTGGGATCCAGCAGATAATTTGACTTTAGGATTGTATGACCTTTATTTCTCAGTATCTAATACAATAGTATCAGATACCGATTTATTTTTAGATAATTTAAATGAACTTACTGTTGCCAATGGTGGTGAAAACAGTATTCCGATAGTCCAATCCGATGCCCTCTATTCTTCTCCAGCAGGTGTTGAACGTATTGGTGCTAATATTTTAACTTTTGCTGCAGACTTTTATGACTCAGATATACCTGGTATAAACGCTTTTAACGTGACTTTCAAACTTCGCCATCCTGATAATACAACGGAGACTGTATTAGCCACAGCAGCTACCAACGGAAGTCAGGGCGTGACTATTGTAGACAATGGGGCTGGTTCATATACTGCTTCTGTTTCATGGGACCCGTCTGATATTCAGGATATTGGTTTTTATGATTTATATTTCGAAGTATCTGATGGAATAGGTTCAACCTTTGATGACTATATAAATAATATTGATGAAATGGAAATTTTTGATGCGGTTTCAAATAATCCGCCGACTGTTACAGCAAGTGCTGTTTTTTCAATACCTGCATCTGTAAACCGAATCGGTTCTGAATTTACAACTATAAAAGCAGATTTTGCTGATTCTGATATTCCAAGCAGTGCATCATTCACAATTACGATTTCAGTTCAAGATAATGCTAACACTACATATACTTTAGTGAATGCTGCCAAAGATGGTGAGCAAGGACTACGAGTAAAAAATATAGGTGGTGAAAATTATACCGCTTCTTTTATTTGGGATCCTTCTGATGCTCAATTAACTGGTTCTTATGATTTATTCTTCGAAGTTACTGACCAACAAAATACAACAGCAACTGACGGATACGGTAACAATACTAACGAATTAACTATTACATCATCTGCTCCTGCTGGAGACGGCAACCTTCTGAGACGTTCTCATACCGCTGATAACTGTGGAGGTATTAACTCTGCATGTCACGCCGTACAAGGACATCAAGGGCAGGATTGTTTAGTATGTCACTCATCTCATGATGTATCAAATATCTACTTAATAAAAGATTCCATTCAAACGCCTAACTCTGGTCTAAGAGAAGTAATCTTTAAAACTCTTGGGATTGGTGATCCATTTAATGACCCCGACCCTACTATTGGAGATCCAACTTCAGGTGTTATGGCAGATGGTTCCGATGGAGTGAATACAGGGGTATGTGAAGTATGTCATACTACTGCATTACATCACAGAAATGACGGAAGTCAGCTTCCAGACTCTCACAACGATGCTCAGGATTGTACTCAATGTCATGTTCATACTGATGGTTTTAAGGGTGGTGAATCAGGTGGTGGTTTGGCTTGTTCTTGTCATAATCAAATTTTTACTTCAATGGACAGCACTTCATTATTAGCTCGGCATATATTAGCTGATGACGCTGCGGATTATTCTCCAGGAATAAGTGGAATGTTTACAATTAAAAATTGTTTAAGCTGTCACGTAGACCATGATATTTTCCGCCCTGATTTAAATCCTGGAGTTGGAACACGAGCATCTAATTTACGTGTTGACTGGGCAATTGATCCTGTAAGTGGTGACAATACTGTTCTATTAAACTCTGATTACCAATCAACAGGAAACGGTGGCGTTTGTCTCTCCTGTCATGACGGTTCAGACCCAACTTGTTCTGCTTGTCATTCAGCTCATACACCACCTAAAAAATTCCTTCTACCGTTTGCATCTGCTACAAGTGTGCATCGTTTTGTTCCAAAAGCAGAATACGATGCTGCCACAAGTACCCATAACTATTCAGTTCCAATTACTTTTACAACAGACGGTTCTGTCTTTAATGCTAATTGCACGAAATGTCACAATGACGATATGTCAAAAACATATCAAAACTCAGCGGTTAAAGTCTCAATCCACGGCTCAAGTTTCTCATTGATGCTTGACTCAACTGGTATCGCAGCACCAACAGAACCACTTGAAGAAGAATTTTGTTTTAAATGTCATTCGAATACTTCAAACCCTAACGCTGGAGTTAATCTCGATTACTTTGGTATGAAAGGTATGGGCAACCCTACCCTCGGTATTGAGGCAGAGTTTGGATTGACATCAATCCATCCAGTAAGTAGTTTCTCAGGTATCCACTCACCAATTGATACACTTGGTACGACAGCACGTCATGTAGAATGTGCTGATTGCCATAACCCTCATGCGGCCACATCTGACAACCCTCCTGCTCCAGCACTTAACGGTGCTTTATATGGCGTTAATGGTATTGACATAAATGGTGCAGCAATCAGACCTGTTGTAGAATCTTATCAAGTCTGTTTAAAATGTCATGGTGATAATCACGGTACTACTGAGCATGTTCCACGTGTCTTCACAAATCTCAATACAAGAGATGAATTCAAACCAACGTCACAATCTTTCCATCCTGTTGCTGCCGTTGGAACTAACACAAATGTACCTTCGTTGATTTCTCCATTTACTGAAACTTCGAGAATTGATTGTCAAGATTGCCATGCCGCTCCTGTCGGAGGTTCATCTGGACCTCATGGTTCAGACTTTTCACCAATACTCAAACTACGTTATGAAACAGCTGATAACACTACCGAATCGGCAGCAAATTACGCTCTTTGCTATTCTTGTCATGACAGGTCTTCAATTTTAAATGATGTAAGCTTCGGTAAACATGACAAACATATTAGAGGCGAAGATGCCCCGTGTTCTGCTTGCCATGACTCTCATGGAGTTGCTACGACTGCTCAAGGTGATGGAACTCATTTAATTAATTTTGACGCTTCTTACTGTACACCTTCAGGCTCGGGTCGTCTTGAGTTTATAGATAATGGAAATGAAAGAGGACGTTGTTATGTAACCTGCCATGGTAAAGACCATGATCCAAAAAGCTATTAAATTATAAAAATATTACAAAAGCTAAAAAACGCATTCATTTTTGAAGAATGCGTTTTTTTATGACAATTATTCCCGCTCGAGATAAAATATCCAAAAATTTATTTTATTTTCTATCTGTAATTATTACCGTACCATTATTTCTGTTTTCTTCTTGCCATTGAATTATCCGTTCAGCATTTATTTTGCGAACCAACAATTCAATCTGCTTGTTACTATCTTTAATTAGTAAATTTCGTTGTTCAATATCTTTATTCGTCTCATCGATTTTATTTTTCTTTTTCTTTGATAAAATCTTACTCAACAGATATGAACCTACCGACAAGACTACTCCTGCCCCAACCATGACATTTGCTTCCGTTTGATTTTCATCATCTAATGCTAATTTAGCTATCAAACCCTGAGCAAAGGGAAATATCATAAATGTCTCTGCCATCCCCATATATTTTTCTCGTACCATTTCAGCTACACGAATATCAATAAGAGGTGTTAGTTTATCAAATGAATACCCTAATGAGTCAGCAATAAGATGCACCGGAGCCATTGGACGTAAAATAAAGTTCACTTGCTTCTTCTGTAGTTCCGCAAGCATCAAATCAGTTACGAGAGGTTCGTAACCATCTCTATAAACTTCGACACTTACTGTATCTTTGTCGAGTGATACAAATGTTGGCGTTAATATCTCAAGCACCTTACCATCAATAGTGATATAGCCAGAATCAGGATTTGACATTATAAATATTTTAGAAGCATTATCTATAATTTCTTCAGGTAAAAATGAAAACTCTAAGGCAATTGATTCTTGTTGAGTGATGACAATTGTTGTATCAATTCTCTCATCTTCAAATTGTAAAGAGATGTGATGTTCGCCAGATGTCAGAGAAATAATAAACCAATTATTAGAAGAAAATTGATTACCAAAATTATCCTGCACATAGAGAGAATCGTCAATATGAAGTTTCACCGAGTAAACATCGGTACGAATTCTCACCAATATTGAATCAGCAGCATCTATTGTACTACAAAGGGTGAGTAAAAGTATCAGCAGACCAAAGAAACATCTTGTAATTTTTTTATTTCGATTCATACTATGTATGATAAATAGATAATTAAATTTGTCAACTATTCCTTTTAAAATAGCATACATCTTTGTGTTTATTTGTTTTTCATAGATTAGTGCTATTAAACAAAATTACCGTCTACAACCTTTTGAACTCCTTCTATTAAGGGGATAAATCAATAGCCATAACACCATAAACATCAAGTGATTAACAAACACTACATCCTTACTCACTTTGGTAAATAGTACTTAATTTATAAATATATTTAATTAGTCAGAAGCAATAACAAGTAAATCACAAACTATAATAATGTTATATTTTTCACAATATCACTATACACGTCAATATTTTAACAGTTAGTTCATATCAAAGAGAAGAAATTCAGAATTATCAATCGCTTTAAACTGTAATAGAGACTCATCAGTTATAGCCAGTCCATCGCCTGTTGATACCGTAATACCGTTTAATTCAAGCTGCCCTGAAACAATTTGAACCCAAATATTTCTTCCATCTTTGATAGCGTATTCGATTGCTTTCTCTTTTTGTAACGATAAAAAATAAAGCGATAGATTCTGATTAATCCGAACGGCATTTTCTTCTTTTCGGTTTGACGCCAACAATAAAAAATCAGATTCAGCTTTTGACTTATCGTATCTGATTTGTTCATACGACGGTTCCAACCCTTTTTCATCAGGAAAAATCCAAATCTGATATAGATGCACATCATCCGTATCTGATGGGTTAAACTCAGAATGCATGATACCCGAACCAGCCGTCATCCGCTGAATCTCCCCTTCATGAATTATTGACCCATTACCAAGCGAATCTTTATGCTTGAGACTCCCCTTGTGTATAAATGTAATTATCTCCATATCATTGTGGGGATGCATCCCAAATCCGCCACCTGGAGCGATATAATCATCATTGATAACTCGTATATATCTGAAATGTACATTTTTCGGGTCATGATAATTTGAAAAGGAAAATGTATGATAGCTTTTTAGCCAACCAATATCTGTCACACCTCTTTGGTCTGCATTTCTGATTTTAATCATATACGCCAACCTTTCGATTTTAGTTTAACGTTGAACTATATAACCAAAAAAAGTTTATTTTGTTCCCATCCCTAATTTTTTACATAATGTTGCCAACTGTTCCTGTTCTTGTTTTGACAAAACAGACATCTCAGATACAAGTATTTTTAGATGTTGTGAAAAAACTTTCGCAATAAGCATCTCCCCTTTTGTAGTCAGATGTATCGAATAAAAACGCTTATCAAATTCATCCTGTTCACGAACTACTAAATCACGCTTGGATAAATTTTCTACAACCGTCGTAAGATTACCAGATGTTTTGAGAACTTTCTCAGCGATTGTTTTTTGACAAAGTGGCCCACGATGGTGCAACACTTCAAGCACCTGAAACTGACTCAAGCTCAGATTAAACTCGGCTATATGTTTATGAGTTCTCGAGGTAAACGAGTCAGTCGCACGCATCAACTTCACATAGGTCAGCAGAACTCGATCTTCATTTTCGTTATATCTCTTTTTCTTCATATTTAGTACCATTTTTAACATTAAACTAAACTATTTGTTCCCAAAAGCAACAAATAGTTTATGAACTCCATTTTAGAAATTTAAACTCAATGAACCATAAAAAGTTATTTTATCATAATTATACAAATCAATCGACGAACTATTATCAAGATACCCTATCGAGAAACGTGGAATTATCAACGAAGACTCGTTATAAATTTTTCTTTCAATTTGAATAAAGTACGAACTGATTTCATCATCTCTTGAATATATTGAAGTAAGGGTCTCATCTATTAGGTCAGTTTCAAGTTGGTCAATATAAGATTTTTCACTATATGACGCTCCAAGAGTCATGACAAACTCATTTGGTAAAATTTTCTTCAGAGAAAAACGAACTTCTTCTCCACCCCAAAGAGTTGCCCATGGTGAGAGATAGTCGATAGTAAATCCAGGCATATATGTTTCATCATTTGAATCCATCGTTCTTTTTAAATACGAAACATTTAGACCAAGAGAATTTCCCAGTGGTCGAGATAAACGAGCAACATAATCTACATATGAGTTGTTTGAATCAAATAAATCATCAGTTGTAAACTCCTTACCATAATAGGCACCTTCAACGTAAAGAGTAATTTTTGAAAAAAGAGTCAGATTTAATCCACCAAAGAGATAGTATAATTTATCTGTGACTGACGATGTACTGGTATATTTTTTAGATGATGCCCCAACTCCGATTTTAGACAGTACTTTTTTTGAAAGTTGATAGTTCCAACTTCCACTTCCACTTATAACCGCATTATTATATAAATTAAATTCAGTACCATAACGTACAAAGGAAACGGTAGAGTTAAAATAGAGTTGTGATTTCATTGTTTCATCGGTTGGTATATACGTAAATGATGCCCCACCAAGCAGATTTGTTAATCCAGTAGTTTGAGAGTATAAAGTCAAATCGCCAAAGAGGTTGAGTTCGAACATTTCGTTCGGATATATCAGTAAGTCGGAAGATAATGTCGTATAAGAATCAGATATGGCAAATGAGTCATTAAATAAATTGCTACTATAGCCCCCATCAACAGCAAGTGCTGTCATTGAATCAGACATTACAAATGGACTCAATAGAGTCACAAAGGTAATAATATAAATAATTTTTTTCAAACCGTTCTCCATCTCTATATTTAAGGAAAGAGAAAGCGATAATTAAACCGCTTCCTCTTTTGGGGAGGTATTAAAGAAATTAATTTCCGCCGCGACCACGTGGTCCTTTTGGGCCGCTTCCATCACAAACCGCAGAGCCTCCGTTTGGTCCAGTGCCGTCACATACACCGGTGCCCGTGCCGGCTGCTTGAGAACTAGATGCTTTATTAAATCTATTTTGGAATTTACCAGAGTTAGTTGTGCTGGCTTTTCCAAAACGATTTTTCTTTTGGAATTTATTCATAGTTCCGCTACCAGTTCCATCACCAGCTCCGACTCTATTCAGCTTTCCTTTTTGTTGTCCTGTACCATCTTTTGCTTGTTTGATATAATCAGGATCTTGACCGTTCGGAATCCCATCACCATCATGATCTGGGGCATTATCGTTAAATCCGTCACCATCGAGATCTACAAAATTTGTACTATCACAAGTTTGTGCTTGTACATTTGGTATCATAACTCCCATTGCTACGAAGACGAATAGTCCGATAAATAAGGTCTGAATTCTTTTCATTTTGTTCTCCAATCCGTTGTAATATTAACTATCAACTTTCTTTCGCGTATAAGACATTTTCGTCCATCTAAAAGATTAATCATTTCTAACAAAAATTGTATAATCATGCTAAATTAGTCCTATTTCCCGTTGCTAAATTATTATCTCAGACTCTTTTATCTTAGATATGAAACATCTTGACATTTAGTCAAATTTCTATGTAATTGTTGCTATGAACATAAAAAATGACACTCGCCCCCACTCGTTTCACATACCTGTTATGGGTACTGGATTTACGATTGACACACCTTTAAAGGTTGCCAAATATGGTATCTCATCGGTCCTTTCATTAGTTGACGATGTTCTTGTTGAACAAATGAGAGAGTACCATAGCAAAAAGAACAATTTACCATATGAACATATTTCAGAACGAGATGATGATTATCGTGCAAATCGCACAACAAAATATCTTAATTTATTAAATAACCTCATTATAGAACAATCTACTAAACTCAAATCTTCCCCTTTTGAAGATGGTTCTGAAATTACAAAATATTTTAATATGCTTCCTGACTCAGAAACAAAAACTCTCTACACGACTATGCTTGTCGAAAATAATGAACAGGAAAAATCCAAAATGCAGGATAGACTGCGTTCATTAGTATCGATTGGTTCTATTGATGTTAACATCATGACAAAATTAGATAGAGATATGTATAAAAATGGTGAAAAATTAGAACCCGAATTCTCCGATGCATCATCTTCACTTCGAGGTTTTGCCAATAGTTCTTTAAGTTCCTCTATAATATTCTCCGCTGGAATGAACCGTCGCCTTTATGGTTATTTACAACAGTTCAAAGATTTCTTTCCAAATTCAACTGGTGAACTGAAAAAGAAAATCATTCTCAAAGTTTCTGATTACCGTTCTGCAATTATCCAAGGAAAATTTTTAGCTTTAAAAGGTTTGTGGGTGTCTGAGTATCGAATTGAGTCTGGTCTCAACTGTGGTGGTCACGCCTTTGCCTCCCAAGGATTTTTGATGGGACCGATATTAGATGAGTTCCGATTAAAAAAAAATGAGCTCATTGAAAACCTTTTTAAAATTTATTCTAAAAATTTAGATAAAAAGGGATTCACACCTCTCGATTCTCCTCCCGAAACAAGAATAACCGTTCAAGGTGGAATTGGAACAGCAGACGAACAAAATTTCCTTATGCATCATTATAAAGTTGATGGAACTGGTTGGGGAACCCCATTTTTACTTGCTGATGATGTTGTGAATATTGACGATGAACATACCTTGAAGCTTATTGAAGCTACGATTTCAGATGTCTTTTTAAGCAATGCTTCACCACTTGGAGTACCATTTTGGAACTTAAGAACTTCAACAAGTGAAAAACTTCGTAAAGACAGAGTTACTTCAGGTAAACCAGGTTCACCCTGTCCAAAAGGATTTTTAGTTTCAAATACAGAATTCACTAAAGTTCCGATTTGTCATGCTTCTCGAATATTCCAAAAGCGAAAACTAAAAGAGATTAATAACAACAACAATACAAGCTCTGAACATATCCTAAAACAGATTACCGATAATGTTACGGATAAAACATGTATCTGTCACGATCTTGCTGGCTCTGCGACACTGCCATTAGGCATAGATCCAACAGCGACACCATCTATCTGTTGTGGTCCTAATATTGTTAATTTCTCAAAAGCGACTAATCTTGAAGAAATGGTTAACCATATTTATGGGAAGATTTCTCTTTTACAAGATGAAAATCGCCCACATATGTTTATTAAAGAGTTAAACTTGTATGTAGATTATTTAAAAGATGAATTGAAAAAAAGTTCTGATGGTCTCCTTGATAAAACAAACAAGTATTTTAATGACTTCAGACAAAATCTGCAAAGTGGCATCGATCACTATTATGAAATTGCTGAACAATTTAATCAAGCTCAACAAGTTAAATTTAAAAATGATTTAGATAATTTATTAAAAGAAATTGAGATGATTAATTTTGGTGTCACTCAACAAACAACATAATAAATAGACTTATCTTGCTTTGGATATCTGATTTTATGCTCGTAAAAAACAAGTTCTGATTTTATTTCATATTTATAGCGAAACAGTCAATACTTTACGAGCATCTTGAATCAATAATTTTTTTGATGTATTTTATAGCACCAAATTCTAATACGCACAACAAATATTGAACAACATATTGCTGTTCCTGAAACGACCACCTCTATAATATAATTATTTTATAAAAAACTTATCTTTACATTGTTAATTTCTACATTAATACCATCGTAGACTCTTACAAGTGATAATTTATTATTACAATGTTTTAGAAAAATTCTGAATAAAAAATAAGAGAGCTAATCATAGGAATTATATATTTATAACAAGTCCAAAACTTTAATGCCTTTATCACTTGTTAAAACACAGACCTCTTCGCAAATCCCACAGCCTGTACATGATTCAGCATTGATAACAGGTTTGTTAAACTTCATAACAATAGCATCACGTTTCAGAGGACAGGCATCATAGCAAGTCATGCAACTCTGACCATTGTATGGCAGACATTTGTCTTCTACTATTTTAGCAAGACCAATCTTTGGGAATTTATTATCAGAAGGAGGAACCAACGCTCCCTGCTGACACGCTTTAGCACAAAGTATATCATCGCACATAATACATGCTTTTTCAGATGGAACAATCACAGCGACTTCTTTACCCGTTAACTCGTCTGGAGAAAATTTGATACATGTAACAGGACAAGCTGAACGGCAATCACCACATGCACCACACATATCTACAAAGTTATCTACCGCACCTGGTGGGTAAATTTCTTTTGTCGGATTGACGATTTTATCAGGTAGTTTTTTCTGAATAGACTCAGCAAATATACCACCAATCATCTGAAATGATTTTTTGAAAAATTTTGATCTCGAAGTCATAGGGAGAATGTAATGAATCGACGGGGTTTACACAACCCCGTCGAACATATTTCATCTATTTAGGTATATGCTTTTTAAATTCATTCACAACTTTAAAATCATCAGCCGTTGCTGTTTCTTCAGCAGCAGGAATATGACATTGGATACAATTATGACGCTTTGGATGAAGCGTCTGGGGTGCATCTTCTTCATCTGGATTATAGTGACAATCCAAACAGATAGGACCACCATTTTCAGATTGCAATAGATCCTCACCAATTTCTATTGGATGATCAGCGGGAATCAATGGTGGAGCTCCAAACGAAGCGACATTTTCTTGATTGACTAATTCAAGATTTAATTTCTGTGCATCTGTAAGAGGTGCGTTGCTTTTTTCTTCTCCCTGACAAGCAATGAGGGATGAGAAAAGAAATAAAATGGTCATGAAAGCGATAAGATGTTTCATGAATGAATCTCCTTCTTTATTTTTAAACTAATTTTTAATGCATTTTCAGGACAAATATCAATACAATTTAAACAATTTGTACACGAGCTATCTATAACCCACTTTGTCGAACCTTGTACTGGTTTAATAAGAACATTTGAAGGCATACAGACATCAAAACATTCATTACATTTTGTACAAGCAACATGGTCAATTTTAATTTTGACTGGAGAAAATTTCCCAAGCAAGGTATAAAAAGTACCTACGGGACAGGCAAAACGACACCACCAGCCTTTGCTAAAGAAAATATCTACCAGTAAAATGAATAGAACCAACAATAAAGAGCTATTAAATAAAATTTGCCAATCATAATAACTATCATTCATCAATGATGATGAATAACCACTATCAGATATTTCAACTGAACTTTCTAACTCTTTTCCAAACTGAGTCTGCGGACGATCAACTCCTAAAGCAATATTTTGACTGATAATTCCTATTGGAGAAATCAGTTCAAAAACAGGCTTCGATGTTATCACACTCAACAGTAAAAAGAGAGTGAACAGATAATACTTTGATGATGCCGACGGTTTCATATTATACAAAGCAAATTTCTTATGTAGTTTCTGAGCAAACTCAGACAACAAATAGATAGGGCAAACCCATCCGCAAAAAACTCTTCCACCGACAATAAAATAAAACCCAACCAATATTAATGCCCCAATAATTAATGGAACATAAATCATCTTCGCAGCAAACATAAAATCAATCGCAGCAAATGGGTCGACAAGCAAGACACCAAACAACTCTCCTGAAATCAACGTACCTCGGAAGATTCCTAATTTCAGCAATGGAGAAAGTAGTAATAAAATCGTACTTAATTGTACAATTCGCCTCAAAATTCTCCATTTATTTTGAGCTATTTTATTCATGACTGTTGCTCCCTAAGTAAAATATAGTGAGCAGCTTTATCGCCTCGTTCTGTTGGTAAAACGGTAATCGCTGTTTTATCAAGTGGACAGGCATTTTCACAAATACCACATCCCGTACAGAACTCTTTATGTATCACAGGCTCAAAGACAGTATGTTTTTTAGTAATTGATTGTTGATGTTTATCAAGCGTAATCGCAATGTTTGTCAGCGGACAGACTCGGTAACAAATTTCACAACGGATTCCATTTAACGAAAGACACGCTTCTCTATCGGTGATAACTGCAGTACCCATATTTGATTTGTTCACATCTTTCAAATCATGGTCCAAAGCAGTTGTCGGACAGGCAGCAATACAAGGCACATCGGCACACATTTGACATGGTACTTCACGGAAATCAATATAAGGCGTACCAATATTAATTCCGTCTTCTAAAGAGCCAAGTTTGAGTGTGTCATAAGGACAGTCCTGTATACACTTTCCGCATCTAATACAGGCTGATAAAAATTGGTTTTCTTCCAAAGCACCTGGAGGTCTAAAATAATGTTTCTTGTTACTTCCAAGTAAACTGACAAAAGAAAATCCACCTGTTATACCAACAGCAGAAAATGCAGCAGTTCGTTTTATAAAATCTCGTCTTTTCATATTTTCATACTGACTCTCTATTTACACAGAGAGCCAGTTCTTTATTTACTTTATGCTTTCTCGATTGTGACAGCACATTTTTTATAATCAGGTTCTTTTGAAATCGGGTCATAACAATCAAGTGTGATTTGGTTCACCAAACGGGTTTCATCAAAGAACGGAATAAAGACCATTCCCTTTTGAGGAATCGTACGTCCGTTGACATCAGCTGGGAATACAACTTCGCCACGACGTGATTTCACACGAATCAAATCACCACGAACGATATTCATACGCTTAGCATCTTCAGGATTGATATTAACAACCGCTCTTGGAACCGCTCTTCGTAATTCAGGAACACGCATAGTCATCGAACCAGTATGCCAATGTTCAAGCACACGACCTGTACATAACCAGAATGGGTAATCATTATCTGGCTCTTCGGCAGCAGGTTCATACGGAACCGCAAAAACTGTCGCACGGTAATCATTTTTAGATGCCTTGTAAAATGCAATACCATCTTTGAATGTACGTTCTGGATGGTCTTTGATAAACTTGGCAGCGTATGGATCATACTTTGCATTGTAACGCCATTTTACCGAAACATAATCACTGTCTTCGGTGTTTTCAATACCCGCCCAAACATCGGTGAAATCTTTTTTATCATTTTTTGCGACATACGGCCAGACAACACCATGTTTTTCTTTTAAGACTTCATAAGGAGCGATATCTTTGGCACGACCAACCGAAAATGAACGATATTCTTCCCAAAGTTCTTTATAGAATGTTTCTTCTTTAAAGTTATAAATTTTATCGGCGACAGTAGTATGAGCATCAATTTTTAGACGTTTAGCAACTTCCATCATCTGCCAGATTTCATTTTTAGCTTCACCTGGAGATGTTACAATCTTGTTCCAATGTTGTGTCCTACGTTCGGCATTACCAAAGGCACCTTCTTTTTCAATCCACATCGACGCTGGTAAAACAACATCGGCGACTTCTGTAGAACGAGTAGGGTATACATCAGATACAATAATAAAACAATCCTTTTCAATTGCAGCTTTTGTAAATCTGTTTAAGTTTGGAAGTGATTGGAATGGATTCGATGCCTGTACCCATAACAATTTGATAGACCCATTGTCGATAGCTCTAAACATCTCAATCGTATGTTTTCCAACTTTAGGATTTATTTTATCAATTGGGATTTTCCAAATATCAGCGGCAATCTGACGATGTGCTTCATTTTTCACGACTAAATCAGCAGGAAGACGATGTACAAATGTACCGACTTCACGAGCAGTACCACAAGCAGAAGGTTGACCAGTCAAAGAGAATGGTCCCTGACCTGGCTTGGAGATTTTACCTGTCAACAAATGAATAGAATAGACAAGTTGATTAACCCACGTACCACGAGTATGCTGGTTAAAACCCATTGTCCAGTAAGAGACAACTTTACGTTTTGGATCAGAAATAAATTTGGCAGCTTCTTCAAGTTTTTCAACTGAGACACCAGAGATTTTAGATGCATACTTTGCATCAAATTTAGAAACAAACTTTTTATACTGTTTAAATGTAATTTTGGTCATTTTGCCAGCAGTTTTAGGAATATCTTTACCACCGTCTAAAAGACCATAACCAATATTGGTTTCACCTTTTTTAAAGACACAATTATCATTAACAAATTCTTTATCATACAATTTGTTTTTGATAATGTAATGAATAAAGTAATTAGCAATCGCTAAATCAGATTGTGGTTTGAATTCCAAATACAAATCGGATTCTTCTGAGACACGAGTAAACTGCGTACCCAAATCGATAATTTTCACATTATCAGGGTCTTTCATTTTTGTATCCATGATACGTGAGAACAAGACAGGATGCATCTCTGCCATGTTTGCTCCCCATGTAAAGAAGGTATCAGCATGTTCGATATCTTCATACGACCCCATTGGTTCGTCAGATTGAAAAGTCCGCATAAAAGCTGCCACTGCTGATGCCATACACATACGTGCATTTGGATCAAGGTTGTTTGAGCCAACGCCATCTTTGGAAATAAAACCAAGTCCGGCTTTCATAAACTTCAACGCAGCATACCCTTCAAAAATTGTCCATTGACCTGAACCAAACATCGAAACAGCTTCGTTACCGTCACGTTTTAAAATTTCTTCATACTTTGATGCGATAAGATCGAGTGCTTCATCCCATGATGATTCTGTTAGTTTACCATTTTTACGAATCAATGGTTTTGTGAGACGATCTTTACCATATAAAATTTTGGAAAGAAAATATCCTTTCACACAATTGAGACCTTTGTTGGAATAACAATCTGGGTCACCTTTTGTTGCGACGACTTTGTCTTCCTTACGCCCAACCATGACACCACAACCAGTACCACAAAAACGGCAGACTGCTTTGTCCCATTTAATACCAAGCTGATCAACTTCGCCACCCAACTTTTGTCCTAAATTATCATCTGCTTTTTTCTTCCCACAAGAAGCAACCAGCGATGCTACCGCAAGCGATGCGGCTGATGATTTGATAAAATCTCTACGATCCAAGGTACTCATTTGCCTTGACTCCATTTCTTAAGATTTATTGTATATTATTATTTTCTTCTTCAAAAAAGTGTGATATTATCTCAACTCCCGATACACCTTCAAGTCTTCTGATATCTTCACATAAACCAACAGCATATTCAGTTGAAAGAGTTTCTAAAACTACCGCAAGTTTATTTTCAGCAGTCTCAACAATTTCCATCTGCGGTACAGAGGCAATTTTGTCCCGTACAGTCGTAAAATTCGCTGCATCAGCATGCACCAGTATCGACGACACAACTTGATTATTTTGTTCCATATTATCTCCTTAATTATTTTTGTACAAAATAGTTAATATTTAACCATTTTGTCCACTAAAAATCTGTTTCAGCATGACAATTTTGTGATATTTTTCACTTGCTTAATATCGGAGAATAGTCGATATTCACCATTGACTTAAGTCAATGCACAATTTGCTCAATCGCCTATTTTGTATTGAGTTAGAAAAGAAGATATTTTTAATCTCCGAACCTCGGAAGACCCACGTGGCCACCGAGGACTCTACGGCCGGAAGAGTAATTTTCCGACCTGCCCGGTTTGGCAAAGGAGACTCCACGATGGACGTACTTTCGTATGACCTCTGCCGACCGGTATGAGGTATTTTTTATGGTACGAACTGACATACAGGCATTTGTTCTCGCGGGCGGTCAAAGCAGCCGTGCTGGATATGACAAGCTTTTGGCTAGTATCAACAAAACAACTCTTGTTGAAAAAACAATCTCTGCCTGTGCAGAGCAGTTTACCTCTATTTCTATCATTGCCAAAACTTCTAATAAATACAAACACATCCCTATTTCGACTCTCATTGATTCAGAACTCGCCGATGGACCGATGGCAGGTATCATCACAGCCCTTGAAAACTGCACATCTGAATACTGCTTCATTACTGCTGCCGATTTATACGATTTAGATAAAAATGTTATCTCTCAAATATTAGATTCTTATAACGGGGAACAGTTTTTAGGTGCCGAAATTAACAATCGCATTCAGCCTCTCTGTGCTATTTATCATAAATCAGTACTCCCGCTCATGATAGAAACTGCCAAGTCAGGTAACTACAAAATGCGTGACTTTCTCAAGCAGATTGACTCCAAATTTATCCAATTGACAATCACACCGTGGAGAAATCTGAATTACCATGAAGATATCGAATCAATTAGGAGCGAACATGTATAGCATCGCCATCGTCGGAGCCAAAAATTCAGGTAAAACAACTCTTGTCGAAAAATTGCTTCAATCCCTTTCAGAGCAGGGCATGAAATGTATGTCGAAAAAACATACCTCGCATCACCATGCTTTTGATACTACTGGGAAAGACTCCGAACGTCACCGTAAAGCTGGGGCAAAACTTACCATTGCCACAAACCCTGGTGAATTTGCAATCTTTTCAGAACAAAACAATGCCCTACAAAATAAAATCATTCAAGCGATTTGTTCAGAATTTGATATATGTCTTATTGAAGGAGATAAATTCTCCGATGTTGATAAAATTCTGCTCACAAGAAACATTACAGAAATTGATTCAGAAAAAATTGAACATATTATAGCATCTTATGGTGATGATAAAACAAAACTGACAGACAATCATTTTGAAACGGATTCAATTGACAAACTTGTCACATTTATTATCACTCAATCTAAAATGCATATAACTGCGGGAGAACCACAATGATTAACCGCATTAAATATCTTCGTATTTCCCTTTTAAACAGTTGTAACCTCAACTGTTTTTATTGTCGTCCTCCCCAACAAGAGAACGATACCTATGTAACTAAAAATTATGACAATTTTCAAAACTCTATAAAGCTTCTGCATACCTTGGGTGTTGAAAAAATTCGGTTCACGGGTGGTGAACCAACTCTTTACAAACAACTACCTGAACTGATTCAATTTGTCAAAAAGACCAATCCAGATATCCATACCGCTATGACATCAAATGCGATTCTGCTGAAGAAAAAAGCAAAAACGTTTGCCGATGCGGGGCTTGACTCGGTCAACATTTCAATCGACACCTTAGATGAAAATCGGTTCTGCTCGGTGACAGGACGAAATAAATACAAAGACATGATTGACGGAATCAAAGAATCTATCAAATATATTCCAAAAGTAAAATTGAACACTGTTCTTATCCGTGGCACCAACGACGATGAAGCACACGATTTGATTCAGTTTGCCAACAAACTAAAAGTTGATATTCGTTTTATCGAGTTTATGCCGACAAAATTAAACTCAGAGAACTCCGACCAATATATTTCAGGTGATGAAATCAAAGCATCTCTCCCCTACGATTTCAAACCGATAAAAAACGACCCATCTACTGCCGCACGCTATGAGACCTCTTCTGACTTGGATATAAATGTCGGCTTCATCAATCCTGTTTCCCATTCATTCTGTGCCATGTGTAACCGTATTCGCTTAACATCGGATGGTCGCCTCTATGGTTGTCTTTTCTCAGGAGAATCATTTAACCTCTTTGATGCATTAGCAAAAGGCTACGACGTTGCTACAAATGAAGTTCATCAGTTAGTAGCCAACAAACAGTACAAAGGCTGTTCACGCAAGACCGGCGATTCTGCCTTTTTCCCTTCATTTGTAAACATGGGAGGTTAAGAAATGTCAAAGCTCACACACACAGATTCCGATGGCAAAGCAACTATGGTTGACATCTCGCACAAACAAGAAACCGTTCGACAGGCAACGGTATCGGTCAAGGTTCTTTTAAACGAGAAAACCTTTGAACTCATACAATCAAACAACTTGAAAAAAGGTGATGTCTTAACTGTTGCCAAAATAGCAGGAATCCAAGCCGCAAAAAAAACATCCGAACTTATCCCTCTCTGCCACCAAGTTGCTTTAGACACCGTCGACATACAATTTGAATTAGATAAAACAAACTCGACGATACTCATCGTAGCAACATCAAAAACCTCAGCACCAACAGGTGTTGAGATGGAAGCCTTTTGTGCTGCATCGATTGCTGCTGTCACAATTTATGACATGGTCAAGGCTGTGCAAAAAGATGTTGTCATTTCAGAACTAAAACTCTTACATAAAACAGGAGGTAAATCAGGTGAATACAAACGGACAGATTTATAAAATTTCTATCGCTCCTGAAAAAGGAATGCAGAAAAAAAATATCGACAATGCCGAACTTCAAGAAAATTTTGGAATAGTCGGTGATGGTCATGCTGGCTCAGGTCGTCAGGTATCGCTTTTACCATTTGAATCTTTTGAAAAAGTGAAAAACGATATTGTCGAAATTAACCCAGGTGATTTTGCTGAAAATATTACAACCACTGGTATAGATTTTTCTAACGTTACCATAGGTAAAAAGATGAAAATCGGTGATGATATCGAACTTGAAGTTACTCAAATTGGCAAAGAGTGTCACCATGGGTGCTACATCCGTGAAGCTGTTGGCGATTGCATTATGCCAAGAGAAGGTATCTTTGCTAAAGTTCTACATGGTGGTAAAATGTCTGTTGGTGATAAAATTCAGTGGAGTAACTAATGCCTTATTCGGTTGGAATTATTATCATTTCAGATAGAGCCTCAAGAGGTGAACGGGAAGATGGTTGTCTGCCTGTTTTCAAAGAAACTCTCGACGACCGTTTTGAAATAGTTGAATCAAAAATTGTGTCTGATGACCCAGTAAATATTGAATCAGCCATCAAAGAATTTATCGCTAAAGAGTATAGCTTGATATTCACATCAGGAGGTACAGGATGCGCCCCTCGTGACAACACTCCCGAAGTGACACAAAACATTATCGAACGGTTCACCCCAGGTGTTGATGAAGCAATCCGCACATTTTCCGTGACAAAATCTGCTTACGCAATTTATTCAAGAGCTGTGTCGGGAATTTCTAAAAACTCTTTTATCGTCAATCTCCCTGGTTCACCAAAAGCAGTCAAAGAGATTGTCGAGTTTTTACTACCGACAATTGAACATCCTTTGCGGTTAGTTGCTAACCTTGTCAAAGATTGTCAGAAAGAACTTAACCAATGAAAAGCTACGCCGAAGCAGTCGAAATAATTTCTCAAGCAATTAAACAATCTGAAGTTATAAAAATTAAAATAGAAAACTCTGCAAATTATATTTTAGCTGAAGATGTTGTATCACCTGTCGATGTTGCCCCGTATAGAAACTCAGCCATGGATGGTTTCGCTGTAGCATACCCAGATACCAAACAAGTCCCATTCTCACTCCCAATTCAGGCGATTACCTACGCTGGTGACTCTGACCAATACAACTACAAGCCAAACACAGCGATAAAGATTATGACTGGTGCTCCTGTTCCAGAAGGATACGACACCGTTATACAAGTTGAACATACAACGTTCACCGATAGCGAAGTAACATTTGAAAAAGAAATTAAAGAGAACCAAAATGTTCGCCAGCCAGGTGAAGATATAAAAGATGGTGACTTGTTACTACAAACAGGACAAAAAATCAACCCGCTCTACATCGGTATCCTCGCATCAATTGGAATGTCAGAAGTAGCTGTCTATAAGAAACCACGCATCCTTGTACTCAGCACTGGCAACGAATTAATCGAACCGGGCAACTCGCTAAAGTTCGGACAACTCTACAACAGCAACAGCTATACTGTCCGTTCGATGCTTGCTCCCTTCTGTGAGTCTATCACGGTCGATTCTATTGTGTTGGATGAACGAGAATCTGTTGTTGAAGCCCTCTCACAAGATTACGATATAATAATTACCAGCGGTGGTGTCTCAGCAGGCGATAAAGATTTTATCCCTGAAATCGCCGAGCAATGCGGATGGGTCAAAAAACTTCATAAGGCAGCAATCAAACCCGGTAAACCAATATTTTTTGCCCAGCGTAACAATCAGTACCTCTTCGGTCTCCCTGGCAACCCACTTTCAACTGCGGTTACCTGCGCTTGTTTTGTCATACCTGCGATAAAAAAAATAATCGGTGTAACAAACTACACACTCCCTGTGACATCAGCCTCACTGAGTAAAGACTCAATTATGAAATCAGGTCGGACGCTTATTTGGCCAGGGAAAATATTTCAGGAAGATGGGTCTCTTGTAGCTTCATTTGCCAATAAAAAATCATCGGCAGCTCTTTCGGCTCTTTTGCAAACTGACGGACTTATTTTTCAATACACTTCAGATGATGCCCCGACAAAAATCGAAGTTACCTATTGGGAAGAAATATTAAGTAACTAATTTCAAAAAATCAAAATGCTGAACGACATTAAAGCCAACCTACAAACAATGCGATTTTCCCTCTTAGAGTTCTCGGGTTCTCTTGGCGACTTAGGGACATTCATTCCATTGGTCGCAGCTATCTCAATTGTTACAGGAATGGACATCGGTCTGATTTTAATCTTCGCAGGAATTTTTAATATCCTAACAGGCTTACTTTTTGGACAACCAATCCCCGTACAACCGATGAAAGCAATCGCCGCTGTTGCTATTGCCGAACAACTGCTCCCCGCAGAAATCGCCGCCGCTGGACTATTGGCAGGTGCAATTGTCTTTCTCTTAGGAGTGAGCGGACTGATTTCAAAAGTTGAACATATTATCCCAAAATCAATTATCCGAGGGATTCAACTTGGGGTAGGTTTAAAACTCGCCCTCAAAGGCATCTCTTTTATTTCTGAGATGCCACTTGTAGGTCTGAACTCTATTACAATCGCCCTCTCTATTGGGTTGGTCATTTTACTTTTAAAAAATAAAAAACGATTTCCCGCAGCACTTGCTCTCTTTTCATCGGGCTTTCTTATCTTATTTTTCCTCGAGCCAAACGTCTTCTCACAATTTCATTTTTCACTCCCATCATTTCAGATTATTATTCCAACAGCCGACAACTGGCTAACTGGATTCACTAAAGGAACCCTTCCGCAAATCCCGCTTACATTATTAAACTCTGTTTTTGCCGTTTGCATCCTCTCGGGTGATTTATTCCCAAGCAAACAAATCTCAACTGAACGGATGGCGACATCGGTAGGACTGATGAATCTAATCGGATGCGGATTTGGTGGACTACCTATGTGTCATGGCTCGGGCGGACTTGCAGGACAATATCATTTTGGTGCCAGAACAGGCGGCTCGGTGGTTATGTTAGGCGTCATAAAATTATTAGTAGGACTTTTCTTAGGCGTTTTTGCCATGCAACTGATTCAGCTCTACCCTCTTTCGATACTCGGGATTATGCTCATTTTTGCGGGCTATGAACTTGCCAAACCAATCCGAGACCAAAAACAGATTTCAAATTTGATAGTTGCTTGTTCTACAGCCTTAGGAATAATCTATTTTAACACTCTTTATGGCTTTTTAATAGGTCTTTCTATTTTTCTTTTCATAAAACTATTTTCAAAGAAAAAAAATTGAATTATCGACTAAATTACTATATATTACAAATATGAAATTTCTACCAATAACAAAAGATGAAGTCAAAAAACTCAACTGGGATAGTCTCGACATAATTTTAGTCTCTGGCGATTGCTATGTTGATTCATCGTACAACGGTACTGCCCTAATCGGACGCTACTTACTTAAAAATGGGTTCCGCGTTGGTATTATTCCACAGCCTGATATTCATTCTAAAATAGACATTACCGCACTCGGCGAACCGAACCTTTTTTGGGGGGTCAGTGGTGGAACAGTCGACTCGATGGTGGCAAATTACACTGCTTCAAAAAAGTGGAGAAAATCCGACGATTTCACTCCTGGCGGTATTAACAACAAACGTCCCGATAGAGCGGTTATTGTCTATAGTAATTTGATTCGAAAGCATTTTAAAAATACAAAACCAATTGTCTTAGGTGGTATTGAGGCTAGTTTGCGTCGTGTCGCTCATTATGATTTCTGGACTAACAAACTACGTAAGTCTATTCTCTTTGATGCCAAGGCTGACATGCTTGTATATGGCATGGGTGAAAAAACAATTGTTCAGGTTGCTCACGCAATTAAACAAAATAAAAATTGGCAGGATATAAATGGGCTTTGCTATATCTCAAATGAGATTCCAGAAAATTATAAAGAACTCCCGTCATTTGAAAATGTTCAAAAATCTAAAGCACAATTCACCAAGATGTTTCATCTCTTTTACAAAAACAATGACCCAATTACTGCTCATGGAATCGTACAAAAAACTGACACAAGATACTTAGTGCAAAATAAACCATCCAATCATTTATCACAAAAAGAACTCGATAATATTTTTGATATGGATTTTGCTCTGGACGCCCATCCTCTACATAGCAAAGATGGGAAAGTAAAAGCACTTGATACTATCAAATTTTCTCTCACAACGCATCGGGGTTGTTATGGTGAGTGTAATTTTTGTGCTATCGCTGTCCACCAAGGACAAACGATAAACTCTCGTTCGGAAAAATCTATTATAAAAGAAGCTAAAAAATTTACGAAGAATAAAGCATTCAAAGGTATCATTCATGATGCTGGAGGACCGACTGCCAATATGTATGGCTTTGAATGCGAGAAGAAAATCAAACTTGGATGTTGTGAAACAAAAAGATGTATCTCAACGACTGTCTGTCGTACATTAAAGCCGAACCATGAGCCACAAATTAATCTATTAAACAATCTTAAAAACATCGATGGCGTCAAAAAAGTATTTATCGCCTCAGGTATTCGTTATGACATGATTGTCGAAGATAAAAAGTTTGGTCAAAAATATGTCAACAGTTTAGTTCAACACCACACATCGGGACAACTCAAAATTGCACCAGAACATACTGATGACAAAGTATTAGAACTTATGGGCAAACCAGACCAAGCGACCCTTGTAGAGTTCCACTCAATGTTTCAAAAAGCGACCCAACATTATGATAAAAAACAATTCTTGACCTACTACCTTATAGCTGCTCACCCAGGATGTACCGAACATGAAATGAAAAATTTAAAAGAGTTTACATCAAATAATCTAAGAATCAACCCTGAACAGGTACAAATTTTCACTCCCCTTCCATCTACATATTCAGCTCTCATGTACTACACCGAGAAAGATCCCTTTACAGGCTTGGATATTTATGTCGAAAAAGATTTAAATAAAAAAGTTAAACAAAAAGATATTCTTACTCAAAAAACTCAATTCAAAAAGAAGCAACGTCATAAAAGAGTTTCATAACACGAAAAATCAAGTAGTTTGAATTCCCTTCAATAGCATTTAGGATCATACAAGAAGCAATACTTAAAATTGAAAACAACCGCCTTAGAGAACTCTTGGGTCGGTTGTTTTCGGTATACTATTAAAACTAAAATTCTGCTGTTAGGTTATACTCTAAAATGAAGGAGCAGCTCCTGCAACAGGAGTTACTGAGACAATAAAGAATGACTGCCAAACTAAATTTGGTTCACCATTTTGTGCGAATCCAGTAAACAGGGCATCACCAATAAGTATTGAACCACCTTGAGCAAGTGAACCATCTAAGAGTACCGCAAATGACCATTCATTTCCATCTACAATTGTCAGAGAGTTTGCCAAAACAGACCAAGTTCCACTCCATGGTCCATCACTTGATCCAATGGCGGACATTGTACCATTCGAAGTAAAAGTAATCTGTTCATTTTCAACACCGCTGTTTATTGTGTATATGCGATTAGATGTACCACCTTGAGTAATTGCGGCTCCGCTCAAATCAGTTTCAGTAAGAGGCAACAACTTTAATATAGTAACTGGTCTCGGAGCAGCACCCTGTTCAATAAGTAAAATTGATATCGCACGTGAACTCCCCCCAGAGCGTGTAATTGTCACAACCTCTTGATCAGAGAATGTAAGAATCAATGTACCTGCTCCATTTATATCCCAAACGAAATCTTCTTCGATTCCTAATCCACCTTGAGAAACAGTTTCACTAAATGACATGAGCGAACCAGTTGACCCTTGATCAGATGGATTCAACAGTCCATTGAAAGAGATAAACCCAAAACCTGTTTCGAGCGGATCTGCAATAATAAATGTACGTCCCACTAACTCATCTGGATCAAATGTGTTGTCTGTTCCTTCTCTTAAATTGGCATTAACAGTTGCGGTATCAAGAAGAGATGTTCCGGCGGCGGCAATAGCACCAACTATCGCTGGATCAGATTCAAATCCTGATGAACTTGTATTTTCGAAGACACTGCTTGATACAGATTGTCCTGCAAGAGCTGACGAGGCAGCGGTGACATCTATACCATTTGAAGGATCATTATCGGCATCTAAAGACTGAAGAAAACGAGCGATATTCTCTGGAACAATAAAATCATTTGGTGTGCAAACAGCGGCGCCATCGTCAAGTGTTCCAAGTTGGACTCCACCGACTGAGAAAGATAATGGCTGACCTGGAGTATATGTAAATCTACCGTTGGCATCTGTAACAGCTGGTGGATTTTCTCCAGATTGATACGTCAAACCTTCTACTTCGGCATCAAGAAAAACACCGAGTGAGGTAGTATTTCCTGAGGTGTTGATACCTTCTTCGTCATCACTACAACTGATGAATCCCTGAGTCAACACAATCATCGCAGTAACAGCTATTAATGATTTCCTTGTTAAGATCCTGTTTAACATTATTCGCTCCTTTTGTAATTTAAATCAATTTGGTAAATAGTTACGTATAATCTATTATTACTTGCAAGCATTTTGGAAGAACCCATTTTCTGCCTCTAACAATATTAGACCATACCTACCCATTTTACACTATTTCTATTAAGAGACAACAAAAGAAGACTTTTCGTTATTGTCAAGACAATATGTTAAGAGAGACACTATTAAAATAATAGCGGCGCAGGAACTTGAACCCCAGACAAGGTAAAGCCGTTTTGGTAAACTATTGTTAATCTTCGCATTATGTTTTATCTCAAAAACTTACAAAGAAATTCCTTTTGATTTTTTATGATTGTTTTTAACCTGTTTTAAATGTTTTTGTATTGAAACTGCCCCCAAATTGTCCCAGGATGGAAAACATGGGTCTGAAGATGCACCAAAAGTTACTTCGCCTATGTACCATCCAGTGCTTAACGAGGATGATTCAGCAAACCTTTTTTGAGATATTCCCATGATATCATAGTCTGAGGAAACCATTATTTTATCACCGTTTTCAGCACCAAGTAAATATACACTGAGTCGAATGAAGGTGTATAACTAAACATTGAATTAAATACATTTTCAGAATATACATGTGTCCATTGTTCAGAAAGCTGTGCTTGAATTAATGTAGGCATCAATAGTAAACACAAAACTAAAATCGACTTTATTAAATAATTTATCATCATACATTCTCCATTTTACTGAACCAATTTATTTTTTATATTACCGTTAGAGTCTGTCGTTACTATACCTAAAGTATCAGGTGTAAACAGCGGTGCATCATCGGCTACACGGTTTTAATATTATTCTTAGTTTGCAAACCCTTCTTCATTGGCATCATTAAGTGTGAATGTAGAAGATTCTGAATAGAATAAAATGTTGAATCTGTCAAACATCTCTACTTACTGAAAGTAAAATAATTCTATTTTTCATCAATAAGTTTTCTTAATTCATCTATCTCTTTTTGTTGCTCTTTAACTGCTTCTATCAGAACCACAACAATATTAGCATATTCAACCGATTTATATCCGTTCTTATCAGTATGAACTATGTTCGGTAGAATTTTTTCAACATCTTGGGCAATCAAACCAACTTTTGTACCTGACGGGAAATTCATTTCGGCAAATTCTTTTATACGCCAGTCAAAAGAAACTCCTTGTAATTGTAGTATTTTATATAATGAGTTTTCCAATGAATGTATATTTTTTTTCCAACGTTTATCTGAATGATACAATGTTGTATTGTTTCCGATATTCCCCCTGACATCCAAAGTGTAATTTGGAGACAAAGTTCCGATACCTACTCGCGTATCCTTGACAGTTAAAACATCATTTAAGGCACTTCCTAAAATAAGTCGATTGGTACCGCCGTCAGCACGCATACGAACATCACCTGCCCCACCACCAGATGTCGCCAGACCTATTTTAAATCTATGTGTAGCGTTACCTATTTTAAAATCACCTTCTGTTAACCCTGGATTCCAGTTTCCACCTTTCACCTGCAGTTGAGCATCAGGTTGAGAAATACCTGCTCCTAAATTACCAATGACTTCGACGGCACCATTAAAATACCCCGCTAATTTACTCAAATCAGGAGTTCCTATAGCATTCGGATTTACATATAACGCTGTATCTCCGCCTATATATGTTTTAAAACCATACTTAAAAGCTGTAAAGCATTTTCCATAACCAAATACTGTACTAACAATACCATCACCACTACCAACAACAAAACTATTCAAGCTTGTTTGATCTGTATTTGAAAGATAAACTGGTCCCTCGAATACTCCTGCATACCCATTTGGTTGGTTTACATACAAACCAGTATCAACACCTCCAATAAACGCAGTAACTCCACCAGCTCTTTCGGCAGAAAAACATTTACCGGTTCCACTACCATCTTGACCAGCATGTACACCATCTCCGGAACCATACCCATTACTCCAAATTCCTTCTGAAGTGATAGGTCCAAAGAAATCTGTATTTCCTATTACCTTTACATTTCCTTCAAGTATAGCAGCATATCCGCTACCGTATGTATTGATATATAATCCTGTATCTGTATATCCCATAAAAATATTCGGTCCACCATTTCTGTCTATGACTAATCCTTTCGCTTGGTCAACCATTGAATAAAGACCTACACCGCTTGCACCATAAGCTCTCCCTATCACTCCCCGACCATCTACACTTGAACCAATTACTGCCGTTGCATTTCCGGTACCTTCAACATGCAGTAACCCCTCATGAATCGCAGCACCTATTTTTATAGAATCAACATCAAGATTACCAGCGATTTCAACATCTCCTACTAAGCGACCTGCTATCCCATTACCTAATGAGTTTACATAAAGTCCGGTGTCTGGGCCGCCAATAAATGCCGTAGTTTGTATACCTTTTTGAGCAACAAAACATCTACCAGTACCTAATGACCTTCCTAAAACACCATATCCGTTTTCAGAATCACCTGTAACACCAATAGAATTATTAGCCCAACCCAGAAGAGCAGAGCCTTGGCCTGAATCTTCTGCTCGAATAAAAGCAGGTATGTATGGATATAAACCAAAAGGAAGACTCCCCTCCACTTTCATTGATGTACCGGGCGTAGTAGGTTGTATTTTATTATTTACGACAGTATAAGCAGAACTTGTATAAGCATACAAAGCAGTATCTGCTGTCTGTGCTTTTAGGGCAAATCCTACCGAGCTGAATTGTATTCTCGGAGTAATAATTTCACTATAAAAACTTACTTCCAGCCAAAGAGCAGAGTCAGATGTTAAATTATTTGGAAAAGGAACAATCGCACCCAACTCATAACTGAATAAACCTTCATTGACAGCAACGGTCTGACTACCACTTGACCAAACGGCAGTGCCCCCGACTGCCGTCCGAAAAAGTGAAAATGTCATCTGATAATTACCTGACGACATCGGCTGTCCTGATGTATCATCAACTTTTCCCTGATAACTTATATGACTAGGAACAGTAGCATTGATTGAAAAAGTCAAAATAATTGACATTAAAAAAGTTAAAATTGATTTTCTCATAAGAACCTTCTTCTTTTTATACTATTTTTTCATATTTTCTGTTATCATTTCCAATTTATTTACAAACACCATTATAGCAATGAAGTCTGTTATCAAAATAGTAGCATTGAGGGTCATCATTTGATTGCTGATATTGAATTGAAGATGTAGAACCGTTTCTATATTTAATAGTAATAGTCCCCCGCTGAACATTTCCTTCAATCGACCAAGTACCTCTGCTGCCGCTTTCAGATGCACTCCCCCAAGCAGAGGATGCGTCGCTTCCATAATAACCTGCTTCGTAACTCTCATAATAATTACCGTTAGAACATAACCCCATTTGATTTTCAGAACCTCCGCCACTCAAAGCACCGGAATAACTGTACCACTGCCCTGAAAATCTTTTTGTCAACTCTGGATCGCCTCCCGGTTTTCCATTTCCAACAATATCTTTAATAGCTGATGCGGCATAATTCATTGTACCTGTTTCGGAGCTTAAATCAATATCGACTCTTTGGTTTTCAGTAGTGATAATCGCTTCAATTTCTTTATCAGATATTCTGATTTTATAATATCCCGGACGAAGTCCTGAAAATTTGTATTTCCCTAGAAAATTACTATTCTTACTTGCTATCGGTTTATCACTGTTTCCGTCAACAAGAAGAACCATAACATTTGATGCCGGTTCGGTAGCTGTATTTCCGACATACCCCCAAATTGTAAACCCTGTTTCTAAATTTCCTTGACTGGGAGGCATACAGCCAAATAAAACTACTGTAAGCATGATAGCAGTTAACAATTTTGTTTTTTGATACATTTTTATTTTCCTTATAAAGCTATCATATTTCTTTTATAATTTCTATTCACCACAGTTAAGACACTCCATAGTTGTAGTTATTGCTACTCCCATTCTAGAAACGTATGAATTTCTCCCACTTGTTCCTTGTCCATAAGCATTAAAACCAATAGGTATAATCAATGACGTTTGTCCTTCAGGTAGTGCGATGTCAAACGTCTGTTGACCACCTGGTACATTATTACTATTAGTATTTTCTATACGCCAATTACAGATATCGTTCCAGTTAACAGTAACACGTAAAATAGCTCCTGCGGGGAAAGTCAGCCCGCTTGGTTTTCGGTAAAGAATAGCACCACTGAGAGATGCATCCATGCCCGATGAAGCATATTCACCAAATCCACTTGCTCCTCCACTAGCTGTCCATGAAATAGTGTGCTGATTATTTGAACCGGTTAAATCCAAAGTTGTTGAAACGCTCCCACCACCAAATTGACAACCATAGGAAGCTGATAGACCTAATGCATTTGAAGAAGTAAAACCTGAATCACAGGTAGCAAATATTCTAGAATTACTACTTCCTCCATCATCATTAGGTCCTCCATAAGCATTGACTGCACAACTCATAACTTGAAGAGAGTATTCTTCCCCCCAAATAAAAATTGGTCCTGTATCTGGTGCTCCACCTAGGCGATTGACGTGAACAATTTTTTCTTGAATAGATCCTATTCCTGCATCTACTTCTACATGAATATCAATTGGGTTTGACATATCAAATGGTGTTGTAAAAAATGTCGACCAATCTCCATTGGCATCAGTCAAACCGCCTGTCGCACTTAGAGATCCTCCACCATCTATCCAGACATTGATTTGGGCATTAGGAATTTGTCCAGAGTCAGGATTGAATACTGTTACATCTAAAGGAATAGTTTCATTCGGTTGTACATAAGAACAGTAATTTGATGCATATGTTAAACGAGCATATACAATTGGGTCCTTCTCTTTAAACGACACTACAATAGTATCAGCTTGTGAGTTATACTGACCTTCAGCAAGAACCTCGACAACAACTGAATCTGCTGTAGAATCTATCGTAATTATACTACTGAAATGTCCTTGTGCATCGGTAACTCCGTTGGTCACATCGGCAGCACCATCTGTGACAGTTAAAGTAATATCAATATTAGGTTCCCAATGTGGATTTCCCTGACTGTCATAG
>JAJRQO010000014.1 GCA_024280215.1 Candidatus Zixiibacteriota bacterium
ACTTAAGATATTTGAGTATATTGAATTGTTTTATAACCGTAACCGTCGTCATTCGAGCTTAGGATACAAAAGTCCAGCTCAATTTGAAGTGATGACAAAACATACTTAACTCCGTGTCCGTTTTTGCGGGGGAAGTCCATTGTTGTATTATCAAAGTTTAGCTTATTATAATTTAGACATTATTGATTCAGCATTTATGAGCTTAAAAAAATCAGTAGCTTTTAATGATTATTTTCCTTTTTCACATTCAAATTTATCCAATCTCTATCTTGAAAAAGGGTACTATAAAGAGGCTCTTTTACATAGCGACAGGGCAATTGAATTAGATAGTAATTTTGCTGATGCTTGGAATAATAGAGCAGGGGCATTAATACAATTAAATTTTATTGATAGTGCTGAATTTGCTTATCAGAATGCTATTAGAATAAAACCTGACTTCAAAAAAGTATGGTTTAACCTTGGTATAATTAAAATCAACAGCAATGAGTATAAAGAGGCAGTGCGTTGTTATAATAAAGCTTTAGAAATTGATAATAAATTTGTAGAAGCATGGATTAAACTTGCTGAAATTTCTGCATATGTTGGGGATTCTCTTATGTCGTTTTCATATTATGATTCTGCCATTATTTATGCTGATAATCCTTGGTATCCATGGTCCCAAAAGAGTATGTTGCATCAATTAATGGGTAACCATGAAAATGCGTTACTATGTATTGATAGTGCGATAGTTTATGGTGAAAGAATAAGTGAGAACGATAAATTTCTCTGGTATTTAAAAGCTTATTCCTTGACTGTCCTTTTTAAATATCCTGAATGTGTAGAAGCATGTGATACTGTATTAAAGTATCATCCTAATAACCAAGATGCATATTTAATGCGTAAAGATGCATTAAAAAGGATGGGTGTAGGTTTTTAGATTAACCTTAAGTTATTAACAAAAAAGGGCAGGTCTCAAAAGCGAGACCTGCCCTTTGTATTGAATTATTAATTACTTACTTATTTCTTAGCTCGTAATTCAGTAGCTCTTTCTTTAATCTCTGCTAAGTCACGCACCATCTCAGACCATCCATACCATAAAGCATAATCAGGGTTGTTATGGAATGCACCCTGAAAAGTACGCATACGATGTTTCAAATGCATCTCAAACAAGATCTGTTCAATGACAGTCGGGGCATCATGGAATGTTAGCAAGTCAGGGAATGCATACGAATATGATTCCGGCATAGGTATTGAACCATCGGCATAGAGACTTGCGATAATACGAATTGCCTGAGCAAGAAGATGGTCGGCTTCGCGAATCATATCATCACCTTTGGCCATTTCACCTTTGGCAAAGTTTTCACTATGACAATCAGAACAGACAGAAATCATTTTGTTGCGTTCTTTGTCAAATGATGCTTGATCTAAACGGGCAACATCGGCAGCCTTGACAACATCGAGACGTGCCGTCGGGTTACCTTCAGGGTCTAAGACACCAAGTGCCTGCAAAATTGTTACTTGGTCAGCTTTCCATTGTGGGTCTTCAGGCAGAGGTAAACGTACTGCTAAAAATCCCCATGCTGTGCGGACTTCATGGTCACCATTCGGCATGTGACAGGTTTGGCATGTTGGAGCAACTGTTGATTCGCTTAATGTACCATTTTGTTGGAGTAAATAGCGAACACCATGTTTTGATGAGGAGTACATTTCCCATTGTGGATGATCAAAACCCATGTGACATGTTTGGCATGCTTGAGGTTGTTGCGCTTCTTTGACTGAGAATGTATGACGGGTGTGACATGCATCACATGCGGCGTGTCCAAATTTGGAACCTGCAGCTTTGAGTTCTTTGATTTGTTCTTCGGACTTAACGCCGATTTTGTGACAACCGCCACATCCTTTCATTCCATCAACTAATGTCGATGGCAAGTTGTGTGTGGTTGGCATTGCTTGAAATGATGCCCATCCGAGGGCATGTTTTCCTGCCGAGTATTGTGACACCTGAGTTTCGTGACATTCGTTACATGTTTCTGGTGTTGGCAATTGTACCAAGTCGACATCATCGGCGGATTTATGTGAATCACCATGACAGGAGGCACAGCCGATTTCACTTTCAAAATGTTTAGAGTTCTGCCAATCCTTGACAGCTCCAGGGGTAATCTTACTGTGACAGTCAACACAACTGTCTGCCGAGACATTGACTACTGCGAATGTTAGCAATGCTACGATTGTTAAAAGTTTTTTCATTGTATACCTTTCTCATCTATTATGTATGTGTGTGTCTATTATAGTTTGTCTCATATTATTGTACAAGTTTAATTTTGTCTGTAAAAGAGGACAAAACAAGACTGGTTCTTCTACTTTCTCTATGTCACATATATCTAATCTTAACGCAGATGTGATTGATATAAGTCAAAAGAGTTGTATTTTATAAAGTAGTTATGATTATTTTTACATTGTAGCGACAGGGCATTGCCCTGTCGAAAATAGTTGTAGGCAGGTCTCGCTTTTGAGACCTGCCAATTATAAGTTGTAAGGGCGTTTCGTGAAACGCCCAAGAATAGTAGAGCGGAAATCTTTAGCATTTTCGCCAAACAGTCCGCTTTGGGGTTTGTTGAAAAAAATAAATTGTCTTTCAAGTCCCTTCGACTCCTCTCAGGGTGACTTTAAAGACAATAACTTACAATCTGTCATACTGAGCGGAGTCGAGGTATGTTCATTAAAGATGAAAGAGCAATATGGCAAAAGTAAAAATATTATCGCAAGTTTTAGAAAGCGAACAGACCTCAAATACTGTTCCGATGTTCACCGCACAGGTTGCGGCGGGTTTTCCGTCACCCGCCGATGATTACCTTGAGGGAAATCTCGACCTCAACACATATCTGATACAACATCCGGTGGCGACATATTTTGTACGGGTGACAGGTGATTCGATGATTGGTGCGGGGATTCATTCAGGGGATATATTGATTGTCGACCGTTCACTTGAGCCGACAAGCCGTCGGGTGGTGATTGCGATTGTCAATGGCGAGTTGACTGTTAAACGGTTGATTCGGAAATCTGACCGAGTTATCTTGATGCCAGAGAATGAACGGTATAAACCGATTGAAATCAAAGACGAGACCGAGCTTGAAGTCTGGGGGGTGGTGACCTCGGTCATCCACGGGCTGATGTAATTATAATAAGTCATGCTGAGCTTGTCGAAGTATGCACCAATAGAAAACCCTTCGACAGGCTCAGGGTGACAATTATATTTGTGCATGGCAGACGTCCTCGTCTGCCAATGTAAAACATAGGAGAAACAAACGATGCCATGTTTAGAAATATCAATGCCAAGAGTCGACGCTGAAACAAAAGAAAAACTAAGCGACGCTCTCACCAAAGTATTCGATGAATCAACAAAATTCGGTGCCGAGATTTTTGGCATCCGTTACCATGAATATGATATAGGACAATCCGCATCTGGTGGAACTGTCTGGGATGGGCGGAGTGGGCGACCGTACCTGCACATGCTCTTGTATATTCCTCGTATCGACCGTGCGACAAAGCAGATGTTGGTCGAAAAATTTTCTCAGGCGTTTGTTCAAGTCATCGGTAAAGAGAACTGGGTACCCGTTATACATATCTGCGAACATCCGTATGACAATGTTGGTGTCGAGGGAAAACTCTTGTCTGACCAATACGACGCCTGTGCAAAGAGCAAGTTCTATTATGATGTTGGTGATGAGGGGTAAAATTTGTAGGGAACAGGCTTGCCTGTTCCGTTAATACGTAGGGGCGTTTCGCGAAACGTCTAGAGTTGGTAGTAAATTTTGTAGGTCGGCGTTCCAAAATTGAGCGACAGCGAGTACGGAACCCGACAAGAAAGAAAATAAGTGTCATGAAAGTGTTTCTAATTCTGCTAAAAACGTATAATGAAAAAGATAAGCTAATAAAATAAGGATTGTGTCATGATTGCTGAAGCAGGTAAATTTAATATCAAATTTGCTATAATAGTATTATTAATGATTCTTATCTTAAGAAATGTTTCTTATAGTAGCGATACAACCAATCAAAACGCACCCTTTATTGGTGAAATTGAGATTGAAAATATAAAAGGGCGGCATTCTCACACATATCCCCAAATTATATCATCTAATAATATGCTTATTTATTCTGATGGAAATAACCATCCTCTTTTAGCCTTTGATACTAAGTCTTTAGAAAAGAAATGGGAATTAGATTTAAATATATCTTATATCTTTCTTCCTGAAAAAGATAATGAATATTTTATTGCTTGTGATTATGAAAAGAAAAATAATTTATATTTATATAAAATTGATATTAAAACGGGTGAGGTTGTATGGAAAGCTAGAGGGATGGGACCAGCAAGCCGTTCTTCAAAAGATTTTTTACTTTTAGATGATTTTTTGGTAATTGCTTCTTGGAACAGCCTAAGCATTCATTCATTTGAAAGCGGTATATTATTAAAAGAATATCAATATGATATGGCAAATAGTAAAGTGCATGATTTTATTAAGAAAGTTCAGAATAATGATTTCGAATGGGATTCAACATTGGCTGTTTGGGCAATAGATGATAAATTAATTATTCTTAATACAAAAACTCAAGAAATTGTTTCAATAGTGCAACCAAAAGAAAATTTAAGATATACAGATCAATTACCCGATGGTTATAAGGGATTAGGTATGGAAGTCTATAAATTATCTCAAGAACCATTCCCAATTCGATATCTTCTATCTTCTAGATACAGTAGAGGTATTCATGATTTCTACTATTATGATTTAATCAATAACAAAATACTATGGGAACTTGAAAGAGGGACAATCTTTGATTATGATTTCTTCGGTGATGATATCTTCATATCCAACTATAAAGGAATAACTTGCATTGATAGGTTTACTGGTAAAAAAAAGTGGGAAAATGTTAAGCGTAAAGGTGATATTACTTCGATTAAATTTTCTGATAATATAGTTTATCATTACATAAAAGGTGAAATTGATGCGTTGAATTTAGATGATGGCTCAATTTTATGGTCAGATTCTTTAGGAAGTTGGACTAGACATCCACCAGTTATATCAGATGATAGAGTATTTGTCTTATACCAGGGTGATGATAGGGATAATAATTTTATTAGAATTTATAGTCATAAAAAAACAGTTGAGATGTTAAAATAGGCTAATCACTTGTCGGGTTCTGTATCCACCTATCGGTGTTCGCTGGGAACCCGACCTACTAATATAAAATACGTAGGGGCGTTACATGTAACGCCCCTACAAGAATGTACTCTTTATGTGATTCCGAAAATAGCACCGTTCGGTATATTGTAGCATGGAACTTTCACGACAAAAATTAACCATCCCCATTGAGCTTGGGATACGTAAAGATGACGATGCCCTCAATTCCGTCTACGCCCTCGTCGACTGCAACAATTTCTACGCATCATGCGAACGGGTCTTTGACCCGAAACTTGAGAACCAACCGATAGTAGTGCTTTCCAACAACGACGGATGTATTGTCGCTCGTTCCAACGAAGTTAAGGCATTAAAAATCGGAATGGGGCAGCCGTATTTTAAATTCAAAGATGTTATCGAAAAAAACAATGTGCATGTCTTTTCATCCAACTACACTCTCTATGGCGATATGTCTCGACGGGTGATGTCATCGCTTGCCCAGTTTGCTCCCGAGTTTGAAATCTATTCAATTGACGAAGCTTTTTTGAATCTGAAAGGATGTGACCGAGTTGACGGGTTCAAAAACCTGACTGAATATGCAAGGCAAATTCGAACCGCGGTTCTTAAGTGGACAGGCATTCCTGTTTCAATCGGCATCGGGCGCACCAAAACACTTTCAAAACTCGCCAACCGCTTAGCAAAAAAATCTGCCAAGACAGGCGGGGTGCTTGACCTGCTTGACTCGCCGTACATTGACCAAGCTCTCGAGCGGGTAGAGGTCTGGGATGTTTGGGGAATCGGTCGCCAACACGGCAAACGTCTCGTCGCACAGGGGATTGTCAACGCCCGTCAGTTGCGTGATGCCGATGACAGGCTGATTCGCAAACAGATGGGCGTCGTTGGCATGCGTCTTGTCTATGAACTGCGGGGGATTTCCTGCCAGCGTCTTGAGACTGTCGCTCCCAAACGCAAGGGGGTGGTCTCGTCTCGGTCGTTCGGACGAAAAGTTACCGATGTAAACGAACTGCGTGAGTCAGTTTCGGCTCATGTTGCCAATGCTGCTGAACGTTTGCGGAAACAAAATTTGGCGACACGTGTTCTGACAATTTTTGTGCTGACTAATCCATTTTCCAAACAGGATGAACAGTATTCTAACTCGCTGACTATAAAAATTCCGCACGGTACATCGAACACATCGGAACTAATGCACTACGCTATGCACGGCGTTGATAAAATTTTTCGGGATGGATACAAATATAAAAAAGCGGGCGTGATGCTTGACGATTTGATTCCTGACGACCAAATACAGGCGACTCTTTTTGATAATTGTGATGGTGTCAAAAATAAAAAAATCATGTCAACTTTGGATTCGCTCAATGATAAACTTGGTTCGGGGACACTTACTTATGCCTCGCAGGGGATAACCCGCCCATGGAAAATGAAATGCGAAAAACGCACGCCCAAATATACGACCGACTGGGAGCAGTTGGTTGAGGTGAGGTAGAGGGGGGAGACTTGTCCTCAGGATCGTAAATACTTTTATCTACATTCAGTTCACATCCGTTGAATTTAAACAAAAATTTGATACGACCACAAGTTGGCCAACGGTAATGATCTTCCTCTTTTCCTATGTCAAGATACCCAAAAAGTGCAATATATCTTTCGGGATATTGGCTAATAATGAATGCATGTTAGTTAGATTGTTCTATGAGAATTACTGAGAGGCTTTATAAAAAACTATTCATTTCAATATTAAATTGTTCTTCGGTATTAGTGCGAAGTTCGATAAGGTCATCATCTTCAATTAGAGTAGAGCCAAAATATAAGGCACCCTCTAAATCTGGATTATATGCTTCGATAAATCCAGCACCAATATACTTCGCGATTGAATCTGACAATGCAACAATTCTTGATAAGCTTTTTGTTGTCTCAGGTCGATTCGGATTAGTAGCGTGGTGGGCTGAAATTTGTGTCGTTAAATTTGTTGGGAATTGCCATTTTCTCAATAAAGCTTGGCAAACATTAACGTGATTAAAACCAAATTCTTTTCCTTCTACAACAATAAAAGATAAGTTTGTTTCTTTTACTTTATTAATAATATCATTATAAATATTTGGAGCTTGTTTTAATAAAACTAATTTACCAATATCATGAAGAAGACCACATAAATATGCTTCCTCCTCATCTATACCACCAAATTTTTTGACAATTAACCGTGCTCCCAACGCAGTCGCCAGCGAATGTTCCCATAAAATTTTTGAGATTTCAACTTGAGTGTCGGAATGAAACATTTGAGCAGTAGAGGCAGTTATGATTATTGATTTTACTTGGTTAAAACCTAAGACTCTAATTGCTTCTGATACGGTTGTTATTTTTGAAGCACGACCATAAGCTGGAGAATTTGACATTCGTATAACTTTTGCTGATAATATCTGGTCAGCAGTTATGTTTTTGGTAATATCTTCAATATTTGACTGTAAGTCAGATGTCAATTTTATTACCTTATTTAAAATAATTGGAGCTGCGGGGAGTTCGCCAAGTTGTTCAATTAGTTTATTTACTGTTTTAATATCTGTATCTGGAATGATCAACTATTTTAGCCCTTTTGTAATATTAGATCAGCAATAAAGACAGTAATCTCTATGATAGTTTATCGGATCTAAATCAACTTTCTTTAATGTCCGAATCCGCTTAAATTAAGTGTTAGTCATAATGTACTGTTTATAAATAAGGGTATCGATAAACGATAAAAAACACTTGACAAGCGATAAGGAATTGTCGATAATCAATTGTGGTGATAAATTTATAGAGAGAAGGTAATATGACTGAATTAACAAATAATAATGACTTAAAGTCCCTCAAAGATTCCAAAGCACTAAAAGTGTGTTACTGGTTTACAAATATAAGTTTTTATCTTAGCTGTTTTGCGGCAATTCTTGTTGTTGTACTGCTTGGAGTAAATATGTTTGGTGGCGTCAGAACTTTGAAATATATGCAACTACCGATTATAGTAACCTATGATGATATAAGCAGGACTCTCCCGCTTGACCAAACAAAGTCAGACGAGTTAGTTCCGGTTGTTGGTTTTGAAAGAGTAAAATTGGATGTCAGTAAATATGAAAAAATGGCACAGATGATGTGGCTTCCGTTGATACTATTATTAGGAGTCATTTATATAATCTATCTTTTCAAAATTTTCTTAAAAACGGTCAGGCTAAACTCACCGTTTGACAAAGATAATCCAAAAAGATTAAAGCTTATCGGTTATCTTATAACCGCCGCTGGACCGATTGTTGGAATTACAAGTAATATCTACGCTCGAATTTTTATCCATCTGATTGATCTCCCTGGAGCGAGTATTGAAATTCCTACCGAGATGTATCCGTTTACAATTTTTCTTGGTCTGATGATTGTTGTTATAGCACAGGTATTTGAAATTGCCGTTAAGATGAAACTCGAACAAGACCTGACAGTTTAAGGGAGAGGCTTATGCCTATAATTGTAAATCTTGATGTGATGGTTTGTTGGTGTTTCAAAAACAAATTAACAATATGGAGGAAAAAATGGCATTAAAATTCAAATGTAAGCATTGTGGTGAAGAACTTATAGTTTATTACCTCAAAATAGGTGAGCAAGCTCAATGTACTAACTGTAACAAAAAGGGGACAGTCCCTGAGACAGCAGAGTTTGCCGATTTGACAAAGCCTGTACCTTTGCCTCGTACTAACCCGTTGATTGAGCAGGATGAAGAGCGAAGGAAAGAGAGTTTGCGAGAGGAAATTATTCGCAAGCCTTCTGTAAGAGTAGTAAAGTTCGCACTGGACACAGTTTGGTATGTCGGAATTGTCTTTATTACTTTTATTACATTAGGATGGTTAGTAGGTGGGGTAATAGATGCGGGCTTCTTTAGTGATAAGGTACTTGAATTACCGATAATAATTCGATATCACGAATCGACAAGCCCTAATCCTTTGGAAGATGCTGGAGTTGTTGATAGAGAAGATAGCATAGTTCTTCTAGGTCATTCTGACGGTTTTTATCAGGTATCGGAAGGAAAATGGCCTTGGTCTGTGGTAGTTGACATGATCCTGAGTGCAATGTTTGTGATGGGGGCTACATACTTTCTGAGAAAAATATTCCGTTCAATCGTTAAAGGTAGACCGTTCTCAAAACAAAATTCAGAAGATATTCGGAAAGTTGGTTATATCATCGCACTATGGGGACCAGTTTATGGTACTTTCAACTTTCTACAAGGAGCATACTATCTTCCATTTGTCAGATTGGCAAATGCAGAGGTGGGCGTTGAACTCAACTGGTACCCAAAACTTATCATTGTTGGCATGGTGATAATTGCTATCTCTCATCTATTTGAGTTAGCTTCACGTATTCAACGTGAAAACGAGTTGACTATATGAGGGTGGTGCTATGCCTATAATCGTAAATCTTGATGTGATGCTTGCCAAACGTAAGATGTCTCTTACTGAGCTATCTGAAAAAGTGGATATAACTATTGCAAATCTTTCTGTGTTGAAAAAAAACCATGCCAAGGCTATTCGGTTTTCGACTTTGGATTCTATATGCAAGGTTCTTGACTGCCAGCCGGGTGATATTTTGGAATATGTTGATGATTGAGATAAATAGTAAAGTTGGAAGGAATCTATTTCTGACAACGCATAACAAAGGCAGACGAGGGCTGTATAGTATCATAAGATGCATTACACGAGGGCGTCTGCCATGCACATAAAAAGCTTTGCTTCCCCTATAAAAAGAGGGGCTTGAGGTGTGTTGGTTTTGTAGGAAACTGGCTTACCTGTTTCCGCTTGAGACAGGGCAATGCCATGTCGGTACGTATTAAAGGTTGTTGTCCTTCTAACAATCAGTAACAATTTGGTCTGATTTATCAAGCTTGACTTTCAGAAATATTGAGTTATCTTCTTTGCCTACATAGGTATAGCCATGAAAAAGAACAGTTTTCACCTGAAAGTTTAGATGAATATCTTCACCAAATTGACAGAGAAGCAAAAACGAAGAATCGAGATAATTATCGCAGTTATCATGCTTTTTGTCATGTTTGAAATGCGTGCCTATAAGCTCGATGCAGACCCACCGATTGGGTTATCATTTTCAACCGATGTCTATACCGACAGTAACCATTATACGCTTTTTGCCAAACAAAAAGTGTTGACCGACGATTTTAACCCATACGATGAAACACGATTTGTCTTTTTCCTGAAATCCTCGGTGACACTTTTAGCCTTTTTCGTTTTCAGTTTATTTGGGGTTACGCTTGAGATGTCGAACCTTGTTGGTCTTTTTTATTCTTTTGGCTCGTTGCTTCTGTTTTATATGATTCTCAGGAAAATCTCAAACCCGATTACAGGTATAATCTATCTACTGCTGATAGCAGTAAACTATAACCAGATTTTCTATGGACGACTTGCATTTTTAGAACATGCGATGTCGTTTTATGCCTTTTTGTCTTTGACATTATTGTTGTATTGTACACGAACTTTTTGGATTCTCTTTGCGGGAGCTTTTTTAGCGGTTGGAATATTTTTTGGAAAAATTATAGGTGTAATTTTTGTCGTACCATTTGCAGGTTTCTTTTTATATCAGCATTTTGTTGAAGAAAAGGAAACCAAACTACCGCTGATTTATTTCAGTTCTGGCTTTATCGCTATGACACTCTTTTGGCTTTTCTTTTCGTATCTCCCGATGCAAAAACAGGTAGCATCATATGTTGGGGAGCATGCCTTTTCGCTCTATGGAAACTTAGCCGCTTTTGAATCATTTGATAATTTTGTCTGGAAGTATTTTTCGTTTGGGAAAGAGTCAAAACTTTTTGCCCGTATGAGAGTGCCACTATTGTTCGCTTCAATTTTCTTATCAATGTTCGCTATTAGTTTTTTCAATAGAGGCACCTTGAAAGAAAAATTAAAAAATTATAACAGTGGAAAATTTTTCATCTTTCTGATGATAGTTTCATTTTACGGTGGTTTGATGATTTGGAACAACAGACCGCTTAGATATCAACTCGAACTTATCTATCCATTCTATGCTGCCGCATCTATCATTTTAGGTTCTATGTTCTATAAATTAAAAAAACATGAAAGTAACAAAATTCCACTTTTTTCATTGCTGATTATCTTTGTCATCTTTCTCCCTGTTATTTACCAGTACTATAATATGTATGTTGGTTTAATTGGTGGGTCATTTTTCTATGATGACTATAAATTTATCACAGTTGGCTGGACGTTCTTTTTCAGTCTTGCTGTTTATGCTTTGATGATTTCCTATCAAAAATATAATGAACAGTTGCAGGCAAAGGTGTTTCGTTATGTCCGTATTGGTTTTGCCGTTGCGATTGTCGCCGTTGTATTTACATCCAATATCTTAGATTTTCTCTATTGGGCAGAACGTCCGACATTTACTGGTCGGGATAATTCACTTGATTTAGGGGAGCTTCTTGCCGAAGGAGCGGTTGTTTCAGGTCCTTATGCTGGGCTTCTGACTGCTGAAAATAAAGTAGGAACTGTTATTCACATGTTTGGTGTCACCAAAGCTGATCCTGATTTCTTTAAAAATCAACCTATAACTCATTTATTGCTTGATAGTGGTAATGAAACAAGGGCAAAAGAGGATTATCCGATACTTATGGATTCTTCAGAGCTTTTATTTACCTACCATGTTGGACAGCAAAAAGTCCGATTGTACCGAATTGCTGGTTTTACTGGGAATGACATTGCTGACTCTTATCAGCTTTCGCCCTTTGAACATGTCGTGTCAGTTTATGATAATGGTAAAGGTCAGATAAATAACGATTTAGTGGTTGAACTAATTGAAAAAAATCCCGATAATATAGCATGTTACACATTTTTAGCTGAAGCTGCGGAACAAGATTCGATTTTCCAACTTTCTGAGATGATGTTTAAAAAAGCGGTTGAATTTTCGCCGACAAATTATAATCTTAATGCACGCTTAGCTAAATTTTATCAAGACAGGTACAACGAAACCAATATTGAGTTGTATAAAGCCGAAAGTAAAAATTATTACGAGGAAGCTATTAAGTTTTCTCCGACGACATCACGCTTGAAACGAGAACTAATCGAACTTGAGCAAAGCTAAAGAGAGATAAATCTGATTTTTATGGAAAAGTATAATTTTATAGTTTCGACTATTGTCCCAGCTTTTAATGAAGAGGGGAATATCGAGGAGTTTTGCAAACAGTACGACACTATGCTCCAAGATGCACCATTTGAGTCAGAAGTTGTTTTTATTGACGATGGTTCTACCGATAAGACCCTACATGTAATTAAGCAATGTGCTGATAAATATAGTTTTGTAAGGTATGCGGTTCATCAAAGAAATCGTGGATTAACTGCTGCTTTACAGTTAGGATTTGACACTGCCAAGGGTGGTGTGTTTGTCTTTTACCCTGCTGATTTACAATATAAACCTGAAGATATACCAGCACTTATAAAACCAATTTTCGAAGGTGCTGATTTGTGTACTGGCTGGAAACAGGGCGCTTATAATAAAAAATTTGTATCAAATGTATACAACTGGATTTCACGCAAAATATTTAATCTCAAAGTACATGACCTAAATTCTGTCAAAGCATTCCGCCGTGAGGTAGTCGAGCAAATTTTCTTGCGTCAGGACTGGCATCGCTATTTGGTCGTCTTGGCAGCAGATGAAGGCTTCCGAGTGGAAGAGGTAAAGATGCCTCTCTATGACCGAGCATGGGGTGAATCAAAGTTTTCAATCTGGAGAATCCCGATTGGAGTCCTTGATATGGTAGCAGTAAAATTTCAAATTACATTTTTGAAAAAACCACTTCTCTTTTTTGGAGCAATAGGGTCTGTTTCTATTTTTGTCGGACTTCTTACTGGCATGTGGGCTGTTTATTTGAAATATTGGCAACATGAAACCCAGTTACCATTGTTGTACTTAGTCGTCCTCTTGATTGGTTTAGGATTTGGACTTTTTCTGATGGGATTTATCACAGAAGGACAGACTGCTATCAAAGAAGAGTTGACTGATTTACGTCGGAAAATGATTAAAAGAAAATAATAAGAACTATAAGTTGATGCAAAGTTGCATTTGTTCAGTATAACGAGTAACGAATCAAGAGTTCAGAGTATCGGAGAATCGATTGGCTAAACAGCAAAAAACAAAAGTAAACAGGGTTCCTAAATCAAATTCGTTTGACCCTGAAACATCAAAATATTTTACACCTGTTGCATTTGTGGGGTTGGCTGTTGCCTTACTTGTCCTTTTCTCTGAATTTATTTTCTCATCAAAAATGCTGCATGGCTCGGATATGATTCAAGCGGGGATTTTCTTCCGTTCATTTTTAGTCGAATCTGTTTGGAATAGTGGTTCTGTTCCGCAATGGAATCCGTATATTTTTGGAGGGATGCCGTATGTTGAAGCATTTCACGGTGATATATTTTATCCGCTCTCGTTTTTAAAATACTTTGGGGCTATATACCGTTCATTAGGATTTGTCTTGGTCTTTCATATCTTTTTGGCAGGTCTTTTTATGTACGCCTGTGCCAGAGAATTTAAGCTATCAAAAGTTGCTTCGCTGATGTCTGCGATTTCATATATGTTTGCATCGTATTTAATATCACTTGTCTCTCCAGGGCATGACGGAAAAATATTTGTCACGACACTCTTTCCTCTCACAATTATGTTCACTCAAAGAGGTTTTGATTCTAAAGAGCTACTCAAATCATTTTTCAATTTTTCAATGCTTGGCTTAGTCATCGGATTTATCATTTTATCGCCTCATCCACAGATGTCATATTATTCCCTTTGGGCAATTTCATTTTTTGCTGCATTTAAGTTGATTACAAACTTTATCGCTACAAAATCAGTCCCTGAATTTATGCGTCCTGCAATGCTGACCACCTATGCTGTTGTAATTGGTCTGCTACTTTCTGCTATTCAGTTTTATCCTGGTTATACATATACAACAGAGTTTTCACCTCGTACCGATTCTAAATCTGGTTGGGAATGGGCGACATCATGGTCGCTTCACGAAGAGGAAGCCTTTTCATTACTTGTCCCTGAATTTTCAGGGGTGAATTCCTCGAATAAAGAATATCAACGTTCGACTATCTATTGGGGGAAAAATGCATTTAAAGATAATTCTGAATCAGTTGGGATTGTTGGACTTTTTATGGCACTTCTTGGACTTTTCTTTGTCAGAAAGAAGGAATCATATTTCTTTGGTGGTTTGGCGCTTTTTGCTTTTATATATGCTCTTGGGGCGACGACACCATTGTTTCAACTCTTCTTTTATCTGATACCAAAAGTTAAATCACTCCGAGCACCGTCGATGATTATGTTTTTATTCTCATTCTCAATCGCAATGTTGGCTGGGATGGGGATGCAAAAAATTATAGATGAGAGCCGTTCATTTAAAGAAAAGTATCTCAAACAATTTCAATATCTTCTGTTCGGATTTCCACTTTTTATCTTTGTCTTAGCTTTACTGTTTAGCATGGATGGAAGAGGGATGTTGGACAGTTGGATGTCGATGTTTTATTCTGAAGCATCACAAACTATGGTGCAGCAAGGGGTATCCAAAGCAGATGTTGCCTACATGAATCTGTCATCGATTCAGTCAGGTCTCTGGTTATCATTTTTGTTCACTGCCTTAGCGGCAGGTGCTATTTGGATTTATCAATCTAAAAAAGCTGGCGTACTAATATTGTGTGGGATGTTGCTGATACCTGTGATTAACTCGGTGCGGTTTAATAAACGTTTTGTGACGACGACCGACCAGTCTAAAATCGTAGATGAAAATTCTCTTACTAAATTTTTTACTCAGAAAACAGAAAAGTTTCGGGTTATGAATTTTATTGGCGGAGCAATCAAAGAAGATTACCTGCCTCATTTTGGAATTGAAATGGTTGTTGGCTATCACGGAAACCAACTAAAATGGTATGATAAATTGCTTGGAGGGCCAGGCAAAGTCAATCAAACTAATCCGAATTTTCTTAATCTCACAGGTGCGAAATATCTGCTTTTTCCAGCTGAACAATCTTTCCCCGCTGGTTATTTTGGTGAAAAACGAGTTTTTCAAGCTGCTAATTTTGGACAATTTCAGGTCTTACAAAATGACAATGCTCTGCCGAGAGCCTTTTTAGTCGACCAATTTCAAGTATTTGATAACACCGAATTAATTGTAAATGAAGTGATGACAACTAAATCTGACCTATCGAAAACAGTATTTTTAGAAGAACAGCCAACGCTTACATATCAGAAAGACTCTCTTTCGACAGCTTCCGTCATAATTTCTGACTATCAGACGGACTCTTTAGTATTAAAATTGAATGTTTCACAAAATAAAATACTTGTATTGACCGATAACTATTACGACGCTTGGACGGTTTCTATTGATGGAAACCGAAGCAAAATATTGAGAGCATACGGGTCATTTCGAGCGGTGGAAATACCAGCTGGTTCAAAAGAAGCTGTTTTTCGATTTGAATCCAAAAGATATGCCACAGGTAAACTCTCGACGAACTTGACAGCCTTATTTTTGACACTTATAATAGGTTTTTACTTTGTGTCAGGCTACAATAGACGAAAAAAGAAAGAAGTGGAAGCGTAAATCATGCCGCAATCAAAAAGAGCTTTAATTATATTTCCAACATATAATGAAAAAGAAAATATAGAGAAAATCGTTCATGCGGTACTTCCTTTAGATGCACGGATTCATGTGTTAATTGTTGACGACAGTTCTCCTGATGGTACTGGAGAGATTGCCGATAAGTTGGTTGCTTCTGAAGAGAAAGTAAATGTCCTGCATCGCAAAAACAAAGAAGGACTCGGCAAAGCATATATCGCTGGTTTTAAATGGGCACTTGAGCATGACTACGACTATATCTTTGAGATGGATGCTGATTTCTCTCACGGTCCTGAATATCTTCGTGACTTCTTAAGAGAAATTCAAACTTATGACTTGGTCTTAGGTTCTCGCTATATCTCAGGTGTCAATGTGATTAACTGGCCAATGTCTCGTCTGTTGTTATCTTTCTTTGCTAATAAATATACGCAAATTATTACAGGTCTTCCTATCAAGGATGCAACTGGAGGTTTTAAATGTTTCCGCAAAGAAGTCCTTCAGGCTATAAATTTGGACGATGTCAAGGCCTCGGGTTATTCATTTCAAATTGAGATGACAATGCGTGCCTGGAAAAAAGGATTCAAAGTCAAAGAGATTCCAATTATTTTTATGGATCGTATTGCAGGTACATCAAAGATGTCCAAAAAAATTATGCGTGAGGCCATCTGGATGGTCTGGATGTTGCGTGTGAAATCTATGTTTGGGAAATTGAGCTAATTCTGTTTTGAGCAAACAAATTAATCTTTCGATAATTGTCGTTACATATAATTCTTTACCAGCCTTAGATGCATCATTAGTTTCATTAACAAAATCAAACTATCAAAACTTTGAACTTATTGTTGTCGATAATAATTCTGCCGATAACTCTGTCGAAACTGTTCTGTCATATTTCCCTGAAGCAATTATTATAAAAAATAAAAAAAATATTGGCTTTGCCAATGCCTGTAATATTGCTGCTAAAAGAGCATCTTCTGAGTTCCTTCTTTTTTTTAATCCTGACTTAGAGATAGATTCTGATGCACTTTCTGAGACAATAGAGTTTATGAATTCAACTGAAGATGTAGGTGCTGTTTCTGGACGTATGCGTTTCCCCGATGATTCCTTTCAGGCGACTTGTCGTAATTTTCCTAATATGAGTAATATCTTTTTATCACGTGGTTCGGTATTATCAAAAATAATCCCGACCGATAAATCATATACATTGCCTGATTTTAAGGAAGTAACAGTAGTTGATGCTGTCGCTGGGACTTTTATGGCTGTGCGAAGGGAGAGGTTTCAGGAGGTTGGGATGTTTGACGAACGATTTTTCATGTATATGGAAGACACCGATTTATCCTATCGACTTACATTGCTCGGTTGCCGAAACTATTTTTTACCACAAGCAGGTGGGGTGCATTTATGGGGAAAAGGGAGTTCGGGCGGTCATTTTATTCGAAATTATTATCATCATTTGTCAGTTTGGAAATATTTTTTGAAGCATTTTCCCGGAGGATTTTCTATATTGTTCTTGCCATTTTTGTTAATAAGTAATTTTATACTTTCAATGCTTTTACCAAAAAGATAAGAATTGACACATGACATATCTGTTTGAATTTGTAGCTATTTCTATAAGCCTTTTTTCTGCTCTACTTTTAATACCTCTCAGTATTAAACTGAGTCACAAATATCAACTGCTTGATTTCCCTGGAGAACATAAAAGACACAAAAAACCCGTCCCATTTTTAGGTGGTGTGGTTTTATTTGTTTCTGTCTGGTTGTCAATATTTGTGAGTAGTTTTCTTTTTCCGAGTATGTTTGATGGATTGTCAGTCGTCATTCTTTTTGTATTCTTAGGTTCATTGATCATTACATTGGTTGGTGTCTCAGATGATTTAAAACCACTACCTGCTTGGGTAAAACTTATTGCTCAAATGGCGTCGGCGTTACTTCTCTTTTTTGGTGGGGTTGATGTTGAGTTTCTTACAACTCCTTTTGGTTCTATTGAGCTTGGGAACTATTCGATTTTAATCACAATTGTTTGGGTGGTGATGTTGACTAATGCTATCAATCTTATCGACGGTTTAGATGGACTTGCGACAGGTGTTTCTCTTATAGGGGCAATCACTATGTTGATTGTTGGGGGATTGTATAATGTTGGTGGAATTATGGTTTTTATCTTATCGCTGACAGGCTTTTTTCTTGTCTTTCTTAATTATAATCGTTACCCAGCCAGAATATTTTTAGGGGATTCTGGTTCGATGCAAATCGGTTTTTATTTTGCTGTTTTTTCATTATTGTTTCCTCTAAAATCATACACTGTTTCGGCATTATATTTACCACTTTTAGCTTTAGGTGTTCCTTTACTTGAGGTTGTCTCATCCTTTACAAGACGATTGCTGAGTGGCAAAAATATTATGAAAGCTGATAGAAGACACCTTTTTCATTATCTCGGTCTCTTTGGACTTTCTCCGTCAAAGGTAGTACTCGTATTCTATTTATTAGCAATTGTTTATGGAGCTTGTACTATTGCCATGTATTTTTGGGATAGAGTCATAGTCTTTTCTCTTTTACTCTTTTTTATGGTTGTTATTTTCAGTATATTTTATATCTTTATAACCAAATTGGCCTCGCGGAAAAGTTCGTTTAGGCAAAATGAAATAGAATAAGAAACGTGGCGGAAATAAATGGGTACAGGTCCTTATTTAGAATTTGAAAAACCGATAGCAGAACTTGAAAAAAAGATTTCTGATATGAAAGATTTTTCTATTGGAAGCGATGTTGAGCTTAGCGGCGAAATTGCATCGATGCAGAAAAAACTCGATAAGCTTCGCACCGAAATTTATGATAATCTCACTCGATGGGAAAAAGTTCAACTTTCCAGACATCCGAAACGACCATACACTCTCGACTATATCAATGCCATGTCTACTGATTTTATTGAACTCCATGGAGATAGATATTTTGGCGATGATAATGCTATGATTGGTGGCTTTGGAATGATAGATAAACAGAAAGTCATGTTCATCGGTCAACAAAAGGGAAGAGATACCAAAGAAAAATTATTCCGTAATTTTGGTATGGCTCACCCAGAAGGATACCGTAAAGCACTCAGACTTTTTTATATGGCACAAAAATTTAACGTTCCTATTGTTGTACTCATAGATACTCCAGGTGCTTTTCCTGGGATTGCCGCTGAAGAACGAGGTCAAGCTGAAGCTATCGCACGAAATATTCGTGAGATGTCTCGTATCAAAGTCCCGATTGTTGTCATTATCATCGGTGAAGGTGCCTCTGGTGGTGCTTTAGGCGTTGGTGTTGGCGATGTGGTTATGATGCTTGAGTATGCATGGTATTCTGTTATTTCGCCTGAAGGTTGTGCGGCAATATTATGGAGGAATGCGATACATGCTCCCGAAGCTGCCGATGCTCTCAAAGTGACTTCACCCGATTTAATCAATTTAAAAATTGTTGATAAAGTAATTAAAGAACCACCAAGTGGAGCTCAAAACAATTTACAAGAAGCTGCCGAATATGTCAAAGAAGCAATCTTAGGAGCTCTTGATGAGTTGAAAGAGACTCCAGTTGATATTCTGCTTTTAGATAGATTACAAAAATATCGCCATATCGGCGAATATGATGAATAGAAATGGAGTCGGAGATGACTTTAACAAAAAACTTATTAGATAAATTAGTTTGTCCAAGTTGTAAAAACAAAATGCGATATGAAGAAAAAAAAGACAAACTTATTTGTCAGAATTGTTCAGTAGCATATAAAGTAAATAATGATGTCCCAGTTTTGTTAGCAGATGAAGCTGAGAAAATATAAATCAAAGGTAAAAAAGAATGAAATTATCAAAGTTTTGCGAAGAAAATCTTATTACATTTAATCTGAACGCCTCGACAAAAGATGATGTGATAAAAGAGCTTGTTGATACAATTGCCAACTCAAATATGGTTAATAACGCTGAGTTGCTTTTTAAAGATATCACCGAACGTGAAAGTTTAGTTACGACTGGTGTTGGTTATGGTGTAGCATTTCCACATGCTAAAACTAAAGCAGTCAAAGGAATTGTAATCGCCTTTGGTCGTTCGACTGACGGTGTTGAATTTGATGCGATGGATCATAAACCTGTTCAACTCTTTTTCTTAATAGCTGCTCCTGAAGATGCAATCGGTGCTCATCTTAATGTTATGGCGAGACTTTCATTTCTCATGAAGTCAGAAGAGAACCGTATGAAACTCTTAGAAGCAACTTCTCCTGGAGATGTCTTAGCATTAATGGACAATGTTGAATAAATAAAAATTTTTACTGGCAAGGACGCCTCGGTACCAATGAATAAAATAAGTAATCTGTTTACGAGACATTTTCGTAATTTTCATTTTATCTTTATTATACTCACTATTGTTGTTTTATTCGCTGGTGAAAAAATGATAAATCCATTTTTAAACCAAGCAGTTGCAACGGTCTTTTATTCTCCATTTTCAAAAATGAAAAATAGTTTTTTAGAACTAAAATCTGTCTCTGAAGATAATGCTCTTTTATCTCAGGCGCTTATTGATGTCTCTATGAAAATATCATTTTATGAAGAAGCATCTTTGGAAAATGAACGTTTGAGAACTATCTTGGGGTTTCATCCTCCACAAAATTATACGTTAGAACCAGCAAAAGTTATCTCGATTTCTGGTGAATATACTCCAATTACTGCAACTATTAATAAAGGTTCTAATGACTCTATTTGGATTGACCAACCAGTGATAAATCAACAGGGTTTGGTCGGACGGGTAAGCTCTGTCTCTCCTGATTTTTCAGTCGTGCAATTATTGACTGATCCTTCAAATAGAGTAGCTGCTCGAGTTGTTGCAAGTAGAGAAATGGGAATAGTTAAATACAATACAAACTCAGGAATGTATTTGGATAACTTCCCAATTCAGGGTGATATTGCCGTGAACGATAAGATTATCTCTTCAGGTTTAGGCGGAGTCTATCCTGCTGGACTGACAGTTGGAACGGTTACCGAAGTTATCAAAGAAGAGTTAGAACCATTTTATAAAGTTAAAATTTTGCCAGCTTCTAATTTTTATTCTCTTGAAGAAATCTTTATTCTACGGGAGATTATTATAGAATGACAAAGTATATTCCATATCTTTTGTATCTTTGGTTAATCGCAATGCATCAAGTTTTTCTTGCAGATGTTACATCAATCTTCGGTGCTAAAATTAATCTTGCGGTTCTGATTGTTTTACTTATCGCAATGTATAAAAAAGAAGTTACTGCTACTTGGTTTGGCTTGCTTGTAGGGCTAATCGGTTTTGCGGGTATAACTGAAATTTCTGCTTGGCAAACATTAGCAATGGCACTAATTGGGTTAATTGCATTTCATCTTAAAGAAAAAATGAACTTGGATTCTCTGTTTGCTCGAGTATCATTAATCTTTGGAGGTGTTTTGGTGCATAATATAATATTACTACTTCTTGAAGTGAATGATAATCTTTTTGGTTCTATCATTCAATACGCTATTACGGGGGCTGTGTATACTACCATCATTGGTACAATCTTTTTCCTTATTAAAGATGGTATCTTTACTTTTGAAAAAACGAAAACAATTTTTTAGTCTATGGTACAGTTTAAACTTTCAATTGAAAAACGGGAAAAATTAAGCTACTTGTTTTTTGTACTTCTTTTCTTTGTTCTGTTCTCTGGACTTTTTAAACTACAGATTATAAACCATGCTACCCTTGCAAAACAATCTGAAAATAATCGAATTCGGGTTGTGTCGATTCTTCCAAGAAGAGGGATTGTCACTGATCGTAATGGGCAGATTATAATTGATAACCGTCCTTCGTATACTGTTTCTGTTGTCCCTGCAGAGATTGTCAAAGGGAAGACGATTGAAAATTTATCGGAACTAATTTCACTTGATACTACTCAAATTATAAAAAGAATTCGTCGCAACATGGTCAGTAGATACCAACCAGCTCCAGTCAAACGAGATATTTCATTTGAAATTGTTGCAATCTTAGAAGAGCAGTATAAAAAGTTCCCTGGTGTTGTCTATCAAATGGAGCGAGTTCGTCAATACAATAAGAAACTTGGGGCAGAGACCTACACTGGGTATGTCGGAGAAGTCTCTGAAAATGAGCTGAAAAAAAATGCCAATGAGGAGCTTGATCTTGGCTCTATCATAGGAAAAAAAGGAATAGAAAAAAAATACGATGATATTCTCCGAGGGAGAGAAGGAACCAAGTATGTCGAAATCACTGCATCAGGACAACTATTGGGTGAGTATGCTGATAAAGGAAAAATCCCTGCTGAACCAGGTGGTAATCTAATTCTTTCTATTGATAATGATTTACAGATGGCATGTATTCAAGCACTTGATACTTTTTGTTGTGGTGCGATAGTTGCGATGGACCCTCGTAATGGAGAGATTTTAGCGATGACTTCATATCCAGGGTATGACGCAAATATATTTTCATCAGTGATTCCAGAATCGTTGTGGAATGAAATTCGTGATGATACGACTCATCCGCTGCTTAACCGTCCACTCAAAGGACTCTATCCACCTGGGTCGACAGTCAAGTTTGTTGGAGTTGGTGCTGGACTTGAAGAAGGAGTAATTTCTGAGAACTCTACATTTAAGCCATGTATTGGTGGCTATCAGTTTGGTAATCGTTTTTTCGGATGTTGGCATGCAGCTGGTCATGGAAGTTTGAATGCGGTTCATACACTTGAACAATCATGTGATGTATATATGTATCAGCTTGGTCTAAAACTTGGTATTGATAAATTGAGTGAATATTATAGAGACTGTGGTTTTGGTATTAAAACTGGAGTCGACTTACCACAAGAAGCTTCGGGGTTGAATCCGAACACGACATATTATGATAAAAGATATGGCAAACGTAAATGGACAATTGGATTAGTACTTAATAATTCAATTGGCCAGGGTGAACTTTTGGTTACACCGTTACAACTTGCTCAATTTTTCTGCGGACTTGCAAATGATGGTGTTGTCTACAAACCGCACATTGTAAAAAAAATTCAATATTATAATCAGCCTGAAATATTGATTAAACCAGAGGTCTCTTTTACATTACCATTTTCAACAAATACAATGAGGATTTTGTTTGATGGTCTCAGAATGGTTGTTGAAGGAAAGCATGGGACTGCCAAGAAATTAAAGAATAAATATTATACTCTTGGTGGCAAAACAGGTACTGCCGAAAACTCACATGGGGAAAATCATGCTTGGTTTGGGGCTGTTGCTCCTCTTGAAAATCCGGAAATTATTATTATTGCTCTCGTTGAAAATTCTGGTCATGGTTCAGAAATAGCAGCACCACTTGTAGGACAGATATTAAATGCCTATATGGCTAAAAAAATGAATATCCCAGAATTACTCCCACAAGTTGACACAGTTGAAATTGCTGAAGTAGGGGATAGTCTATGAATATAAAATACTCTTCTCTCGACTGGAAACTGATTCTTGCTGCAATGCTTTTGACTGCGATTGGTATAATTATGATAATGTCGGCTCAGCATAATGCTTCAACAGAGTATCAGCAGCATTATTATCAAAGACAACTGATGTGGTTTGCGATTGCATTTTTTATCTTTGCAGTTATTGTGCATATTCCTCCTAAACTATTTGATTTACTCGCCTATGTTATTTATGGCTTCTCTATAATTTTGCTCATATTGGTTTTGTTCCTTGGGTCTGCAAAAATGGGAGCATTACGATGGTTCTCGTTTGGTCCTATTAATTTCGCACCATCTGATTTAGCCAAAGTTGCATTGTTGTTTGCTCTCTCTCGGTTTTTAGCATATACAAAGCTACCTGTGATAAGTAAAAGAAGAATGGCATTATCAAGTTTATTAGTTGCGGTTCCAGTTATGCTTATTCTCAAACAACCAGATTTAGGAACGGCATTAGTCTTTTTGGTAGTGTTATTTGTCCTCTGGTTTTGGTCAGGACTTTCTCCCTTGTATTTGCTTCTTGTTGTCTCACCAATTATTTCTTTAATTACAGCATCGCATTGGTTGGCTTGGGCGATATATTTTGTTCTCTTACTAATTTTCCTTATTACAACAAGACCAGGGTTACTCTTCGGAATAGTGACTGTTATAACCAATCTTGCGTTTGGTTCAATAATGCCATTTTTATGGAACAGATTAGCTGAGTATCAAAAACTTCGTATCCTGACATTTTTAGACCCTGGAAGAGACCCACGCGGGGCTGGTTATCAAATCATACAATCAAAAATAGCAATTGGTTCAGGTGGAGTCTTTGGAAAAGGATTTCTAAATGGTTCGCAAACCAGACTCGATTTTCTCCCTGAACCACATACGGACTTTATATTTTCTGTTCTTGGCGAAGAGTTTGGACTTTTTGGAGCAATGATTTTACTCTTTTTGTTTGGCGTTATATTTTACCGAGCTATAAGAATAGCAGTACATTGTCGTTCAAAATTTTCTTCGATGCTTGTCATGGGGTCAGCTGGAATTATTATGTTTCAGTTTGTTGTAAACATCGGTATGACTTTAGGGTTTATGCCTGTAACAGGATTACCTCTACCGTTTGTTTCCTATGGAGGAACCTCCCTTGTTCTTTTCTGGGCACTCATTGGTTTCATGGTCGCTGCAGAAGCCCGTTGGCAGGAATACTAAAACCGTGTGGTTAAAGTAGTTTTACAAGCTCCTTCGACTCCGTTTACAGGTTGCAAGTTGTTCAGAGTGAATTGAAAAATATCGATTTATAATATGTCACACTCAACACCTTGTACGGTGTGAGCGGAATCGACGTATGTTCATCTAATTGTAAAAGTAGAGAAATAAGTAATGACAGAACAAACCCCTCTGAAATATTTTTTCGCCCTTGCTTTTGGAGCATTATGTATAAGTTTTGCTCCGATTTTTGTTAAGATGATAGATACCGCGACTCTTGGTCCGACTGCGATTGCATTTTGGCGAACGCTGTTTGGTTCAATTATTTTATTTTCATTTGCTGCATTTAGAAAACAATCACTAAAGCTTCCTAAAACAGTTTTTCTTTTTTCTTTGTTAGCGGGGCTAATTTTTTGCGGTGATTTATTTGTATGGCATAAGTCAATTCTTTTTGCAGGGGCTGGAATTGCTACTATTCTTGGGAATACTCAAGTTTTCTGGATGGCACTTATTGGAGTTGTCTTGTTCTCGGAAAAATTATCTCCGACATATTTGATTGCTGTTTGTATGGCGTTTATTGGAGTGATACTTTTAGTTGGGGTTGGTTCGATAGATGGATTTTCTGTACAGTATATCAAAGGAATAACCTTTGGGTTGATGACTGGTGTCTTTTATGCAGGTTATATTACTTCAATCAAAAAAGCTGGACACACCAAAGAGAAAATTTCTTTTCTAACCCTTATGGCATGGACATCATTTTTTTCTGCTTTCTTTTTAGGTCTCGTTATGATGTTGGAACCTGACCCATATATACCTCAGGATAACTATACGTGGATAGTGCTTTTTGGGTTGGCGTTTGTAGCACAAGCTTTAGGGTGGTATGTTATCTCAAGCGTGCTTCCTAAAATAAAAGCGTCACAAAGTGGGATGGTGCTTCTATTACAACCGACGATGGCAATGGTGTGGGGAGTGTTGTTCTTCTCTGAAAGTTTGACTGCACTTCAGATTATCGGAGCAGGGCTTACGCTGGTGGCAATCTATTTTGGCTCCGTGAGGAATTCTAAAAAATAAAAAAGCGAAGTCGCTTTCGCAACTCCGCTCTCTTCGTTTATATATAAATCAGCTTTTAAGCTGTTAGTCGACTAATACTTTTTCAAGTCTTTCAACAATATAATCGGCTTCCGCTTCTGTGATTACCAAAGGAGGGGAGATACGGATTGTATGACCATGTGAGTCGTTACAAAGCATTCCAAGTTCCAGTAGTCTTTCACAGTAACCCATTGCGTCACCATTGTTCACTTCGATGCCAATAAATAAGCCACGACCACGAACTTCTTTGACATGTGATGAACGAGATGCGATATCTTCGATTCTCTTTTTCAATGCATCACCAACTTTGGCAGAACGTTCAGCGAGTTTTTCATTGACTATAACGTCGATAGCTGCGTTTCCAGCAACACAAGCAAGTGGGTAGCCTCCATAGGTAGAACCTTCTTGACCAGGTTGGAAACAGATGTCCATTAGTTTTGAGTTGGTCATAAAGATAGAAAGAGGAACCAAACCACCAGAGATTGCTTTCCCTAAAATCAAACCATCAGGGATAACATTTTCATGTTCAAAACAGAACATTTTGCCTGTACGACCTAAGCCAACTTGGATTTCATCAAAAAGTAGAATTATATTTTCGTTGTCACAAATTTCTCTGAGACCTTGTAAGAATCCTGCTGGTGGTTGATACATGCCACCCTCACCTTGCATTGGTTCAACTAAAATACCGCAAGTGTTTTTTGTGATAGCCTTTTTGACCGCGTCGATATTACCATACTCTACACAATTGAAACCTTGGGTGCGAGGTCCATACCCACGGTAATATTTTTCAGTAGATGAGAATGAAACCGTTGTGACCATACGTCCATGGAAATTGTTTTCAAAGACGATAATTTCTTGATTACCATCTTCGATTCCTTTTTCTTTCCATCCATAGTAACGAGCAAATTTAATTGCTGTTTCAACAGATTCAACACCACCATTTTTTGGAAGAACCTTGTTGCCGTTGTTACCATGTTTTGGAGCAAGTTGTGGTGCGAGTTTTGCAGCTTTATCTAAAAAGAGTGCAAGCGAATCGGTGTAGACAACATTGGAAATCACAGAACCGTAGTTATTGTTCAGTGCATCGGTAACCGCTTTGACAATTGTTGGGTTATGGTGTCCTTGGTTTGCGGCAGAATAGGCAGCCAAACAATCTAAGTATTTGTTGCCGTCGGAGTCATAGAGCCAAGCACCTTCGGTTTTGCGAACGACTAATTCGACTCGTCCATAATGATGAGCTCCGCTTGTTGATTCCATTGCGATGACATCTTTGTCGGAGACTTCTGAAAAGCCGACTGTTTGTTTTTTTGTAACTTCAGACATTGTTCTGTCCTTTCTATTTTTTGTAACATTACTTAAAATCAAATTTGAGATAGTATAATAGTTTAAAATCTCCCGTCAAGGTGCCTGTGGCACTTTTGTTAAATCTTAAAGAGTTGTTGTTCATAGAGATAGCCTGTTTGTAGTAGATTTATCAAATTGCAGCGAATTATATATGCGTAATAATAGAAAATTAGAATAATTATTCACATATAATTTAAAATATAGAAATTATATCATGACAATATTGAAAAATATGCATAATAGGTTCCTGAGAATATAATAATTTAAAATAAATATAGACGTTTAAATTTATTAATATTGAACAGATTCACATTTAGATATTAAATTTTTGAATACTACTCTCTTATAAATAGAATACAGAAAAGGCTTATTGTATAAACATTTAATGCATTCTATCATTGTCACAGTTCTTTGGTTTGCATTTACAAATTAATTTATAAGTATATTGTTCTAAGTCGCAAAGTTTACGTTCTACTTGACTTTAACCATAAAATTTGATTTCATTTGTTTTAGAATGGTGAAGTAAAAAATTAAACAACATGGGAAAGCATTGCCAAAAAAATAATTTGTATTTATGGGAAATATAAATTATTTTCTCAATACATTTATTGAGATTAAAAATTCTCAGTACATTTATTCTATTACATCTTATTACCTTCTTATTAAAATCAAATATGTATTTGATCTACAAAGGTAAAGAAACACATAAGAGCTATACTACCAAGGATGGTTATTATCAGATTCAAAAATGCCTTGTTAAGGCAATCAAATATAAAATTTAATTGTGTCAAAATTGGTAGAGAACCTACAACAATAAGTAAAAGAATAGTACTGTTTTTGTTCATTTTTACTGTCATATGTTACTCTGAACCTCAAGCAGCTGAGGTTACCTCTACAACAGTTAGACTCACCTGGACAGCATCTGCTGATAACGGTCCTTTCAGTGCCATAGCTTCATATTATGATCTTAGATATGCATTGGTACCAATCACAAATGATAATTGGGAGAGTGCAAATATTGTCAATAATGTTCCAGCACCAAATCTTAGAGGGAGTGCGGAATCATTTGTTATCATGGAACTAACCCCAGAAATAGATTATTATTTTGCTATAAAAGTTGGTGATAATTCAAATAATTGGTCAGAGTTATCAAATGTTGTGAGGCTCAGAACAGCTTCACCTCCGATTTGTGGTGATCTTGATGAATCTGGTAGGGTTGATATTACTGATCTTGTTTACTTAATTGCTTATATGTTTATAGATGGAATCCCCAAGATAAATTTAAATGCGAGTGATTTCGATTCTTCTGGAAGTCTTGATGTTGCCGACCTCGTTAATTTTGTCGAGTATATGTTTGGGGATGGACGAGTTATTAATTGTCCATGATAGAGTTTTAATTACAAATTGTGTGTAAAAGTTTAATCTTTTGTGACTATTTGAATTGATTATCTGTTTCTAAAAGGACTTGTATTATGAATAAAATATCAAGTCTAATAATAGACTTTATTTTTCTACTTCATTTTTTAAAGCAATCGTGCAATTACGCTTGAGACCATCTTCTTTGGGACGGGTGAGAGGAGTACCAGCCGTCAGTTTTAAAAATGCCTCACGATCTTTTAAGTTCAGTACTTCCTTTAAATCTAAAAATTCACCAACACCGTTTTTGTAATCAAACTCTTTGTGTGTTGTACTCAGTTGACGACTCAGATTATGAGGGCAGACATCCTGACAACCATCGCATCCGAAAACCATCGCACCAAATTTAGAAGCCAGTTTATCGGGGATAGTTGCGGGTCGTTCAATAGTAAGGTAGGAGATGCACTTATTAGAATCGACTACACGGGGAGATACGATTGCATCGGTTGGGCAGGCATCGATACAAAGGCGACAGCTTCCGCATTTGCCATGTTCTAAATCAGTCGGTTGGTCTGGCTCAATTTCTATCGTTGTTAAAATCTCCGAGAGAAAAACCCACGACCCAAATTGCTTACTGATAAGCATACCGTTTTTGCCAATGTAACCAAGCCCTGCTTTTTCAGCGTATGGGCGTTCTAAAAATGGACCGTAATCAACCCACCATTTGTGTTGATGGTCGCCTGATATTTCTTTGTCTAAACGGTAGAGCAAACCTTCTGATTTTTTCCTGATAATTTTATGGTAATCTTTTCCTCTGGCATATCGAGAGACCAAACCCTTTCCTTTTGGAACTGATTCAGAATTTGGTTGATAATAATTGATGCCGAGTATGATAACCGACTTAACACTTTCAAGAAGTTCTTTCGGGTCAAAGCGTCTGCTTTGATTTTTGGCTATCCATTCCATCTGACCATGATAGGAATTTTCGAGCCACTTTGTGAATTGCTTTTCGGACTCTGGTAACCTATCAGGAGTCGTGACACCGCATATATCAAAACCTGCTAACTGAGCCAGTTCTTTGAGTTTTGTGTTAGTCAATATCATTGAGTTAATATAGTTGGTCGGTGTTCCGATTCCAAAAAATATAATTGAGAGAAACCCGACATAGTTATTCTCCGAACTCACCTTTAATTACAACTTTTTCACTAACTCCCCAATCATTACAATAATATCCATCCTGCTTATATTGATTAAATGATGAAAATTCCCATTTTGTGGGATTATCTACAAACCGATGCTTAACTGGATTATAATGTATATAATCTATATGATTATTCATGTCAACTTGATTTCGTATTACATGATCCCAAAAACGATTTTGCCATACTTTTCCTGAACCAAAATTATCTCGATATAAACGAGAATATGTTATTTTAAACTTGTGGATAATATCAGATATTGACTCATGACCTGTTTTAATAATAAAATGTGTGTGGTCAGGCATAATAACCCATGATTTAAGAATTCGTTCTTTCCAAGCAATTTTGAATAACTCAGAATCATTTAATAAAATCTTTCGTCTATTAAATGTTACAATCGTAATAAAATAATAGTGATGTTGTAAATTAAATCGTTTTAATGTTTTCATTTATTGTAACTCTTTTTTGTCGGGTTTCTCGACTTTGAAATCTGACGATTTCAAACCAACGGAACCGCGACCTACAATAATTTATTTAATTTTCTGCTACAGTATAATCAGACTGACTGACAGGGAGTGTCATTAAAAGATTAAATCGTTATACTAACTCTTCAATATTAACTATACTTTTTAGTATGTGTTTATCTCTAAATTTGTCCATTAATAACAAAATTTTCTTGTTATTTCCGTAACTTATAGTATGTTACTCAAACAGAAAAAGCATACCAAACCTTATTGGTTAGCTTTGGCAAAAACAATCGTTTTAACTACCAGAGGTCAGAAATGACGTTTTTTTTAGGTTTAACATGTGAAAAATTTCTCAACCAAAAGCGAAGCCTCATTCATATGTCAATTTCTGATTATTCCACAAAATTAGATAATAATTCATATTGCACCAAATATTTTCGATTGAAAGGACTTAACAGATGAGCAACTCTGCATATCTTTTATTAAAGTTTGATGATAAACAAAAACTCCCTAATGCTTTTGAGCAACTTCAAGACACTTCTATTTTTGAAAATTACGATGCTGTAGACGGTCATTACCATCTGCTTATCAAGGTAGTTGAGAATAGTGAACAGACTTTGGCAATGGTGAAATCATTTGATGGTTTTTCAGAACTATCTGTTTGCCCGATTGAGCAAGATCATCAGAAAGAATTTATCTTAAATGAAGAGTTCCGTTACTGTTATGTTTTTATTGAAGCAGATGAAAAAAATCGTGATGCAGTAAAGACAAAAATAGAAAGTTTTGACGACACAGTTTTTTGTTCATCAACAACTGGACCATACAATTTAATAGCATTACTAAAAAACGAGACATTTGATAAAATAGATCGTTTTGTAAAAACTGAAATAAAAAACCTCGACGGTGTTCTTCGTTTCAAACAGGACCATGTCATATTTCTTGATAGAATTTAGGAGAGAGATTTATGTCACAACAACAGTCAGACAATTTTAAACCATTCAATGTTGACTTGTGGAAATACGACGGTCAAGAGGGTGCTTTGATTCCTCTATTACAGTCGGCACAGGATACATACGGATATATTTCTGAAAAAGCGATAGACTATATCGCACATATCACAGGCATACCAGCTGCAGATATCTATGGCGTGGTAACATTTTATGCACAGTTTAGAACCAAACCTCTTGGCAAGTATGTTGTCAAAGTTTGTAATGGTACTGCCTGTCATGTCAATGGTGCCAAACCTATCGGCGATACCATCACCGATGAATTAAGTATAAGTTACGATGAAACATCCGATGACGGTAATTTTACTCTCTTGTCAGTCGCATGTATCGGATGTTGTTCACTCGCACCAGTAATTTTAATTAACGATGAAACCTACGGCAGATTAACATCACCAAAACTCCGTAAAATTTTACGTCAATATAAACGTAAAGTCAAAGAAGAGAAATAGGAGCCGAATATGAAAACAGTAAAAGTAGGACTCGGCACTTGTGGTATCTCTGCTGGTGGTGAAAAAGTTTATAAAGCATTTCAAGAAGAATTAAAAGAACATCCCAATGCCTTTGTCTTAAAAGAAACAGGCTGTATTGGAATGTGTTACTCTGAAGTCTTAATCGAAATTGAAAACGGTGCAGATAGTTCAGTCTTTTATGGAGAAGTAACTCCTGAACGTGTTGGTGAAATTGTTGAAAAAACAATTCTCTCAGACGACACAATTGAAGACTGGTTAGCCGTCAAAAAAGATAACACGAAAAACTTCTTAGAGAATCAAACACGTATCGTACTTCGAAACTGCGGTATAATTGACCCAGGTTCTATCGACGAATATATCGAAAAGGGTGGTTATGAGGGTGCCAAAAAAGCACTTACTACAATGACCCCTGATGATGTAATTCAAGATGTCATCAAGTCTGGTCTCAAGGGAAGAGGCGGTGGTGGTTTTCCAACTGGTGTTAAATGGAACTTTACAAAAGGTGCTAAAGGTGATCAAAAATATATTATCTGTAACGCCGATGAAGGTGACCCAGGTGCCTTTATGGATCGTTCAGTATTAGAGGGTGACCCGAATGCCGTTCTTGAAGGAATGATTATCGCTGGTTATGCTATTGGTGCCGACGCATCATATATTTATTGTCGGGCTGAATATCCAAAAGCTATCGCACGGCTCCGTCAAGCTATTGCCCAAGCGAAAAAGAAAAATTTTCTCGGAGATAACATTTTCGGAACCGACTTCTCATTTAACATAAAAATCAAAGAGGGCGCTGGAGCATTTGTTTGCGGTGAAGAGACCGCACTGATTGCTTCTATTGAAGGCAAACGTGGTATGCCGAAATTTCGTCCTCCGTTTCCTGCTATTTCAGGACTCTGGGGCAAGCCAACCAATATCAACAATGTAGAAACATTTGCCAACGTCCCTTGGATTATTTTAAAAGGTGGCGATGCATACGCCGCATATGGTACCGATGATTCCAAAGGTACCAAAGTATTTGCAATGGCGGGAAAAGTAAAACGGACAGGACTTGTTGAAGTACCGATGGGCTGTTCTATCAATGAAATTATTTTTGATGTCTGTGATGGCATTGTTGATGATAAAAAATTCAAAGCAGTGCAGATGGGTGGTCCATCGGGTGGCTGTATCCCAGCCGACCAATGCGATGTCAAAATCGATTACAAAGAAATAAACAAGACTGGTGCTATCATGGGTTCTGGTGGAATGGTGGTAATGGATGAGACAACATGTATGGTTGATGTTGCCAAGTTCTTCCTGTCATTTACCCAAGATGAATCATGTGGCAAATGTACATTCTGCCGTATCGGTACCAAACGGATGCTTGAAATTTTAGAGCGTATCACTATTGGTGAAGGAACTATGGAAGACTTAGACAATTTAGAAGAGCTAAGCGGACAAATCAAAAACGCTTCTCTTTGTGGTCTTGGTCAGACAGCTCCGAATCCTGTGCTGACAACTATGAAGTATTTCAAAGATGAATATATCGCACACATACAAGACAAAAAATGCCCAGCCCATGTATGCTCGGCTATTTTAGAATACACTATCAATGATGCCTGTACTGGTTGTACAATTTGTGCCAAAGCATGTCCGACTGATGCTATTTTAGGTGACAAAAAAGAACTACACATTATTGAACAAGACAAATGTATTAAATGCGGCAAGTGCTTTACCGTTTGCCGATTTGATGCTGTGGTGAAGGATTGAGGTGAACAATGGTTAAACTGACAATCAATGGAAAAGAAGTAACCGCATCTGAAGATAAAACTATCCTTCAAGTATGCCGTGAACAAAATATAGATAACAATATCCCAACACTCTGCAACGATGACAAACTGAAACCGTATGGTTCCTGTTTTCTCTGCGTCGTAGAGATGGAAGGAGTCGACAAACTCTTCCCATCATGTGCTACAAAAGTTGGCGAGGGAATGAAGATTCAGACTCGTTCGGAAAAAGTAAAAGCTGCTCGCAAGACTTGCTTAGAATTACTTGTCTCCGACCATTATGCTGACTGCTTAGGACCTTGTCGTTTGGGTTGTCCCGCCGATGTTGATATTCAAGGCTACATGTCTTTAATCAATTTAGGGAAACCGACCGAAGCAATCGCACTCATCAAAGAAAAATTACCGTTCCCATCAGTATGCGGTCGTGTCTGCACACGCAAATGCGAAGTCAACTGCCGTCGTTCGGTTATTGATGCTCCAGTTGGAATTGACTTTCTCAAGCGTTACGCCGCCGATCAGGATATGATTGGCGAGATGTGGCAACCAACACCAAAGCCTGACAATGGAATCCCTGTCGCTATCATCGGTGGTGGACCTGCTGGCTTAACAGCAGCCTACTATCTTGTTTGTGAAGGTTATCGTCCGACTGTCTATGAAGCATTGCCAAAACTTGGAGGTATGCTTCGCTATGGAATACCTGAGTATCGTCTTCCAAAAGATGTTCTCGCAAAAGAAATAGACTGGATAACATCGCTTGGTGTTGAAGTGAAAACTGAAACCGCTCTCGGAAAAGATTTTACTATTGATTCATTGTTTGACGATGGATTCAAATCTGTCTTTATCGGTCTTGGCGCTCAAGTTGGAAAACCGATGCGTGTTGAAAATGAAGATGTCGAGGGTGTCCTTTCAGGTGTCGAATTTCTTCAACAGGTCGAACTCAAAACTGCTCCGAAAATTTCGGGTAAAGTCATCGTCGTTGGTGGTGGTAACACCGCACTCGATGCGGCTCGTTCGTCGATTCGCTTAGGTGCCGATGAAGTCGTCATTCTCTATCGTCGTACTCGCAAAGAGATGCCAGCAAATATTATGGAAATTGATGCTGCCGATGAAGAAGGTATCAAAATGGAATTTCTCGCCGCACCATCATCTATCAATGTTGACAAAGATGGTCGTATGAAATCTATCGAATGTTTCCGTATGGAACTCGGTGAACCTGATGATTCTGGTCGTCGCCGTCCTGTCAAAATCGACGGCTCCGAACATGCTATTGAAGCCGACTGGATTATTGCTGCTATCGGTCAGGATGTAAACTTAGATGGCGTTGACACCGATGACCAAATAGAATTAACATCATGGAAAACTATTGTCGCTAAAGAAGGAACTTTCAACACCGACCGTCCAGGCGTATTTGCTGGTGGTGATGTGGTAACTGGACCTGCCGATGCGGTCGATGCAATCGCAGCGGGTCGTCAAGCGGCTGTCGCCATTGATTCCTATATTAAAAATAATGTTATCAAACCACTCGGCTATCGTTTTGAAAGTAAACGGGATGCCTTCCATACTATCAAGAGGGAAGACCTGCTCGAAGTTGAAACATCCGAACGTCACCAGATGCTTGAACTTCCTGTCGCCAAACGTGTCTCATCATTTGATGAAGTCGAAGTCGGCTACACGCAAGATGAAGCGGTCAAAGAATCGCTCCGTTGTGCTGAGTGTGGATGCGATGTTTCTATCGCTTGTGATTTCAGAGATTACTGCTCGGAATACGAAGTTGACCAAAACCGTTTTGTTGGTGCCTACAACAAATACAAAGTCGACACTCGTCATCCATTTATAAAAATAGATTCTAACAAATGTATCCGTTGTGGACGATGTGTCATGACCTGTTCAGAAATTCTCAATGTCTCCGCTTTAGGTTTTGTCAATCGTGGCTTTAGAACAATTGTAAAACCAGCCATGGAAAAACCTCTGCTTGAAACAAACTGTGTCTCATGCGGTAACTGTATCGACGTTTGCCCTACAGGTGCCTTAAATGAAAAGATGCCGTTCCGTCGTTCTGGTCCATGGAAAATGGAAGGAACGCAATCGGTTTGTAACTACTGTTCGGTTGGTTGTAATATTTTAATTAACCATAAAACCCCTGATTTGTTTTTTGTTACTGGAGCTCCTCCTGATGCTGAACCTAATAATGGTGAGCTATGTGTCAAAGGGCGTTTTGGATATGAACATTATCTCGATGGTTCCCGTCTGACAAAACCGATGGTGAAAAAAGGTGACCGTATGGTTGAATGCACATGGGAAGAAGCGTTCGATGCTATCAAAGTTGGAATCGGAAACGTCTATGAACATGCAGACCGAGATCAGACTTTGATTACCGCATCACCAAAACTAACCAATGAAGAACTTTATTTGGCAGGTATGTTTGCTCGTGCCGCTGTTGGAACAAATAATATCACATCGTTCCAACGTCTAACTACTGAAGCAGACTATCATGCCTTAGATGATATCCTCGGAGCGACTGCATCGACTGTTTCAAATAAAGATGTTGAAAATGCTGATTTATTTATTTTCCTCGGCGGCAACCCAACTGCTGACAATCCTGTTCTTGGATGGCAGATGAAACGTCGTATGAAAAACGGTACTAAAGCAATTGTCATTAATTCAAATGAAATCGACTTGGTACAATATGCTACTGCGTGGGCTGACCCTCGTCGTGGTACCTCGACCGTTCTGCTCAATGTTATCATGGCGGAACTTATTAAAGCGGGTAAAATCGACGAGTCATTTATCGCAGGTAAGACTACTAACTTTGATCAAGTCAAAGATGAAATGCTCAAGCATGACCTCGATGAGGCCGCATCGGTTTCGGGTGTGACTGCGAAAACGATTTCAAAAATTGTTGAAATTTTATCCGACCCTTCATTGAAGATTGTTGCCTACTACAATATGGATAGCCGTATTGACCGTGCCACCAATGACCTCAAAGCACTTGGTACTCTCATGCTGATGCTTGGCAAACTCGGTGTTGATGGTTCAGGTATTGCGATAACATCGGGACAGTGTAACCAAACGGGGATGAAAATCACAGGCTATGACCGTCATCTACTTCCTGGTGGACGATCTGTTGAAGATGCTTCTGCGATGAAAGAAATTTCTGCTATTTGGCAAAAAGATATTTCTGCAACGATTGAAAAATCTGGACATAATATCAACCGTAAGATGCGTGATAATAAAATTCGGGCAGCCTTTATCTTTGGTGAGAACCCAGCCAAGGACCCAGAATACAATTCGTTTATTGACCATCTTGATTTCTTGGTTGTCGCTGATATGTTTAAAAATGAAACCGTTCAGATGGCTGATGTTTTCCTACCGATGTCATCATACCTTGAGGGCAAGGGGCATCTTACCAATTGGGCTGGCACAAAACAATTCACCAATCCAATCGGCGAACCTTTGAGTGGGAAACTGAATCTCGATATTATCAATGAACTGATGCACATCGTTGGTTATGACCGTGCCATAAATTCATTTGATGAGTTAGCATCTGAGATTGAGTACATGCAGAAACATGCTGGGGTAGCGGTTCCACTTCAGGCACCATTTGCGACTGACGATGGCAAGGCACACTTCGCATTGTACACGACAGAAATTTCTACGACGTCTGCCAATGTCGAAGATATACTTGAAATCGATTCCCGCATCGCCGCCCGCACCAAAGAAATCAATGTGTAGCACATAATGTCATTCCCAACTTGCTTGGTGCCTGCAGGCACTTGGGAATCTATATAGTAGGGCAGGTCTTTCCAAGACCTGCCTTTTTTAAGAAAGTCACCCTGAGTGGAGTCGAAGGGACTTTCTTAAAAGTTATCCACAATCTCAATGGCTATAGATTCCGTTCAATCTTTTCTGTCTTATTAGGTTACACCGAATTGGGTTTGTTTTGTCAAATTTAAGTTTTTTTGATTGTCTCTTTTCCTCTTGATAAAATTATACGCTTCTCATAGAATAGGGGAGAGTTTGGAATTACATCGGATGTGTAGGGAATATGTGACTCGCAATCTTATATCTATAAGAACAAGAAAACACCTGTCCGCCATTGTCGTTCCAGCGAAGGCTGGAATCCAGTCTTAAAAATCAAAAGAAACCGTATCAATCTTCAACTGTAACTAACACTCCATTATCAAACAAGTCTTGTTTTATCATTTCACCACGTTCATTATATGTTGTCCATTTCCCATGTTTTTTACCTTCGTTCATTTTACCTACATCAAACCCATCTATTCTATCAACCCATAAATCTAATTCCTTGTTTTCAAAAGGGTAATCGATACGAAGTCTTGTACGATTCTTACCAATACAAAGGAGTAATTTTCCATCCATATAAAAACAACTACTATCTAAATTATCACTCATAAATTCTTTGGGTGAATCTTTAAACCACTTACATAACCCATGAAGATTACCTTGTTTGTAATACAGTATAGATTTTTCAGTATGGTTTTGATACCATTCAACAGATAATCCATGTTTTTTAGCATTTATAAATTGGCTCTCTTCTGCTTTCATACCATTTTCATACCAACTAATAAATGAATACGTCATTGTATTCACATAAGCATATTCCGCAGAGATTTTGTTTTTTCCATTCTTATACCAACTCATATATTGCCCATGTTTTACAAACCCTTTTTCGTTCCCATAATGATTCGTTCTCATGTATAGTTCTTTTAATGTACTATCTTCATAATATACTGAAACAGTATCATATTTTGTGTCATCCCATCCAAAAGATAAAGCTGGTAGTAAAGTGATTAAAAGTATTAGTAATGTTTTCATGAAATCTCCAATCTATTTATAATTATTTTTGCATTATTATACCTGCGAAGGCTGTGCCTGCAGGCACGCTGGAATCCAGTCTTTAAATCAATCGGTTATATAAATCTTCCCATTCTTTATTATCTTTTTCAATAAGTTTCAACTTCCAATTTCGTTTCCACCATTTTAATTGTTTCTCCCTACGAATAGCATCTTCAATACTGTCAGCGGATTCATAGTACACTAACGTATCAATATTATACTTTGATGTAAAGCAACTCCCAAGTTTGTTTTTGTGTTGGTAGACTCGTTTTATTAAGTCGTTTGTGACGCCGATGTAAAGTGTACCGTTTCGTTTACTTGCAAGTATGTATACATAGTATGTTTTCAAAATAAAACCTTTCTGGTTCCCAGCCTTCGCTGGGATGACAAAGGGGACAGGGATGACAAAGGGGGGCGTTGTGAAAAATAATAAAGCGATGATAGCGTTAGGGCAAAATTTTCCATGCTTTAACATACAATCTCTGACTGACAGGGAATGTCATACTAATCTCAATTTCCCTACAACATCCCACTAAATCCAAAAATTTCTCTTTAGATGAATGACCTAAAGAAGAGAGAGAAAATACATGAACAAAAACACTATAAATTATAATATCAAAAATGGCTTTAAGCCATTTTTAAGGGCAAACCCATTTCCTCCTAACACCCTGCGGGTGATTTTTTATAGCGAAAGTTAGTATGAAAAAGGACGTTTAAAAAACTTTTTATATGAGATGGAACCCATTTTGGAAATTAAAAAGTCAGGAGGACAGGCCTCCTGACCTACAAGACTTTGTCGGGTTTCTCGATTTAGAAATCTTGCGATTTCAAACCAACTGAACAGCCTGCAAGCTGAGCAAACCCGACCTAGAAGTTTTGTACAAATTAGGAGGTTCAGGCATGCCTGAACCCTACAGATAATATAAACAATAAAAGAAAACTGATTTCTTTCTTGTTATCTTTACAAATTCATTGTAGTTTCTCAAAATGACAGACTCATATATCAACTTTGTTTTGGCTAATCCGCTATTGTCGGCAGCAATCCAGTTTGCTGTGTTAGGCACATTGGGTGAACTGATTTCGTTTTCATTTATCAAAAAGAAATTAGCCCTTCCATGTTCTTTCGGGCAACTTGTTGCCAAAATTTTCGCATGGGCATTGCTTGGGATTATTATCAAATATGGTTTTGCGGGGATGAAAGGGTTCACTCTTGCTCTGCTTGACCATCATCTGTTACCACAACTTTTTGCCACAGGTATCGGATGGGCGTTTGCTGTCTCTGTTCTGACCAATATCTTTTTCGGACCTCAGATGATGTTTTTCCACAGGCTTGAAGATAACCTGATTATGGGCGAGAAAAACTACCAAGGAATGTCGGTCGCTTTGAAGACTTTACTCTGGTTTTGGATCCCAGCCCATACCGTGACTTTCTCGTTACCTGTTGAATATCAGATAGGGCTTGCAGCGATGTGGGGGATGGTTTTAGGCATTATTTTAGGGTATAGTAACAGCCGAAAATAGACCTAAAATCTCTCTGTAATTCCTGCTTGCCAAGTCGAATATTTCTATATACATTTCCGCCATGATAAAAATAGCTCCCTCCGTATTAGCAGTAGACTTTACAAAATTGGGTGCTGAGATTCAATCGGCTGACAATTCTCAAGCTGATTGGCATCACTTGGATATTATGGACGGGCATTTTGTCCCGAATATCTCGTTTGGTCCAGCACTTGTCAAAACTGTTGACAAAATTTCCGACAGATATCTTGACGTACATCTCATGCTTTCAGAACCTGAAAAATACTTTGAAGATTTCAAAGATGCAGGTGCCGATAGCATTACATTTCATATCGAAATTCATCCCGACCCTCGTGAACATTTGAAGACGATTAAAGAGATGGGGATACATGCGGGGATTTCTCTCAATCCTGACGCCAAAGCGGAACAAGTAATTCCATATCTCAAAGATTGTGATTTGCTTTTAGTGATGTCAGTTTTTCCTGGATTTGGGGGACAGTCATTTATTGAGTCTTCGCTTGATACTATAGCTGAGTGTCGTAAGCATATTGACAAGAATAACTTAAAATGTCTTATTTCTGTCGATGGTGGCGTTACTGGTGAGAATGCACAGCGGGTTGTTGATGCGGGTGCTGATGTATTGGTGATGGGTTCGGCGTTTTATAAGTCGACTGAACGTGCCAATTTGGTCGAAGCAGTTCATGATATTAAAAGAAATAAACAAGTAATTGAATAATTATAAAGTGAATATAGAGTTTTGATATATCTCAATAAGGAAATCAGGCAGATGTTTGAACAAGGACGTGGCTTCTCAGAAGAAAAACTTTCGAGTGAATTAAAAAATAAAATTAGCGATGCCGCCAAAGTGTGTCGTGGCAATATTATCAAAATGACAACGCTTGCTATGTCGGGACATCCTGGTGGTTCGATGTCATCTGTTGACATTTATCTGATGCTCTATATGTTGAGCAATATTGACTCCAAAAACACAACTCGTGATGACCGTGATCGGATTATTATCTCGCACGGACATACTTCCCCTGGGGCATACACTGCATTAGCAATTGCTGACTTTTTTGATGTAGATGATGCTATTGCTGGCTTTCGTTTAGCTGGTTCACCATTTGAAGGGCATGTAGAACGTTCGGTGCCTGGGATTGAATGGGGAACAGGTAACTTAGGTCAAGGACTTGCGGTTGGATTAGGCAAAGCACTTTATGCTCGCTTGTCAGACCAAGATTTTCATACTTTTGTCGTTATGGGTGACGGGGAACAGCAAAAAGGTCAAATTGGCGAGTCTCGTAAAATTGCTGCTAAGTTCAAATTATCAAAACTGACGACGATTATCGATTATAATAAATTACAAATTTCAGGTGACATCTCAGACGTGCTTCATCAGAATCTTACAGAAGAATGGAAAGCTGATGGTTGGCAGGTTATAGAAATCGATGGTCATGATTACGACCAGATTTATGACGCTCTCTACAAAGCTAAACACAATGATGGTGCTCCTATTATGATCTTAGCAAATACGGTTATGGGTAAAGGGATTTCATTTATGGAAAACAAGCATGGCTTCCATGGTGCTCCTGTCAAACCGAATCAGTTAACCGATGCACTCGCTGAACTTGGTATGGAAAATGACTTAGAGAAATATCAGCAGATGCGAACTTCGGAATTTGCTACAAAATTAGCACAAAAATATCCGTTTGTAAAACCGGCATATCCTAATGTAAACAAAGGTGAAACTATCAATTATGCGATTGATGACAAAAGTGATAATCGTTCTGCATTTGGAAATGCATTAGTCTCGGTTGCTGATGCCAATGCTAATAATAAAGGTTTTCATATTGGTGTCTTTGATTGTGACTTAGCAGGTTCTGTCAAGACTGCCGGCTTTGCCAAAAAATATCCAGACAGCTTTTTCCAGTTTGGCATAACAGAACATTCTACTGCAACAACAGTTGGTTCTCTTTCGGGAGAAAATGCGATAGGGGTATGGGCTGATTTTGGAATGTTTGCAGTAGCAGAAACATACAACCAAGCACGTCTTAATGATATCAACCATGCCAATGCAAAACTATTTTGTACCCATTGTGGAATCAATGTTGGTGAAGATGGAATGACTCATCAGTCGATAGATTATTTTGGACTTTTAAATTCAACTTTTGGATGGAAAGTTATCACTCCAGCTGATCCAAACCAAACCGATAAAATTGTACGCTATGTCTTAGCGACTCCTGGTAACTTTGCCGTTATCATGGGACGTTCGGTGATTCCTACAATCAGAAATTCTGACGGGACGCCATTCTTTGGAGAGGGGTACGTGTACCGTTATGGTCGGATGGAAGAAATCCGCAAGGGTGAAAATGTTGCCGTGGTCTCATCTGGCAATATGTTGGCAACGGCTATGGAGGCGTACGAGAAAGATAGTTCATTCGCTTTGTATTCAATTTCAGATTGGTCTGATTTACATGCTGATGATATTAAAACATTAGCAGGCTTCAAGAACATAATTGTCTTAGAGGATCACAATGTCAAAACTGGTTTAGGAACTGCAATTGCGGATGCGATGATGAGTTCTGGTAATATAACTAAGTTAACAAAAATGGGCGTTACAAAATATGGTTCATCTGGAAAGCCTGTCGATTTATATAAAATGCTTGGCATGGATGCCGATGCGATTGTGCTAAAGGTAAAAGAACTCAATTAATCTTGTATTGGAATTAAATTTATGTTAGCAGGATATATTTCAGCTCATACGACTTTGTTGGCTCGGGTTCTTTCGATTAATTCAGAACCTGTGTTTACCAAGTTGGTAGAGTATGAAAATAGTCAGTTTTCAGGGTTTGATTCAATCCTTTCCTTGTATATGCGACAGAATAAAGTTGACACAAAAGTCGCATGTTTTGGGGTTGCAGGGCCTGTAATCAATAACAAAGTAATGGCAACCAATATCCCATGGAAAATTGATGGAAGCAAATTGCAAGAGCAGTACGAATTTTCAAAAGTTAAGCTCTGTAATGACTTAGAGGCTACGGCTAAAGGGTTGTTTTACCTGACAGAAGAAAACCTTTTTACCATTAACAAAGGAAAAGAAGTAAAAGGTAGCAACTATGGATTGCTTGCTGCAGGTTGTGGACTTGGAGAAGGTCTACTCTTTTATGATGGTAAAAAATACCATCCGTATGCATCAGAAGGTGGCCATTCGGGTTTTACACCAGGCAATCAATTAGAAGCAGATTTATGGGAACATTTTTATAGTAATTTGGGTTTTGTAGAGACAGAAGATATATTATCTTTAAGTGGGCTTGAACGAATTTATGAGTTTATGCTTTCCAACAATCGGGTTACAAAGCCTGATTGGTTTAAGAAAACAAAAGATAAACCAACAAAGATTGTTGAGTTTGGTTTATCTGGTCATGATGAGGTCGCAGTAAAAACATTGGAATTGTTTATCGACTGTCTGGCGTCGGAAGCAGCCAATCTTGCCTTAAAAGGGATGACTCTTTCGGGGATGTACCTCGGGGGATTAATTGTACCACAAATTATTATGGCGATGGAAGATGGGCGGTTTATGGAACGTTTTGTACATAAAGGAAAAATGGAAACATTACTTTCTAAAATCCCCGTTAAAGTAATTATGGATGATAAAATTGCTCTCAAGGGAGCAGGAACTATAGCATACGAGTTATCAAAATGAAGAAAAAATTTATACTGTTTTTAAATGGTCACTATAAAGAAGAAGACGTCGAATATTATAAAAATCTTATCGAAGATAAAACCTCGGTCGCGGTTGATGGTGGCTACGAATTTTTTGTTAAAGCAAAGATAGATCCTGACTATGTTATAGGTGATATGGACTCTATTGATAGATTAGAAGAGTCGATTTCGGAGGATGTTGCTATCTTTGAATTTCCAAAAGATAAAGATCTTACCGATGGACACGCTGCTTTAGATTTTTGCATGAAAGAAGATTTTAGCTCAATTGAGGTTGTCATGCCTGAGATTGGTGAGCCTGATCATTTCATTGGAAATATTATGCTTCTTTTTAATAAAGAAGTGAAAAAGAAAATTCGTGAAAAACGTGATATTCTTTTCTTAAGTAAAAATTATGAGTATCGAATATTGGATAATTCCAAATTAGAAATTCTTGATGCTGCTGGTGATAGCTTTTCTATTATGCCTATTTCAAAATCTATCATGCTTTTCTGTGAAGGCACAAAATTTGATGTCAAAAATCTAAAAGTAGATTTAGGTGATACGAGAGCATTGCGAAACGAAATTGTGACCAATGAGATGATGATTAAAATCTCGGGTGAAGCAATTTTTATTCGTAAAAAGAAGTAGCCGATATTGTTTGCGAATTTTTATCTGTTTTCTTGACAAGTACAATAGTTTGACTATATTCAAAATCTGCTTCAGCTATAGAGCTGAAATCGAAATCTACTGGGATATCGTCCAATGGTAGGACATGCGGTTCTGGTCCGCAGAATCAGGGTTCGAATCCTTGTATCCCAGCTTTTTACAAACAATCCCTGAATATTGATGTTTTTATAGACACGTTCATTTCTTCTGATTTGCATACTCACAATAAAAAAGGTAGACCGTTTTGTGGGCTACCTTGTGATAGTAGATTTAGATTTTACTCAGATTGAGACGAAGAGAAGTTTTTCTCGTTATCGAATGTCATTTCTATGCCACCTGTCCATTTTGCATAAAGATTATATATAAATGCTGTTATAATCCCACCGATAAATCCAAAAAAACTGAGGATTAAAGGGGCAAAAAATATAGCCCCAATACCAAAAATCATTCCAAGAAAACCAGTTTCATCTCCTGTATTGAATGCAAACCCAAGCAATGTCATCAGTGATATAAATCCACCAACAATAAGCCCTAAGCCGACATACCAGATACAAGATACTAACCCCCAAGAAAATACTCCAACATGTTTTAAACGCATGATTCCTCCTGTTTTTATTTGGTCTTTTTTGTTCTATATTGTTTTCTAATATAAAATGTATGGACAATAATGTCAAGTATAAACAAGGAGCGATTAGTGGTGTTTAAATTAAAGAGGGCTGAGTTTTAATTACCAGCCTTATATTTGAATTGTTTTGATTCTAATTATGGGGATTACAATTAGTCCCTAAAGATTTTTGAGAAAAAATCAAATGGTTATCTTTCGTAGGTGGCGATTATCTTTGTGTCGGTTACTGAATTTTCAAAGTAGTTTATCTTCATTTCTATATAACCTCATTTGATAGTATATCTTTTCTATGTGAAAAGATAAAATAATGGATATAATAAGTCAATAATATTGCTTGTGATAAGTGATTGATTTTAAGCCATAAACATTGCATAGTTTGTATATTAAATATTGGAAAAGTTTTTGCATAAAATCGGAGTATGAAATTTTAAAAGATAATAAAAAAAGCTCAGCGTCTAAAATCGCTTTAGCAAAAAAAGGAATCGGCAAAAGACGAATTAGCCGAAAAGATGTTGATATTGAAAAACCTCTTGTTTTTGATTTGACTGATGAGAAAAAAGAAGTCTTTAATATCTTAGAATACAGTAATGACCATGTTTTTCTGACTGGTAAAGCGGGTACTGGGAAGTCTAACTTTTTACAATATTTTCGTACTACCACACGTAAAAAAGTTGTAGTTGTTGCTTTTACAGGGGTAGCGGCAATCAATGTTCAGGGGCAGACGATTCATTCATTTTTCAAGTTTCACCCTCGCACCACGATTGACACTATCAGAAGACAATGGGGTGAAGATGCCAAAATGTACAAACGGATTGACACGATTATTATCGACGAGATTTCGATGGTGCGTGCTGATTTGCTTGATTTTATCGACAAATTTATGCGTATCAATGGCAACGATTCAAGTAAACCGTTTGGGGGAGTGCAGGTTTTTGCGATTGGTGATCTGTTTCAGCTTCCGCCGATTGTACAGCGAGATGAGGAAGAGTATTTTTCAACCGTCTATAAAAGCCAATACTTTTTTGATTCGCATGTATATCAGGAGGCTAACTTTATAAAAAAAGAACTGACCGAGATGTATCGTCAGGACAAAGATGAACAGGGTGAATTTATTAAAGCGTTGGACAATTTGCGAGTCTGTTCATTTGATGATGCCGATATTGACTTAATCAACCATCGCTACGATTCTATCTATGAAAAACCATCGGACGAATTTGTTATTTCACTTGTACCGACCAATAAAGTCGCTGACTATATCAACAATATTGAACTGTCAAAGTTGTCACCAGAACCACGTACCTACACAGGGGAAATCACCGATGACTTCAAAGCAAAAGAACTTCCAACCGCTATGAATCTTGAATTAAAAGAGGGAGCCCAAGTGATGCTCCTGCATAACGACCCTCGTCAAAGATGGGTCAATGGTGATATTGTGAAAATCGTCAAAACGGAAAAAGAATATGTCAGGGTTCTCTTCGATGATGGTTCTTTTGATGACATCGTAAGTAATAAATGGGAATCGATAAAATTTGTTTTAGATGAAGAGACCGATAAGATCAATCCTGTAGTAGCGGGGACGTTTACCCAGCTTCCGATAAAGCTGGCGTGGGCGGTGACTATTCACAAAGCACAGGGGAAGACCTTTGAGAAAGTGCATATAGAATTTGGACGGGGGACATTTGCTCCAGGGCAGGCGTATGTTGCCCTGAGTCGCTGTCGGTCGCTTGAGGGGATGACCTTGACATCGCCGCTTCAAAAACGGTATGTCTTTACCGACAAGAAGATTAAAGATTTTATGGAGATTGCATAACAAGAAATATCTTCGTAGTTGCTATCAATAATAGTAGGTCGAAACCCCTGTGGTTCCGACAGGGAAATCACTATCTACAAAGTAAAGTAGGGAAGAACCCTTTAGCGGTTCTGCCAAAACAATATTTTTCTGTTGTGTCTGGTGCTTTCCGACGAAATCGGATACGCCTGACACTTGGTAACTCTGTCAGTTCACAATTCACATTCCGTGAATCAGGAACTGACAGAACGAGAAACAGTTTATTCTTGACAGATGTGCTAAGGTAATGCATTATTAGATATAAGTTATATAGTATATACTATATAAATGTATAATGTGATTTGACTATTTTAATAGAATATTACTAAATAAAAGTAGTAATAAAACTTTATCTTCAATTATGATGAGTTTATACATTACTTTAATATCTTTTTATATCATCCCCTCACTAAAAAGATAATATTAACAGAAAAAATAACCGTTTTTCTTTAAGATGAATTAAAGAGAACACAAAAAAAGTGTGTTTCGTATGTGGGAAAGAGCAACTTGACACCTGTCTGTTGTGTTAGTGGATTGCTTGACGGCTCCCTAAACTCATTAAAGATAACCGGAACTAGTAAGTAATATTTAGGTTAAAATAGTATTATATGGAGGTAATAACATGTCTTCCGAAGTATCTAAAAAATATCAAATACACCCTGGATGGGAATTAAAACGTAGTTGCCCAAAAAATATGGGTATAAGCGGAGTGATTGTTAATGGAACTTTTTTACTTATTGTTTTTCTTTTTGTAATGTTACAGAATAAAGAAAGTGATAAAGTTAGTATCCAATCTGATGTAGTAAGTGTCTCTGACATTAAAGAAGCTGGTGGCAATGGAATACCTCCAGCAGAAAAACCTGTAGGTAAGAGTTCTAAGGGTTCTTTGGCAATGTTGTTACCAGATGATTTTCCAAGCGGTTTTATGGCTAAGATTAAAATCATAAGAGAATATTCACGCCCAACAATGCTAATTTCAATACTGACTCCAAAAAATGTATATGAGCCAATCTCTCTTAACTCTTTATTTTCAGAAGTGGTTCCTGATCCTTTTGAAGAGGTAAGTAATACATTTGCTTATGGTACAGGTGAAAATTATGGTCAAGGTGATGATTATGGTCTACCACCACAAGAACCGTATATGCCAAATATGTCATTTTCACCTTTAATGACTCGCCAAAAAGGTTTGGTTATGCTATTTCCTGTCAAATTTCCATGGTATACTTCTCATGATGTTATAGGCTACGTCGAGGTTATTATTAACATAGATGAAAAAGGTCTAATTGAATGGGAAATTATAAAAGAAGAACCTAAGGGCAAAGGATTCGGAATCGCAGTTGAGGAAGCTATAAAAAGAAGTAAATTTAATCCTCCGCTTAATGAATATGGTGAACCAACTTCTATCAAAGTTGGACTACAATGTACGGTATGCTATGGATGCCCACCTTCAACTAATTCTACGTATGGAAAAATGGACGTGTTTCAAATAACACAAAACTAAAATATCGCCTTTTCTCGTTGCCAGTCGCTTGAGGGGATGACCTTGACATCTCCACTTCAAAAACGATATGTCTTTACCGACAAAAAAATCAAAGAGTTTATGGGAATTGCGTAGAAAAAATACCCCAGACAGGACTCGAACCTGTTACCCTCTGCTTAGAAGGCAGATGCTCTATCCAGATGAGCTACCGGGGCAAATTATGTTGTCAGACAACGACTTAAGGTAGTGCAATTACCGTATATTCGTAGAAAATCAGAGGCTCTATTTCTGTCCGTATTTGGGCTGATTTTTGCAAAGGGCATCTGACTACTACATTCTTCATGGGGGCAAGTGTACTCATTTAAGGCACTTAAATCAACTAAAAATTACTTATTTTCATAACTTCTTGACGTATATAGATAAGCAAGGACATGATTGTTGTTAGTTCTGTTTATCTCTATTACTATACAATTGAAAGTAAAATAAGAATAATTATATTTTACTCTTAGCTATTAAAGTAAAATAAGGACTATAATTTGTTTTCTAATATGGACAATAACATAGTTGTAAATAAAAATCCTACTTGACAACAGCTATTTATTTGTTGTATCATTGTTGTATGAAAGACAATAATGATTAACCAAAATAAAATGACTGGATTAGGGGCAAAAGAAGCTGAACTGATTGCTACGGTAGGGAGCAAGGGTCTTAAGGTATTTACTGTTTCTGATGTTGCAGGATTATTAAACATTACTAATATATCAGCCTCACAGATAATACATCGTTTGGTTGAAAAACGTAAATTACAACGTATTGAGAAAGCTAAGTATCTACTGATTCCACCTGAAGCTTGGAAAGCAGGGGAATATACTGAAGAAGGTATTATTATAGCTTCTCAGTTATTATCACCTTATTACCTCAGCTATTGGACTGCTCTTTCTTTTTACGGATGGACTGAACAGCCATCAAGAACAATCTTTGTAGCAACTCAAAAGAGGAAACTTCCTATTGAAATACAAGGAATTCAAATAAAGTTTATTCAACTGAAAAAAGAAAAGTTTTTTGGCTATGAGCAACACTGGGTCGGAAATCAGAAAATCTTAGTAGCTGACCAAGAGAAAACAATAATAGATTGTTTAGACCAACCACGTTATTGCGGAGAGATTGTTGAAGTTGCCAAAGGCTTATGGAACGGAAGAAAAGATTTAGATCAAAATAAATTACTTGAATATGCTCTGAAAATGAAAAACGGAGCAATTGTCAAACGTCTTGGCTATCTTCTTGATATTCTGGAAATCAGTAAGCCTAAAATCAGAAAAGAACTTCTGAAGAATATAACTCCGAATCTTGCTGTATTAGACCCAAGTAATAAAGGGGCGACTGGCAAAGAAAACAAAGAGTGGAATCTAAAAGTAAATGTTGATTCACATAATTTAATTGAGTGGAGAACGCACTAATCTATGATAGATGCAACTGAAATCCGTACCTTAGCGGCTCAAGCAAAAATTGACCCGGGAATAATAGAAAAAGATTACGTCTTGTCAAAAGTGCTGATGGCTCTGGCTCAAGTTGAACTGTTTAATCAAAGTCTTTTATTTAAAGGTGGCACTGTACTTAAAAAATTCTATTACCCTGAATGGAGATTTTCCGAAGACCTTGATTTTACTGCAAAGGCAAAGCTTACCCCTAAACAAGTAAAATCTATTTTTCAAGAAACAGTTGAAAAGGTTGGTAAACTGTTCGGGCTAACTATGAGGATTTTGGAATATTCGCAATATCCAAAAACAGGAGATGAGTTACTTTCTGTCCAATTCAAACTTGGGTATGATGGTCCGCTTAGAAAATCAAGCGGACAAAAAAACAACGTTCGGGTTGATATTGCTTTTGAAGAAAGACTTATTTCCGAGCCTGTAAAAAGAAAAATACATTCTGGATATTCTGACGATATAGAATCTGAAATGACGGTTTACTCATTAGAAGAAGTTCTGTCAGAGAAACTTCGATCTATTTTACAAAGAGGTAAAAGTCGGGATTACTATGATGTATGGATTTTATTGAAAAAATATAAAGACGACTTTTCAAATGAGAGATTATGGGAGATACTTAAAGGGAAATGTGAGTTTAAAAATATCCCAACGCCCAAGACAGAAGATTTTTTTAATAAAGAACGCACTGAAGAAGCAGGGCGATACTGGGAACGGGGACTTGCTCATCAGCTCAATGATTTACCTGACTTTGAAATAGTTCTTGAAGAGTTAAAGAATTTACTTAATAAGAATATAATTGAAAAATAATAAGAGATATGAAAACAGACTTAACTTTTATAACAAACGAAAAAGATAGGCGATTGCTAGATCGCTTTAATGTACTGATTAAAGATACAAAGTTTTTTGATGTGCTTGTAGGTTATTTTTATACAAGTGGTTTCTATTCCATTTATAAGTCTCTTGAAAATACTGAAAAAATCCGTATTCTTATTGGTATTTCAACAAGTAAGCAAACATTAGATTTGATCAATCAGTCAAAGCAAGAGGTGCTTCCATTCTCTCATGCTGAGACTAAGGAAGAATTTGCTAATGCTGTAGTTGCTGAACTTGGCAATTCAGATGACAAGAAAGAAATTGAAGAAGGTGTTCATAAATTCCTTGAATGGCTTCGTTCTGGCAAATTAGAGATACGTGCATATCCATCTCAAAATATCCATGCCAAACTATACATTATGACTTTTGCTGAAGATGATCGTGATGTAGGTAGAGTAATTACAGGTTCTAGTAATTTCACTCAATCAGGATTGTCTGACAACTTAGAGTTTAATGTCGAACTCAAAGATTCAAATGATTACGATTTCGCAAAAGATAAATTTGAACAGCTATGGTTAGATTCTGTTGATGTTAAAGATAAGTATATTGATACTATTCAAGAAAGAACTTGGCTCAATGACACTGTCACTCCTTATCAACTATATCTTAAATTTCTTTATGAATACTTTAAAGATGAAATTTCTCAAACAGGTGGAGTCATATTTGATTATGAGCCGATTGACTTTAAGCGTCTCGAATATCAAGAACAGGCTGTTCTAAATGCTAAAAAAATTCTTGATGAATATGGCGGAGCCTTCATATCTGATGTTGTTGGTTTAGGGAAAACATATATGGCGGCTATGCTTGCCAGTCAACTTGATGGTAGGACTTTGGTTATTGCACCACCAGTATTATTGGATAAACAAAACCCAGGGTCATGGCCAAACGTGTTTTCTGATTTTCGGGTCAGCTCAGATTTTGAATCTTTGGGAAAGCTTGATTCTCTCATAAAACGAGGAGTAGAAAAATATAAAAATATTATCATTGATGAAGCTCATCGTTTTAGAACCGAAACAAACATCACCTATGAAAAGCTTGCTCAAATTTGTCGAGGAAAACGAGTTGTTTTAGTAACAGCAACCCCATTCAATAATTCACCGAAGGATATACTTGCACAGATTAAGCTATTTCAAAAATCTAGAAAGAGTACTATTCCTGGTACACCTGACCTTGAACGATTCTTTTCTAAACTAGAGAGTAAGCTTAAGGGACTCGATAGACAAAAAGATCAAACTGAATATATTCAAGCGGTCAAAGAAAACGCTCGTGAGATACGAGATAAAGTATTGAAATATTTGATGGTGCGTCGAACGAGACAGGAGATTGAAAAATATTTTCCTGATGATTTAAAGAAACAAGGTCTTAAGTTTCCTGAAGTTATTGATCCGTCACCAATCTATTACGAATTGAGTGACGAAGAGGATAAAATATTTAGTGAAACAATTACATTACTTGCCCAGAAGTTCAAATATGCTCGTTATACAGCAATGTTGTATTACGTGGGAGAAGTAACACAACCTGAACAACTTGCCAATCGTAATATGGGCAGGTTTATGAAAATTCTTATAGTAAAACGTCTTGAAAGTAGTTTTTTTGCTTTTCGTAATACAATTGATAGATTCATCTCATCATATGAGATGTTTATTGAGCAATTTGATAAAGGGGCAGTTTACGTAAGTAAAAAATATTCAAACAAGATATTTGAATTATTGGAAAATGATGATGAAAATAGAATTCTGAAACTTATTGAAGAAGATAAAGCACAAAAGTATAAGGCCTCTGATTTTGATAAAAAATTCAAAAAAGATTTAGAACATGATTTATCAATATTGAAACGTATTCGGGATTTATGGTTAACAATCAACCGTGACCCTAAACTTCTTAAATTTATTGAAGTATTATCTTCTCAAAAAGTTCTTAAAGACAATAAGCTTCTAGTTTTTACAGAATCAAAAGAAACAGCAGACTATTTGACCAAACATTTGAATAACAAGTTTAAGGATCAAATCTTGTCATTTACTGGACAATCAAGTGCCAATACTCGTGAAAAAGTTATTGAGAACTTTGATGCCAGAGCTAGATATCCAAAAGATGATTACAGAATATTAATAGCTACTGAAGTCCTATCAGAAGGTGTAAATCTTCATAGTGCAAATGTAGTAATTAATTATGATATTCCTTGGAATCCAACACGACTAATGCAAAGAGTGGGACGTATCAATCGGGTAGATACTGCTTTTGACAAAATTTATACATTTAATTTTTTTCCTACAAAGCGATCAAATGATGAAATTAAACTAAAGGAATCAGCAGAAGCAAAAATTCACGCTTTTATCTCATTACTTGGAGCAGATGCGAGATTACTCACTGAAGGGGAGCCGATAGAGCAACATGAAATGTTTGATAGATTGATATCAAAGAAGACAATCACAGGTGAGGATGGAGAAGAGGAAAGTAGTCTTAAATATCTTCACGTAATTAGAAATATTAGGGATAATGATCCTGATTTATTTGAGCAAATTAAAAGGCTTCCAAGAAAAGCACGAACAGCACGTAAAGAAAAAGGAAAAGGCAATAGTCTTATAACTTACTTTATTAAAGGGAAATTACAAAAATTCTATATGAGTGGTGAGGGAGAGTCTGTTGAAATAGATTTTTTAGAAACTGCTAAAACACTTGAAACTAAAAGTTCTACTAAACGAGAAAAACTCGGTGCTGACTTTTACAAACTTCTAGAAAAGAACAAGGAAGCATTTGTTTTTGCAACTACTGATGATGTACCTGAGGTGAAACTAAAAGGTGGAAGGGATACAGCTACACAGCTTCTCAAAATCCTCAGAGCCATACTTGATTTTCGACAATTCACAGAAGAACAGGAACAGTTTTTCAAAAAAGTAATGAAGCAATTAGAAGAAGGTGGTTTACCTCGTCAGACTACAAAAACAGCATTAAAAGAAATGAATAGTGTGATGAAAAATGATTTTAAACCGCTTAAAATGTTAGCTGTACTTCAGAAGAACATACCAGTAGAACTACTTGAGGGTCATCTTGCGGAATCATCCGCTAAGACAGCGGGTCCGAGGGAAGTTATTTTATCAGAATATTTAATTGGGGATTAATATGCAGAAAGAAGCCGCCAAAAAACTCATACGTGATACTTTAGAAAAGCCTTTTAATAAAGAACAATTTTCTGTTTTTATTAAAAATCTATTAAATCACTTAGAATCCGCTCCTTTCCCTCGACCTAGAACAGGACAGATGATTTTTGCTGACTTTAGAAGTCATATAAGTTCTCTAGATCGTGTTGGTAAGTACACTGATAGTGAAGGTCGTAAGTTAGATGTTTTGATTGTTAAGTTGAGTAAAACTACTTCACTTGAGAGGGCACGTTCTAAACTTAGAAATTTTGTAGCAAAGTATTTAAAAGAAAGTCAAGGTGGTCAATATAAAGAAGCCGCTTTGGTTGCATTTGTATCTCCAAATGAAAAAGATTGGCGTTTTTCTTTTGTGAAGATGGAATATAAATTTGACACAACAAAGCAAGGTTCACCGAAAATTAAAGAAGAGTTTACTCCTGCTAAACGGTATTCATTTTTAGTAGGTGAACATGAAAACAGTCACACTGCTCAAACAAGTTTATTGCCGATTCTAGAGAATTCGGATAATGATCCGTCTTTATTGGACTTAGAAAATGCTTTCAGTATTGAAACTGTTACAAAAGAATTCTTTGAAAAGTATCGAGGACTATTTTTGGAAATCAAAGAATCCTTAGATAAGATTGTCCAGAAAGATAAAGCGATTAAAGCTGACTTCGAAGAGAAGGGTGTAGATACTGTAGATTTTTCAAAGAAGCTTCTCGGGCAGATAGTCTTCTTATATTTCCTTCAGAAAAAAGGATGGTTTGGTGTTGCTCGAAACGAAGCTTGGGGAACGGGACCAAAAAACTTTTTAAAACTTCTGTTTGAAGGCAAAATGTCGAGTTATGACAATTTCTTTAATGATATTCTTGAGCCTTTATTCTATGAGGCACTTGCAGTTGAAAGGCAGGCTGACTATTATAGTCCGTTTAAATGCAAGGTTCCTTTTTTGAATGGTGGTCTTTTTGACCCATTGAACGATTATGATTGGGTTCATACTGACATTTTGATTCCAGATGAATTGTTCTCAAATAAAACAAAAACTAAACAGGGTGATATCGGAACTGGTATCCTTGATGTTTTTGACCGTTATAATTTTACGGTCAAAGAAGACGAACCTCTTGAAAAAGAAGTTGCTGTTGACCCTGAAATGCTTGGTAAAGTATTTGAGAATTTGCTTGAAGTTAAAGACCGAAAATCCAAAGGTACATACTACACTCCAAGAGAAATCGTTCACTATATGTGTCAGGAAAGTTTAATCAATTATCTGACTACTGAGTTGGAAGAGCAAGTTGAGAGAGAAGATATTGAAACACTTATTAAGCATGGAGAAACTGCTCTTGAAAATGATGCTTTAGTGTCTGACAAGGGTGTAGAAAAAGGAAAGTACAAATATAAACTTCCTAAGTCCATTCGAGAACATAATGAACTAATTGATAGAAAACTTGCTGAAATAAAAGTTTGTGACCCAGCAGTAGGTTCTGGTGCTTTTCTTGTTGGCATGATGAGTGAGATTGTTAAAACGAGGTCTGTCTTAGCTCGGCTTATCAATCCTAATGAAGAAGTAAACGTTTATGACTTTAAAAGAGATGCTATTCAGGATTCGCTTCATGGTGTTGATATCGACTTAGGTGCTGTCGAAATTGCAAAACTCCGACTGTGGCTTTCGTTAATAGTTGATGAAGAAAATTACAAGCATATTAAGCCTTTACCTAACCTTGATTATAAGATAATGCAGGGTAATAGTCTTCTTGAGGAATATGAAGGGATTAAACTCATTGATGAACGATTTTTTGAAAAACACGAAGAAAAAGAGCAAATCCTTAAGCGACTCAAAAAACAGCAAAATAAATTATCAAGAGATTATATTGAATTTCATAAAAACAATAAGCTAACTACAGTAAAAAAGGCAGAACTCAATAAACTTCTTAAGGAAGTTGAAAAACAAATAAAAGCTTTTGATAAACCCCAAAATGATAATCAAGATGATTTTGGGTTTTATGGTGAGAGAGAAACACAATCAAAAGCTGATAAGCTATTGGAATTACATGAACGATTTTTTAGTGTCCATCATAAAAGCGAAAAAGATCGTATTCATAAGAAAATAGATGAACTTACATGGGATTTAATTGAAACTACAATAAGAAAAAAGGGTAAAGAAAGTAAATTGGAAGATGTCAAAAAATTTCAACGAACAAATACTAGCCCATTCTTTTTGTGGAAATTAAATTTTGCTGATGTCTTTCGTGAGAAAAATGGTTTTGATATTGTGATAGCTAATCCACCATATATATTTTCAAGGGGAAACTTGTCTGATTCAGATAAGAAAGTTTACAAAAAAAACTATTCATTAACTCAATTCAAAATAAATTTATATATATTATTTATCGAAAAATCATATAATTTAATCAGTAATAACGGCTTATTCGCTTTTATAATCCCTAACAACTGGTTAACTTTGTCAACAACTTCTGACTTACGCTATTTTATTCTAGACAAAACAAGAAATATTCGTCTAGTATTTAATTATGAATCAGTATTTGAGAATGCTAGTGTAGATACATGCCTGCTTTTCTTCGGTAAAAATGGAGATCCTTCTCTAAGTACTTATAAATGGACAGAGGATAGTATTGTAAATATTAATAAGCAACATACAAAACATTATATCAATAATAGAAATCACATCATAAGTAATATCAATGCCCAAGATAGCATAATTGGTCAGATTTGTGGGAAGATAAATTCTCAATCAATATTACTTTCTTCAATTGCAGAAGTTAGGAATGGTGTTCAAGCATACACTGTAGGTGAAGGTAAACCTATACAAACAAAGACAATGAAAGAAAACCGAGTATATCATTCTTTAGAAAAAAAAGGTGAAGATTGGATCAAATATCTTGATGGTGTTGATGTGAAAAGGTATAAATGTGATTGGAGTAATCAATACATTAAATATGGTAAAAATCTTTCTCGTTCTAGAAAAGCAGAATTATTTAATGGAGATAGGCTATTAGTAAGACAGATACCAGCTAAACCACCATATTCCATTCATTGTTGTTATATAACAGAAAATGCTATCAATGATAACAATAGTATGATTATCAAAGTTACCGATAATCAATCAAATATAAAATATTTGCAATGCTTATTAAATTCACGACTTATATCATTTTGGTTTATTCATACTTTTGGGAAATTACAAAGAACAACTTTTCCTCAATTTAAAATTAAAGAATTGAGAATATTTCCTATAAAACCAATATCATTGGTAGATCAAGAAAAATTTGTTGAGTATGTCAATAAGATGAACAACTATACAAATGAAAATAGTTATTTAAACAATTCGCAATTATCCGTAAAAATAAAATCTCTTAATTTTTTAATTGATCAATTAGTATATAAACTATATGACCTAACTCCAGAAGAGATTGCGATAGTTGAAAACAGTAGTAATGTTATTACAAAAAGTAATTTTAAATTTTAACTAGGAGAATTAAAAAAGTGGTTGTTAAAGAGATATTTTCAGCTCCGTCCCCAAAAGATGGAGCAACAAAGACTTGGGAAGCAATTTCAGAACTGGGTACAGCCAATCCAATATTATTCGAAACTACAGCACTTGAGGATAATGAAGAGTATAGACCCGAGGACGAAGGTTATGATGTTTTATTAAGCTATTATAAAAAAGCATATCCTAATTCATAATCGTACTCTATTGCGATACTATACCAAAAATGTAGTGTTACAAGGGGGATTAATTAACTAAGAAGGGAAATTATGAAGATTAAACGAGCAGAGATTAAGAATTTTAGATCACTAAAAGATATTACAATTGATTTTGAACCTACGTGCAGAATATTAGTTGGTATCAACGAATCAGGTAAGTCAAATGTCTTGCGAGCATTATCGATGATAGATGCAAATGCGATGCCAACAAAGACAGATATCAGAGAACCATTACCGAATGAACAACCTATCAGTGAATCTACTATTCTCTTTGTTCTAGAAATGAATTCCAAGGAATTAAAATCGATATATAATAATTGCAAAGTAAAAATACTTTCAAAGCAAGGTGATGAAGTACTTTTAAAAAAAGGACGAAAGTATTATAACCTTTCTGAAATAATCTCTCTCAGAAATGAAGGACTTTATGAAATAGATGTTGAAAAGCAAACTAAAAATGCCAAATACTGGTCTTTGGATGACGATTACATCATATCAGGGAATTGGAAAAAACCTAATGCCAGTTGTCCTCCGGAATTAGAAGTTGTAGTTGGAAAAGACAAGAAGGCTTTACTTAAGAATTTTGTTCTTATAAATCACGATGATTTTTCAGATATACCCGAAGAACAATTAGATGAAGTTACGCTTGAAGATATTGATAACTTAGTAAGTGAGGAAATTACAGATACAGTTGATTCTAATTTACCTGATGTCATTTTTTGGGAATATGATGAAAAGAATCTATTGCCTCCTTCGGTTGTGTTAGCTGATTTTGCGGTTAATCCCGATAGTTGTATTCCATTAAAGAATATGTTTTCGTTAGCAGGTGTAGCTGATATTCAGCAGGAGCTTAATGAAGCTCAAACAAAATCTCAGAACGCTTTAAGAAACTTATTGTCACGAGTAGCTGTTCACACAACAAACCACTTCAGGAAAGTTTGGAAGGAGTACAAAGATGTTAAGTTTAATCTTGAGCCAAATGGTGCTAACATTGATGCTTCAATTCATGAAAAGAACCGCTGGGATTTTGCTCAGAGAAGCGATGGTTTTAAGAGATTTGTAAGTTTCCTTCTTTTAATTTCTATTAAAGTACAAACGAACACTATTGGTAATACTCTTTTGTTAATAGATGAACCTGATGTTAGTTTACATCCATCAGGGGCAAGATACTTAAGAGATGAGCTAATCAAGATAGCGAAAACTAATACAGTCATATTTACAACACATTCAATATTTATGATTGATCGAGATTATATCGGTCGACATATAATTGTTAAGAAACAAAAAGAGCAAACATCTATAACAAAAGCAGATGAATCTAACTTTGTTGATGAAGAAGTAATTTATAATGCACTCGGATATAGTATCTTTGAAACTCTTAATGAAAACAATATTATCTTTGAGGGTTGGAGAGATAAAAGATTGTTTCAAGTAGCGATTAGTAATTTACCTACGAATATGAAGGAGTTTAAAAAGAAACTTCAGGGCATTGGTCTTTGTCATGCAAAAGGAGTTAAACAGATAAAATGTATTAGCCCTATGCTAGGACTTGCTAGACGCAAATGCATTATTATTAGTGATTGTGATAAGCCTGCTCTTGAATGTCAGAAAAAATATATTGAGTCACATAGTTATGGGGAATGGTTTACTTACAAGGATGTTGATGAAGATTGTTCTTCTATCACAGGTGAAGATTTTATAAAGGATACTATTATAAAAAAGGCACTTAACAAAATTCGTAAGCAATATTCTGAGATATCTGGAGAACCAACTTTGAATCTAGCTGGTGGAAAACTCAACGGTGTTTCTATTTGGCTAAATGATTCGAGCCTGGAAAGTGAAAAATGTAAATCATTTTTAAATGAACTCAAAGGTGAAATCTTTAGTGATTTAAAAACATCACATATTGAAAATAGTTATTATGATTTCTTAAAAAAATTAGCTGAAAAAATTGAATGTTAGAAATAATGTCGATTATGTAAAATCATCTCTCTTACAAATACCACTCTGATTTATATATAGCTCGCTCAATAATCAAGCGTAATTTCATATTTGCTTTGTTGTTTTTAAAATAGGGGAGTTCTCCTTCTCATGGTTTTTTTGGGTCCCTCTTGCCGGTGGGTGAAGGAACCAAAAACCCATTTAACGAAGGAGAAATTTTATGAAAAACAACAAAGCAAAACAACTAATTGAAAACGCTCTCACATCATTAACTGAATCTCTTGAGAACGGTCAAAGTGATGAATTAAAAAAGTATCTCAAAACTATGAGTATATTTCATCATTACAGTTTTAGAAACGTTATGCTTATAGCTCTTCAGAAACCAAACGCAACTCATACCTCTGGCTTTCACACTTGGAAAAAGCTTGGTCGATTTGTCAAAAAAGGCGAGAAGGGCATTACTATTATTGCTCCGTTAGTATTCAAGAAAGAATCTGTTGAAAATAATGATAACAGTTCTAATGTTTCTGAAATTAGCGGATTCAAAGCCGTTCACGTTTTTGACATTAGCCAAACTGACGGAGATGAACTGCCTGAATTCGCACGTGTGCAAGGTGATCCGACTCATTATCAGGAAATGCTTAATAATTTTATTTCTGCTAATAGTATTACTCTTGAGTATTCGGATTCCTTACACGCCGTTGGCTGTTCATCAGGAGGTAAAATAACTATCCGTTCAGGTTTGACACCAGCTGAAGATTTTAGTGTGAAAGTCCATGAGTTGGCTCATGAGTTTTTACATCACACAGGAGAGAAGCTTTCTAAGACTCAGAAAGAGACAGAAGCCGAAGCAGTTGCCTATGTTGTTTGTCAGTCTATTGGTCTTGATACTAATACCGCATTTAGCGACTATATCCAACTCTACAAAGGCAAAAAAGAAACACTAATCAATTCAATTCAGAGAATCAAAGATGTTTCAGGAAAGATACTTCAAGCTCTATCATAGAGCTTGTTTTATTTTTTTAAACCGCCTCTTGAGGCGGTTTTTCACTTTGTTTAAGATGTGTAATTGCCTTATTGTGGATTTAGGTGCATATTATATGTAGATAATATAAACAGTTAAATAAGGTATATAAATATGACAGTAATTAAGAGAACTGAAAAAGGCATTGAATATCTTTTTGGTTTACTTAAAGAAAAGGTAAAAACTGTAACAAGAGTTGCATTATGGAAAATTCCTCATAAAAGTGATAAAGAAGATATTGCCTTAAAAATCGGTCGTTACAATAAAACTAATTTTGAACCTGAAACACTTGAAGTTTCAAATCCCAAAAGCGAACTAACTTTGGACAATGACGAGTTTCAGGAATTACTTGAATTTTTATCAAATAACTATGAACCTTTCAAACAAGGAATAAAAAAATATATTCCGCTAGACGAAAAATTTGATCAAACAAGTATAGAACACCTAAAAGCTATTTTTGACAATCCTGACAAACAACAATTATTAGATTTCATTGTTAGTAATAATATATTACCTGAAGAGTTGATAACTGGTTTGCAATATCAATCTAGAATAAATGCTGTTAGGGAATTTGAAACCATGCTCGGACAAGATTTAGTTGAGCAAAAATGGCAAGAGTGGTTACAACGCAATGAGTGGGTTCTTGGTAGTGAGTTTGTGAGAATACTTGATGAACGTGAAATTGATATTTCTAATATTACAGATTATTTAATGCAGGCTTATGATGGCTTTTTAGATATTGTAGAAATTAAGAGACCTGATGGAAATTTACTGTTTTGGGCAAATGCTCAAGACCACGGAAATTATGTTCCATCTACTGATTTAATTAAAGCTGTTACGCAAGCAACAAAGTATATTTATGAAGTTGAACGTGAAGCTAATAGTGTTAAATTCCTTGAGCGTGTAGATAATGTCAAAACAATTAAACCTCGTTGTATTCTAATTTTTGGAAGATCAAATGATTGGAATAATGAACAAAAAGAAGCATTTCGCATTCTAAATTCAAGTTATCATAATATGACAATCATGACTTATGACCATGTTTTATTAAGAGCAAAGAAAATATTAGAACTTGATTAAATAGGATACAAAAATTAGAAAGTATTCTTAGAATTTACCCTACCGCAGGTGCTACCACTTTGTGTATAACTATTGATTTTTGTAGTAAAAGGTTCGAACGTCGTTCACTAATGCCCGTACCAATGAAATAGCCCTGCTTAAAGCAGGGTTTTTTTCGTAAGGTAAGCCAAGAATTAAGGGTTCGAACCGAAGATTATAGGGTCTAAAGGATTTGACCAGATTGAAAATATTATCAAATGGTTCTTTGGCTAACATTCGCAGTGTTTTGTCTGTCAAAATAGGGTTCGAACCGATTTTGTAAATGACTTCTTTTTTGTTCTCAATTGACCCTTCAATAAAGGATTCCCTTAGTTTTTTCATAAAGTTAAAAGTAGTGATTGTCCGCCTGTTGGCTTCATCAAATCCTTCAGTAACTCGTTTTAGTTTTTGTTCAAGCATATCCTTTTCTTTCTCAAATTCGTTTTTTTTGTCCAAGTATTCTTCATCAGTGAGTAGATTCCTTATTTTTATCTGCAGTAGTTCTGCTTTATTCTTTTCGTTTAGTGTTATTCTCTTTTTAAGAGAAGTAAGTTCTTGTTTGATATTGACCTCTTCAGGAGATTTTTGAGTTTCACTTATATGCAGTAAGTAGTCCAATAAATATTGGTCGTATGTAACTAAATTTATAAACGTTTCAAATTGATCGTTTAATTGTTTTTCTTCGATTGATCTTTGAGAACATGGAACCTTTCTTTTGGTACAGTGATAATAGATATATTTACTGCCAAATCGGTTTGTTTTATGCTCGGCTGTAACCGAAGCTCCACATTCACCGCATTTAATCAATCCTGTGTATTTGAATTTATATTGTTTAGGTCTGGTTGAAACAGGTGTGTGAATAATGTTTTGCACTTTAGTAAACTCTTTTTGAGTAATCATCGGTTTGTGTTTACCTTTGTATATTTGCCCTTTGTATTCAAACATCCCATAATAAAATGGATTTGAGAAAATATAATAAATTGATGAATAACTAACTGGGTTACCGCCACCTGATCTATATTGTCTTGTGCGTAAACCAAATTTACCAGTTCCTAATTTGTGTACTTGGGGAACAGAATAAGCACCTGTAAGCATCAATTTCCACATTTTATGGACTATAGAGAACCGTTCGGGGTCAGGAATGATAGTATGGTCATCTCTATTGTTTAAATAGCCCAGTGGTGCTTGGGATGGGTACCATCCTGTTTCAAGTTTAGCCTTGAGACCTCGTTTTACATTATCACTCAAATCATCAATATATTTTTTAGCCATACCAAATTCTAGTTGGAGCCAGAATTTGTCATTACCTGAATTTAAAAATGTTCTTTGGGGAGTATGGATGTTATTTAATTTCTTTTCTTCCATTGCCCAAATCAAAGCACCGCCATCTACAGGATTGCGAGCCAATCTATCAAGTTTCCAACAGAGCAGTTCGTTTGTCTCACCTTTTTCAATCAAGTTATATAACTTATTAAATACTTCTCTGCCCGGAGCTTTAGCAGATTTACTTTCAGAAAATACTTTGTCGACTATCCAACCCATTCGTTTGGCATAGTCTTTTAATTCTTTGATCTGTGAATCTATAGATAAAATCTGTCTTTCTTCAGATTCAGTAGATTTTCTAACGTAAATTGTGACGTGATTCATTTTCTTTAATTATGTTTATAAGGGATAGAAAGTTATTTATAATGTCCAATACTTTTTCATCGGATAACTCTATGTTATATCTCAATTCGTACATCTTTTTAAATGTTTGTATTTGTTCTTTTGTAATTGTCATAGAGGAGCATTATACCTATTACTCAAAATTGTGATAGAGAGACATAATCTGCCAGAACGCTACCAAAATGCAATGTTTCTGTGGATAAATATGTCTGGAGACATTATCCAAATGTAGCATTAATAATTTAGGTCTGCAAATTAATCAAACAATGCACGATTTGCTATATTCTGACAGTCCTGTAAAATTTCCTGTTTTAAAACAAAACAATAGAATAACAATAATAGACATACCAATATGCCTCCTTTTGTTGTCGATGGATAAAAACGGAGTTATCCCCAAAGAGGTAGCGTCTTGGCAGATTGATTGTATTTCAAGGTTGTTATAACGTGTGAGAGAAGTCAAAAACAAAAATAAAAACTAAAACAAAAATTGTACTTTATGTCCTGTGATGTAAGCAAAATTAAGATTAATCAGATTAGAAGATACCGTAAAAAACGGTATCTTCTACAACAGGACGTTGCCAAATTGTTGAAGCTTCAGCAGGAGAACGATATTTATCGTTGGGAAACTGGCACAAGAATACCGTCTTTAGCTAACGCTATAAAGTTGTCAGTCGCTCTCAACTGCCCAATTGAAATACTTTTCTTGGAGTATTTCCAACAGATTCAGAAAGAGATGTATCCTGACAAATCAAATAAAAAAACTACGTAGTTCTAAATAACTAACAAAAACAAAAATGACAAACACACAACAGAAAGCAAAAACAAAAGAGAGTTTGGCAAATGAGATTGCCAAAGAGTTCAAAGAGGAGGAGAGAATAGAGTTGTTTCATCAAATCTTTTTAAGACATGATGAATCAATCATTCTAAAAGCATATGAGGAAGTAAAGAAAGTACCTATCGGTAAAATCAAGAAATCACAGTCTGCTTTATTTTTTTATCTTCTCAACAAATATGCTGAGAAATAAAATAAAGATATTGAGTCTTGACCCGGGAACAAAACATTTGGGATTCGCCGTATTCGAGGATACTGAATTAGTCGAATATGGAGTTAAGTCAATCAGACAAGGCTCCGAAAGCAGTATCCTTCAACATATCGAAGAAATCACCAAACGATGGATTAAGACTCTTGACCTAGATTATATCGTACTTGAGAAAAATCAGTTTTCTCAGATACAGAATAATTTACGGTTGATGATGGTTATCAATAAAATTAAAAGCCTATCAGAAAAGAGCGGAATTCGACATTATGAATTTGATCCGAGAGCAATCAGAAAACAAATTTGTAATGACGGAAATGCTACAAAAAAGAGGGTTTCCGAAGTCTTGATAACCTACTTTCCAGAATTGATTCCATTTCTGAAATCAGATAAAGTATGGAAAGTAAAATACTGGCAAAATATGTATGATGCGGTTGCTGTTGGTATGACGTTTATTAAACAACATGTAAACAGCACCCAGTCAATTCGAGAACTGTCTTGGAAGAAATGAGTATGAGAAAAACTACCAAAAAACAGTTCCCAAAAACCCGAACATATTACACTCCTCAGAGTAAATGCTCGGTCTGTAGAAGAAAGATAGAGATGGGAGACTTATGCTATTACTGTCGTAAGCGACGAACATCATAAGTCTCTAAAACCATTCCATTCTACGAATGGATACGACCACTTATGTCGTGGTCGTAAAAAGATTAAAAACGCCCCCTTTCGTCGGTTGTTTCCTCCGCAACAAAACCCTTGCTTAAATAGGTCTGACAACCTATTTTAGGAGTAGAATTGTTTTCTAAACAAGTCTACTTTCGACAACCAGTAACTGGTTGCGAAGCAAGGGTATTGTAGCTTCGGTCACTGCCCGACTACGCCCCCTTTTTTCGACCACATACCTTACCTGTTTCTTGCACGCTTGATTATTGCGAGGAACAACCTAAAAGCAAAACAGGTAAGGAACCGGATGTG